>NZ_JBUXLH010000010.1:0-100201 GCF_055193055.1 Moraxella sp. I5G | reverse complement strand
CAAACAGCCTGAAACCAAACAGCCTGAAACCAAACAGCCTGAAACCAAACAGCCTGAAACCTCAGAAGAGAATAAGGACACAGCCTTTGGTGGTGATAGCAAAGTCATGACCAAAACTGTAGATGGCGGTGTTGTTACAGCTAAAAAGGGTGAATATAGCGGTTTGAAATACGGTGCGCTTGAAACTCCTAAATCATCAAGCAAAGATGTTGTGATATTAGAAGGCGTTGAAATCAATACCAAAACAATCACAGAAGGCGGATTTACAGCACGTGAAACAAGCGAAAATGGTGGCGGACAAGGTGCGGCACAATTAGCCGTTCACAGTGGTAATTTATTAGCTGATGTACGTTATGGCGGCGTGGCTGATGTTACCAATACGCATTTCCAAAACGACACCAAACAAGGCATTTTTGTACAAGGCAATCCTTCAACACAAGATGTTGTTGCTGCCCAAAAAGGTGAAGCAACCTATGAAGGTTACGGTCTGCACTTTAAAGACGGCAACCCCTTTAGAATAGATTCATTTGATTATGTTGACCCATCCAACAGTGCAAGTAAATTTGACAACACCTATTTGGGTGCAGTAGCCACTAAAGTTTCCGCCAAAGTAAACTTTGATAAGAAAACCATCGGTGTCAATATCAACCGCTTCAGCGACAAAACCCTAAATGGCAATGACGAGGAAAACCGTTTGGGCGGTAAAGACGGGGTATTGAAAGCCAATGCCCGCGATATGGAAAACCTGTCCTTCAACGGTAAGCTGACCGGCAACACTTTTGCCGACGATGCGGGTAACCTGCATGGCGGCTTCTACGGCGCAACTGCCGACCAACTTGCCGGTATGTATAAAGCCAATCAAGAAGTGGAAACGCGCGGCGTATTCGGTGCGAAACGCCAAGATGAAAAAGCAGCTACCACAGAACCTGCAACACCTGTACAGCCCACACAACCTGCTGAAAAACCAAAAACCGATACAACTAATAACACCAAGCCAATTTCTGTAACACCAACATTGTCCAAAGGTGCTTTAGGGCAACAAAACTTTGTAGCTAATGATGCAAATATTACAACATTAGTCATCAATGGAACAAGTATTGATTTATCCATTGCTAAAAATCCAGTTAAGTCTGGATATAGTACCAGCGAAGAGTTCTTGACTGACAGAAAATCTGGCTTTATTATTGATCCTAAAGAAGATACAGCCACTGTTACTAAATCTACAGGACTTTCAAATGTTGTATATGGTCTTGCTCAATTAAAAGATGGTAGTTATACCACTTATGTACAGGGTAAACTGGCTGATACAATTCCTTCTGGCAAAGCCACCTATAAAGGTACAACATTTACACTTATCAATCTTAATGATGTAAGCAAAGATAATTGGCTAACTACCCGCAGTGGCAAGGTTGGTACATTTACTGCTGATGTTGATTTCTCCAATAAAACATTGACAGGTGCTATTGATACCAATGATAACTACGGTGTAGCAGTACAAAAATTTAGTGGCACAATTAACGGTAGCAACTTCACTGGAACATGGGATAAAGCTGATTCAGGTAGCTTATCAGGTGGCTTCTATGGTGCAACAGCGGATGAAATGGCTGGTCAATTTGACTATGCTGGCAAAGACCGTTTTGATACAGCCAATAAAGCCTTCGGCGTATTCGGTGGTAAAAAACAATAATCTTTTATCATAACCCACAAAACCGCTCAATTTTGGGCGGTTTTTAGTTAAAATAAACTTTGGTTATATTTTGATTTTACAAAAAATTTTAAGTTTTGTTTTATCAACCATGATAAAATTAATTGTCATTAACATCATGATATACTATAACAACATTAAAATCCTTAGAAAATCCTAACGATATAAATTTTAAAGATGGGTTTTCAACCATTGATTAAGGAAATTCTGATGAAAAAAAACCTTCTGCTCCTCTCCCTGATTTCCCTGTCCGCCGCACACGCCGAAGGCGTCCCACCCGAACCCAAAACCTATCCGACGCCCGAATTGCAGGTCAACACGGCAGAGCCTGAAAAACCCGAAGAACCCGTCAATCCGCCCGCAGCTGAAACGTCGTCTGAAAAAGTCGTCAACGTCAACGCCGAAACCCTGCTCGCCAATCCAGATCTGCTCGCCCGCGCCATGTATTCCGCCGTCGTTGCTCGTAATATCGCAGGCATCAAAGTGGTTTTGCCGATTTACGAACAGTGGCCGCAACACGATAAAAACATGGCACTTTACGCCCGCGGACTCGTCGCCCAAACGGAAGGCAACATAAAAGAGGCCATCGGACACTACCGCAAATTTATCGCCGAAACCCCCAATGCCCCCGTCGTCCGCTGGCAGCTTGCCACCGCCCTGTTTGAAGACAAGCAGAACGAAGCCGCTGCCGACCAGTTCAACAAACTCAAAACCGAAAAAGACCTGCCCGAGGTGCTTATCAAAGGCATCGAAGCCTACCGCAAAGCCCTGCGCGAACGCGATTCGTGGAAATTCAACGCAGGCCTCAGCATCACCCGCGAGCAGAATATCAACCAAGCCCCCAGCCGCCGAACCTACGGCAACTGGACTTTCCCCGAACCCATCAATGCCACAGCAATCAACTACCAGCTCGGTGCAGAGAAAAAATGGTCGCTACCCAAAGGCTGGTATGCCACAGCCGGTGCGGACACATACGGTAAAATCTACCCTCAGCACACCAATTTCAACGACGTAACTGCCCGTTTTTCCGCAGGCATGGGCTATGCCGACCAAAGAAGCGACGTCGGACTGACCCCGTTCCACGAACGCCGCTTTTACGGCAACGACCCCTATGCCTATACCAGTGGCGCACGCCTGCATTTCAACCACTGGTGGCAGCCCAAGCTGCAAACCCTCAGTGCTTTGGAAATGGGTCGTCTGAAAAACAGCCGCCGAGCTCGTTCCGACAATACAAGCCGTCTCTTGAGCAATTCCGTCGTTTATTACAAAAACGCCCGCCAATACTGGGTCGGCGGTTTCGACATCTATCAGGAACGCAATAAAGAAGACAAAACCGACAGCTTCGACCGATACAGCATCCGCACCGCATGGGGACAAGAATGGGACAAGGGGTTATCAACTACGCTCAGATTAAGTGCCGCCCAACGCCACTACCAAACCCCAAGTTTTTTTAGCAATCAAGAAAAACGCCACGACAAAGAAATGGATGCCTCACTTTCTATATGGCATAGAGCCATTCATTTTAAAGGCATTACCCCCCGCCTGACCGTCGCCCACCACAAAACATGGAGCAACGATAAGTTCTACGAATACGGCAAAACCAGAATGTTTATTGAATTTAGTAAAACATTTTAAAATGGATAATGCCAAAAAAGCCAATCTAAAATAGATTGGCTTATTTTATTTGATAGCGTTGTTTAGTGGTGAAAATTTTCCAATACAGGCAGCACACCCCAAGAAGTCAAAACCCACACCCCGAACGCAAAAATCGGTGTTGCTGATAACAATGAATCAATACGATCCAATACACCGCCATGACCAGGTAAAATTGAACCTGAATCTTTGATGCCTGCACGACGTTTTAACATGGATTCAAATAAATCGCCAAGCACGCTTGATAATGTAGTAACACCTGCTAAGATTAAAAACGCCAAAAGCGCCATACCGCTTGGCAAAAAATAATATCCCACAAAAAACGCTACAATGCTTGATGTTAAAAGTCCGCCAATCAAACCTTCTATGCTTTTATTGGGTGATACATTAGGAGCCAGTTTTCTTTTACCTAATTTTCGTCCCACAAAATAAGCGCTGCTATCAGCACACCATACCAATAAAAACACATACATTAACCACCAAGGTGATAATTTCCACAAACTATACATTGAAGTGATTGCAGAAGTTAAAATCACCACACCCATCAAAAACAGTCGTTTGCCATACCATTTTTCTTGACTAGGATATACCATCACCCAGCGTACTGCCTGCATCCAGATAACTACCGATACCGCCCACCACACAAGCCACGTTTGCGGCAGGGCAACACTCACCAAAGTAACCACCGTTACTAAGAGAATAAATCGAGCAGGATATTGCAATTTTGGCATAAGCTTTGTCCACTCATGCGATGCAATCACAACTCCAAGTGTTAATAACGGCAAAAAAAAGATTGGTAAACGGCTGACAAACATTGCTGTGCCAACGATTGCCACCAGTACGATAGCGGTTTTAATACGTTGCCACATTATACCACTCCCTTGTTATCATCATTCATGCTATTTTTTTGGGCTGTCTTTTCTTCCAAAATCTGTTCGCTGGTTTTACCAAATCGTCTTTCAATTTTAGCAAACCTGTGTATCATAGATTCAAGTTCATCCACACCAAACTCAGGCCATAACGTTGGAGTGAAAAACAGTTCAGCGTAAGCAGACTGCCAAAGCAAAAAATTAGAAATCCGAAAATCTCCGCCCGTTCTTATCAGCATATCCACTGCTGGCAAATCACCCAATTCTACATTTTCGCCAACCATATTAGCATCAATATCATCAGCAGATATTGTGCCATCAGCAACTTTTTGAGCGATTTTTTTGCATGCAAACGCAATATCATCTTTTCCACCATAACTAACAGCAATCGCTAAAGTCATAGTGGTAAAATTGGCAGTTTTAGCTTCTATATCTGCCATTTTTTCTTGTAAACTTCTATCCAGTAAACTTCTATCACCAATAAACCGTAATCGGATTTTATGTTTGGTCATACGTGATAATTGTTCTTGAATGGTTTCTGCTAGCAGCCTCATCAGTAAATCTACCTCATTTTTTGGTCGTGACCAATTTTCTGATGAAAATGCAAAAACCGTCAGTACTTGCACACCATTTTTAGCACAATACTCCACGATTGGATTGAGAGCGTCTTTACCTGCCAAATGACCAGCCCCCATTGGCAAATGATTGGCTTTTCCATAGCGATTATTGCCATCCATAATAATGGCAATGTGTTTTGGCATGGTCGCCACCATAACTGGTTTTGCTAAAGTGTGGTCTGTAGAATTAAACGTATTTGGCATAATAAAACTTAAAAAAGTAAGAAATTTACAAAAAAATAACGCCGACAATCCACCTACTTACGATTATCAGCGTTTTTATTATACAACCAACAACTCAGCTTCTTTTTTCTCAAGACGCGAATCAATCGTTTGAATAAATTTATCCGTCATTTTTTGAATATCATCTGAGGCACGGCGTTCATCATCTTCAGAAATTTCTTTTTCTTTGACCAGATTTTTGATTTCGTGTAGCATATCACGACGAATGTTTCGCACGGAGATTCTGGTGTTTTCAGCATCTGAACGTGCCAATTTTTGCATATCACGGCGAGTTTCCTCAGTTAATGCGGGCATGGGAACACGAATAACATCGGCAGTCATTGGGTTTAGCCCCAAATCCGCTTCACGAATTGCCTTATCTACTGCCTGCACCATAGAACGGTCAAATGGTTGAACCAAAAGGGTGCGACTGTCTTCTACGTTGATGCTAGCTACCTGATTGAGTGGCATTTCTGAGCCATAATAACTAACCATCACTGATGATAAAATACCAGGATGAGCGCGCCCAGTGCGTAATTTAGCAAAAGACGTCTCTAAAGCTTCAATTGCCTTACTCATTCGAGATTCGCCATTTTTTTTAATGTCATTAATCATAAGGTTATTTCCTTTGGAATGATTTTGGTTAATTTAATCTATCAAATCATCTTAATGATAAACTCGTGTACCTTCTTTTTCACCCATAACCACATTAAGCAGTGCGTTGGGTTTATTCATATCAAACACTTGTAGTGGCACATTGTGTTCACGGCACAAAGCAATTGCAGTTAAATCCATCACGCCAAGTTTACGTTCAAGTACTTCATCAAATGATAAGCTATCGTATTTAACCGCATCAGCATGAACGCTTGGGTCTTTATCATACACACCATCAACTTTAGTAGCTTTTAGAATTAAACCTGCTTCAATCTCGATTCCACGCAGACACGCTGCCGTATCAGTGGTAAAAAATGGATTACCCGTTCCTGCTACAAAAATACATACTTCGCCATTACTTAAATGGCGAATAGCATCACGGCTAGAATACGGCTCGCCAACTGTTGCAATTGATAAGGCTGACATCAGACGTGTTTTGATGTTACGGCGAACTAATGCATCACGCATGGCAAGACCATTCATCACGGTTGCCAGCATGCCCATTTGGTCGCCAGTAACACGACCAACCAACCCTTCTTTTTGTAAGGTACTACCGCGATATAAATTACCACCGCCAACTACAATCCCCACCTGCACACCAAGACCTCGCAGATGGGCAATTGATAAACTCATCTGGTCTAAAATACCGGCATCAATCCCCATATCACGACCGCCCGCCAAGGCCTCACCAGAAAGTTTTAACAAAATCCGAGAAAAATGTGGATTTTTATCCGTCATATCATGCCCCACTTTTTTTAAATAAATTATCCAATTTTAACACATTTTTTAAGATTCATAACAAAAACCCATCTAAAAAGATGGGTTTTTATTACTAAAGGTAGATTAGAATTTATATTCTAAACCTGCACCGATACCATAAGAATTTTGGTCTTTAGCACCTGTTACTTTTTCTTTTAGATAACCGCTATAAATGTGACCTGTGGTATTTTGGTTAAAGCCATATTTACCACCGACAACAATGCGCTGTTCTTTATTATTTTTAACATGATCAGCATTGTTCACATAGTCAAGTTGACCATAAGCAGTCCATGGAGTTTGAGCTACTTTATAAGTACCAGAAACAGTGTAGGCATGTTCTTTTTGCTTTTTATCACTAGATCTTAAACCATTTTCATCAGAAGCATAAGCATCAGTTAGTTGATATTGTCCCGCCACAGTAATTGCTGGATTAACAGCATAGGCAACGCTAGCACGCAATGCGCTGTCAAATAAAACTGTATTTTTACTATCAGCGCCAGCTTTTAGATAGCTTACACCCGCTTTTAGTGGCATGTTGCTTGGTTCATATTTAGCAGCTACGCCCCACGCATCACGACCAAAGCTTTCTTCTTTGCTAGTTCCCTTATTGGTTTCATCCAGGGCATACACACCCATCAACTGAACGCCATTATACTCTGGTGAAAAATAGGCAAAAGCGTTGTTAGCACGAGGACCAGAAACAGAAGCTAATACATCATCATCACCAACTGGGCTACCAGTAGTTACATTAGCGTAGTTTACATAATCATCAACTGCAGTCAAACGACCAGCAACCAAAGTACCAAGTCTTTTGTTAGCAAGACCTAGATAGGTATCACGCGCGGTAAAACTTGCCTTGTTATTAGTATCAACTTCTAAACGGTATTCCAATTGATAAACCACGTCCGTATTGGCAGTTAGGGCTTCAGAACCTTTTACACCGATACGAGAAGCGTTAGAATTTAGCTTTGTACGAGTCTCTGTGCTTGCAGCTTTAGCCGCATCATTACCATCTTTAACATCCAAGGTTAAATATGCTTTACCATAAACAGTTGGGGCAGCGTGTGCAGCAGTGATAGACAAAGCAGCAATGGCTGACGCTAAAAGTAGTTTTTTCATGGGTATTTCTCCACTGACATTTTTTAGTGATGGGGCTGCTTAAAACGCTTGCACCCACATGATAATCATCAATAATGATGCTATCATGGTTTTTTCAATTTAGGCATTAGTAGGAAAATCCTTTAACTTCATGCCTTGTGTATAGAATACCAACTTTGACACATTTTGCAACACCTTTTATCTGAAAATTTGCAACTTTTTTCTTGATTTTTTTATTTTTATATATTATTCAATAACTTAAAAATACAAAAAATATTCAAAATTTTTTAGATAAATCATTGATTGTATTACAATTGATTAATTTTTAGACTAATTTTTAGTTTTAACTATATACATTTATTGAAAAAATCTTTAGCAAAAGTTAGAATGAGAATTGTTTATAAATCACTTTATGATTTATTATTTATAATCTTTTATCTTTAATTGGAAAAAGCTGATGAATGCTGATTTAAAAAACACTGATGATTTGGATTATATTACCAAATCTGCTAAAGCCAAAACTGATATCCAGCATATTTATGAGTTTTTAGGCTGCCAAACTTCACAAAAATGGTTAGATATTGCCAAAAATCATTTGCCACTGCTTCTGCAAGACCACGCCAATTGTGAAAAAAAGGCAGCAGGAACGGCAATGAACTTAATTTTTCGTTATGAATTTTATCGTGATTTGCAAGAAAAACTTTCACAGTTAGTACGCGAAGAAATGCTGCATTACGAACAAGTTATGAAATTAATGAAAGAGCGAAACATTGAATGGTTTCATCTTCCAGCAGGTCGCTATGCTAAAGGGCTATTAAAACACAAACGTACATTTGAACCTGCTGGCATGATTGATGTACTCATCATTGGAGCATTTATTGAGGCACGTTCTTGTGAGCGGTTTTCAGCTCTAGCAGATGTAATAGATGATGAAAAATTATCCAAATATTATAAATATCTTTTAAAATCTGAAAGCCGTCATTATGAAGATTATCTTTCACTTGCTCAATCAATTAGCGAAGATGATATCAGTTCACGTGTGGCATTTTTTCGTGAAGTAGAAAGAGAATTGATTGACAGTCCTGATGATGAGCTGCGTTTTCATAGTGGCGTGCCAACTTTTGAGCACTACAGTTATTAATAATATTAAATAATTTATGGTTTTTATTAGATTTTATCAATTAAAGATTTCAATATTTTTGCTTTAAAAAAGTAAAATTAACCTCATATAATAGTAATGAACTTTTCGTAAAAGGATAAATTATGGCTTTTAAAGATATGATTGGTCAGCGTGTACCAAATGTAACGTTTCCGACTCGTCAAGGTGACAGCTGGGTAAATGTAAGCACTGATGAATTATTTAATGGTAAAAAAGTAGTGCTGTTTTCGTTGCCAGGGGCTTTTACACCAACCTGCTCATCAACACACCTGCCTCGTTATAACGAACTGGCTTCTGAGTTTAAAAAACTGGGCGTGGATGAAATTATTTGTGTGTCAGTGAATGATACTTTTGTGATGAACGCATGGAAAGCTAACCAAGAGTGCGACAATATTACTGTCATTCCTGATGGTAATGGCGAATTTACTGAGGGTATGGGGCGACTTGTAGGAAAAGAAAACCTTGGCTTTGGAAAGCGTTCTTGGCGTTATTCTATGCTAGTTGAAGATGGCGTAATCACTAAAATCTTTGACGAGCCCGAAAAAGACGGTGACCCCTTTGAAGTATCCGATGCAGATACTATGATAAAATACCTAAAGCCTGACTGGCAAGATAAACCATCTGTAGCAATTTTTACCAAACCAGGTTGTCCTTTTTGCATTAAAGCCAAAAAACTGCTTGATGAAAAGGGTTTAAGCTATGAAGAAATTGTTTTAGGGCGTGATGCTAGCATGACGGGTGTACGTGCAATCACAGGTCGTGAAACAGTGCCACAGGTGTTTATTGGCGGTCAGCATATTGGCGGTAGCGATGACTTAGAAGCATTTTTTGCTGGCTGACTTTAAAGTATAAACTTAAAAAAGATGGTTTTACGCCATCTTTTTTTATTTTTTATCATGCAATATTTTCTTTAAGATTTTTGAAAAACTTTAATATTATCAAATCCTTGTTCCATTAAATATAAAGCTTGCAATTTACTCATCACGCCTTTTGTGCAATACAGTAGATAAGTTTTTGAGCCATCTAGCGTATTAAAACTACTGGTTAATTTATAAAAAGGCATAGTAGCCACCTGAGCATTTTCAATCACCAAAGGTTTATTGTCAATTTCATCGGGGCTTCGGATGTCTAAAATTACGTCATTTTCACCAATTTGAGACGTGATTTGGATGTTTTTTTGGTTGGTTGTTTGCTGCTGGATTTGGCGAATATCAATACACAAAGCAGTCTCAATAGCTGTTTGTAATGTATTAAAATCAAAGTTTTCCTCACACGCAACCAGTTTATGCTCCGCTGCTTTTACTGTTGGGCTTTTAGAAATTACACCACAAAATTCAGGCATGGATTTAGCGATATCCGCCGTACCAATCTTTTTAGCCATTTTAATAATTTCTTCTTTATCGTTGGTGATTAAGGGTCGTAAAATCAGTGTATCGGATGCTTTGTCAATCATTTGCAAATTAGCAAGGGTTTGACTTGACACCTGCCCCATGGCTTCACCTGTAACCAATGCATTGATTTTATATTGTTTTGCCAAACGACTTGCAGCACGCACCATCATGCGTTTTAGCACCACACCCATATAACCATCATCAATTTTTTGTAAAATTTCAGCAACGACAGGCTCAAAATTCACAGTGATGAATTTAACTTTATGAACTGGGCTGTATTTACGCCAAAGCTCATACGCGGTTTGTTTAGTACCAATTTCGTGAGCCTTGCCACCCAAATTAAAAAATACATAATGTACACGACTGCCGCGTCTGATAAAGTTAAAACTAGCAACCGCTGAATCAAATCCTCCAGAAATTAATGACAACACATCCTCTTGGGTGCTTACTGGAAACCCACCCAACCCATCAAAACGAGCTTTTGTTAATAGCAATTTATCATCTTCAATTTCAAGATTCACAGTAACATCAGGGTTTTCTAACCGCACCTTAGCACTAGCCACCCTTTGGTTTAAGCCGCCACCAACATATCGCATCACATCCATGGAATTAAAATCATGACGACCACGACGTTTAACGCGTACACAAAAGGTTTTATCCACAATTTCATCAGCAACTTGCGCCAATGTTTTTTCAAAAATATCGTGCAAATTTGTATAGGTCATTTCTTCAACTTCTAAAAAATGATGAATGCCTGGAATACATTGCAGTCGTTCAATTAGATAAGGTTTTTTTGTCTGGTCTTTACTGCGCACCACAATTTTATCCCAAAGACGCACAACTGTAACCGTTGAATCAACTGCTCTTAGGTTGTCTCTAATGGTGTTCGCTAAAACTTTGATAAAGCGTTTGCGAACGCTATCACTTTTCATGATAATTTCAGGGAAAAGTTTGATGATAAATTTCATAATTTAGATTTTAGTTAAAATCGGCTATCATATCACTATTAAAATTAGGCGACAATAGTCCTAATATTTGTGGAGATTTTTAGTATCGCTTTTTACCTAAAAATAACGTAAAATAGTCTAATTTTTAAATTACAAACACATAAAATGACCGTTCAAACTTACACCCCTGAAGCTCGCCCTACTCCAAAAAAAGCAGTGCAAGGCGAAAAGCTGCGTGGACATGACAAAGTCGCTCGCATTCCCATCAAAGTAATTCCTACAATTGAAACTCCAAAAAAACCTGACTGGATTCGAGTCAAATTATCAAGCCCTGCTGAGGTTGAGCGTATTAAACAAACTCTGCGCAAACAAAAACTACATACAGTTTGTGAAGAAGCTGCTTGTCCAAACCTACCTCAATGTTTTGGTGATGGTACAGCAACTTTTATGATTATGGGGGATATTTGCACGCGTCGTTGCCCATTTTGTGATGTCGCACACGGCAGACCCAATCCATTAGATAAAGATGAACCTCGCCATACCGCTGAAACAATTTTAGGTATGGGATTAAAATATGCAGTCATCACATCAGTGGATAGAGATGATTTAAAAGATGGCGGGGCTGGACATTTTGCTGATGTGATTAAAGAATCTCGTGCATTAAGTCCAAATTGCTTGATTGAAATCTTAGTGCCAGATTTTCGTGGGCGGGATAAATTAGCGTTAGAAATTTTAACCCAAACCGCTCCTGATGTTTTTAATCACAACATTGAAACCGTACCTCGTTTATATAAAGCCTTTCGTCCCGGTGCTGATTATGCCCATTCTTTAAAACTGTTAAAAGATTACAAGGCGCTGCGTCCTGATATTGCTACCAAATGCGGTTTTATGGTTGGATTAGGTGAAACTGAAGAAGAAGTTTATGCTCTACTTGATGATTTAAAAGCTCATGATGTTGACATCGTAACTATTGGTCAGTATCTTGCCCCAAGCAAAAGTCATGCCCCAGTAGAACGCTATGTTCATCCTGATGAATTTGAACGTTATATGGATTATGGTAAAAAAATTGGCTTTTTTAGTATTTGGGCAGGTCCTATGGTTCGTTCCAGTTACTTTGCCGACCGTCAGTTTTATGGCGAACCTTGTCCACCGCCTGTCAGAAGCAGTAAAGCGCTCGCCAAAGAAGGTAAATTGGGCTGTTAGTTGTGGGTGTTATTTTATCCGCTAATGGCATTCACCGTTTACACCATACATTTTTTATCCCAAAAGATAAAATTAGGGCAAGCTTGCTTATTATTCATGGCATGAGCGAACACAGTGGACGCTATCAAAAGTTTGCGCAGTTTTTAGCAGATCATGGCATTTTAGTGCTGACTTATGACCAACTTGGGCATGGAAAGACTGTCAAAGATAAATATGAATTAGGGTTTTTTGATGAAAAACACCCTGTTCAAGCGCTGTGTAAAGACGTGATTGTTTGCGCTGATGCCTTAAAGCAAAAATCCAAAGAACTGACAAATAAAAACATTCCCCATTTTATTATGGGGCATTCCATGGGGTCATTTATTGCCCGAACGGTCTTGACTCATCACGCTGGCAGCTTTGATGGTGCAATATTAATGGGAACGGCTCATGGTTTTGGCTTTTTTAATCAAATAAGTTTAAAAAGTTTGGGCGTGTTAAACTTTTTAAATGCCAAACAGCCTAACATTTACTTTGCCAATCTTTTAAACCAATATTTGCTTAATCAAATTCGCTCATCAATTTGGGCTTCACCATTTGCGTGGCTATCTGAAAACGGTGATAACATCAAAGCCTTTGAAGCTGACCCTTTATGTGGTTTTGTATTTACCAATAATGGTTTTTTAGCTTTACAAAAATTGCTTTGGCACGCATGTAAGCCCAGTTGGCATGCTTTTATGCCAAATAACTATCCACTGCTTTTTATAAGTGGTAAAGACGACCCAGTTGGACGTATGGGTCAGGATATCTATGGTTTGGTTGATGAGCTGCTAAAGGCTGGAAAAACCAATGTAAACTTCCACCTATATCCCAATATGCGGCATGAGCCTTTGCAAGAAACTCATGCTGATAAAGTACATCAAGATATTTTACATTGGTTTACTGCCAATATATCTTAATTGATTTATATCTACTTTTTTATAATTTTAAGGAAACTTTATGAGTGATTTAAGCATTTTAATTGAACAAACCTTTGAAAATCGCGCCAATTTATCCATTACAAATTGCCCCGATAATGTCCGCCAAGCAGTTAATGAGGCTTTAATAGGTTTAGATAACGGCACTTACCGTGTTGCTGAAAAGACAGATGGCGAATGGGTTGTTAATGAGTGGCTAAAAAAAGCTGTGCTGTTATCTTTTAAAATAAACGATAATACTTCTGTAGAATCTGGAGATTTGCGCTTTTATGATAAAGTAGATACCAAATTTGCTAACTGGTCAGAAACCGATTTTAAAAATGCTGGCATTCGTGTCGTTCCACCTGCTGTCGCCAGAAAAGGTTCATTTATCGCCAAAAATACTATTTTAATGCCATCGTACGTCAATATTGGTGCTTATGTAGATGAAGGCACCATGGTGGATACTTGGGCAACCGTTGGCTCATGTGCTCAAATTGGCAAAAATGTTCATTTGTCGGGTGGTGTTGGCATTGGTGGCGTCTTAGAGCCGCTGCAGGCAAGCCCTACTATTATTGAAGACAACTGCTTTATTGGTGCTAGAAGCGAAATTGTTGAAGGAGTGATTGTTGGTGAAGGCTCAGTCATTTCCATGGGTGTTTATATTGGGCAATCTACCCGTATTTATGACCGTGAAACAGGCGAAATTTATTATGGGCGCGTACCAGCAGGATCGGTTGTTGTTCCGGGCAGTCTGCCTTCAGCTGATGGTAAATACAGTTTATACGCTGCCATCATCGTCAAAAAAGTAGACGCTCAAACTCGCAGCAAAACCAGCATCAACGACCTATTAAGAGCCGAATAAATTAATTTGTAGGTGTCATATGAAAAAAAGCATATTTTTAGCCATCATCGCTACCACTGTCATCACTGGTTGTACCACTACAAAAACACCCGTTACCAAATCGCCAAACCCTGCCAGCGAATTTTGTGTTTCTGTTCATGGCAAATCCATCATTAAAAAAGACACTAACGGTAATGAATACGGCGTTTGTCAATTACCCAACGGTCAAGAAATTGAAGAGTGGGAATTTTACCGCAGTTCTGCCAAAATCATCATTGAAGGTGATACCATTAAAAAATAATTTATTTACTTTAAAATAAAAAAAATGGGTTGGCACTGCTGACCCATTTTTATCGTATTTTTATGATTTATTAAGGAATTTTTAATGAAAATCATTCAGATAGTTGCCATTGACAAACACAATTGCATTGGAAAAAACAACCAATTAGCTTGGCATATCAAAGAAGACCTTCAACACTTTAAAGCGCTTACGACGGGAAAAGCGATTATTATGGGGCGAAAAACCTTTGAATCTTTAGGTCGCCCTTTGCCCAATCGCAACAATATTATCATTACCCAAAATAAAGAGTTTCAGGCTACAGGATGCACAGTAGTTCATCATTTAGATGACGCATTAACACACGCCAAAGACTATGCCAACAGTCATCATCACGATGAAATTTATATTATTGGTGGTGGACAAATCTATCAAAAAAGCCTTGATTTAGCCGATATTTTAGAAATTACCCACGTAGATTTAGAGATTGACGGTGATGCGTTTTATCCTGATTTTAGTAAAAAATTCACTCAAATTTGGACATCTGATATTAAACAGGATGAAAAAACGGGCATCAAGTTTTATTTTGCCCGTTATCAAAAACAATCTTAATCACAGATTACCACGTGTTGCAGCGCAATTACGTATAAATTGGTTCACTGACACTTTTCATAATCAATGCAAATTTCAAGACATCAGCCGCTACATCTGTAAAGGGGTTTTTAATTTTGGCAGTCCAACCAGAACCTAAAGCCCCATCGATACTAGCATTCTTTTTATCCCACATTTGAGTAAGTAAATACACTACATTGCCTTTGGGGGTCATGATTTCTATTTCATCACCAACCATCAGTTTATTTTTAATGTCTAAGATTAAAAATTCGCCGTCAACGTCTGTAACTTCAGCAACAAATTGTTGATTGTCTGTTTTAGATGAGCCGTATTCATAGTTTTGATAATCGCTGTGTACATGACGACGCAAAAATCCTTCTGTATAGCCACGATTTGCCAATCCGTCTAAGGCTGCTATCAGCTGAGTATCAAAAGGCTTACCTGCCAATTTATCATCAATAGCCTTGCGATATACTTGAGCCGTACGTGCAACATAATAATGCGATTTGGTACGTCCTTCAATTTTTAAGGAATGCACCCCCATGTCTATTAAATCTGGCACAAGTTCCACCGCGCGCAAATCTTTAGAATTCATGATATACGTACCATGCTCATCCTCAAACATTGCCATCAGTTCGCCTTTTCGTCCCTGCTCTTCAATCAACACCACCTCGTCAGATGGTTTTTGTACATAATCATCACCCATGACCACATCACCATTTAGATTGATGGCATGAATGGCATTTTCTGCTTGGCTTTGATTAGGAATAAAAATATCAGGATTTTTTGGAACAATATCACCTGTTTCGTTTTCAATCGCTTGATAGGTGTTATAACTCCAGCGGCATGCATTTGTACAAGTACCTTGATTGGCATCACGCTTATTAATATAACCCGATAATAAACAGCGTCCAGAATAAGCCATGCACAAAGCCCCATGAACAAAGACTTCAATCTCCATATTAGGTACTTCACGAATAATCTCACCAATCTCTTTTAAAGACAGTTCTCTGGATAAAATCACTCGTGATACGCCCATTTGCTGCCAAAATTTCACTGTTGCCCAATTAACTGCGTTGGCTTGTACTGACAAATGAATCACTTGATTTGGAAAAGCCTCTCGTACCATCATAATCATGCCAGCATCGGACATAATCAGTGCATCTGGCTTCATTTCAATTACAGGACGAATGTCTTCTATAAAGGTTTTTAATTTGGCATTATGAGCCTGGATATTCACCACAACGTAAAATTTTTTACCCAAACTGTGAGCATAATCAATGCCTTTTTTTAAATTTTCTTCATCAAAATCGTTATTGCGCACTCGCAATGAATAGCGCGCTTGACCTGCATATACAGCATCTGCACCATAAGCAAAAGCGTATTGCATATTTTTAAAAGTTCCAGCGGGGCATAAAAGCTCAGTTATTTGTCTCATAATTTTAAGATAATATTAAAATAAACCAGTCATTATAGCAAAATTTTTATCAAAACCTTCTAAGTTTTTTCTGTCTTTATTTTGTTACAATAATCTGATTTGAAATTATTTTGATAATAGGGGAAATTTGTGCGGGTTTTATTAGCTGAAGACGATATGATGATTGGTGATGTATTTAGTGAAGCCTTGATGGATGAAGGCTATATTGTAGACTGGGTAAAAGATGGCGCACAAGCACTGCTGGCTCTTAAAACCGAACAATATGATATTATTTTACTAGACCTAGGTTTGCCAAAAGTTGATGGCATGGACGTATTAAAAACTCTACGCGCTGCCAAAATTGATGCTCCCGTTTTAATTTTAACCGCGCGAGATGCTCTAGATGACCGCATTCAAGGGCTGGATGGTGGTGCTGACGATTATGTGATTAAACCATTTGAACTTGGTGAAGTACTCGCTCGCATGCGTGTTTTAATTCGTAGACAGCAAGGTAAAGCTCAAAATCTGCTCCAAGTTGGTAATTTATCATTAGATACTGCTAAAAAACGAGCATTTTTAAACCAACAACCCCTAGATTTAACTGCTAAAGAATACATGCTTTTAACCAGTTTTATGACCAATTCTGAAAAAGTATTATCCAAAAGTGATTTGGAGAGCCAATTATACGGCTGGGGTATGGAAGTGGAAAGCAACGCGGTAGAGTTTTTGATTTATAGTTTACGCAAAAAAATTGGACAAAACACCATCAAAAATATGCGTGGATTGGGCTGGTATCTTGCAGCAAATTAATCTGATAATTTATTATTTTTCCGCAATCTGCCATGAAACAACCCCATTCTTTACAGTTAAAACTTATCACCACCACTCTAAGCGTGCTGCTTATCAGCGCCCTATTGGCTGGTATTTTTGCTTTTCAAAGAACCTATGAAGAAACAGACGACTTATTTGATGAAAACTTAGAAAATATTGCTCTTGCCATTTTAACCACCCGCCCAAGCCCCCAAAGCTATCGCACAGGCGATGGTGATGATGGGCTCTGGGTAGATATTTTGGATAAAAATCATACTAATTTTGCCAAATTACCCATGGGGTTTAGTACTGCCATTATAGATGGTGAACGTTTTTCGGTTTACAAACTTGCACAAAACCATCAAACCATCATTGTTCGCCAACGCCATGACAGTCAAGATGAGCTGGCTACATTAGCTGCTTTACATTCTTTGATTCCTTTGCTGATTGTCAGTGGTATTTTAGCAATATTTACACCATTTTTAATGTGGCGTGAGTTTCGCTTTGTTAGACGTGCCACAAAATCAGTTAGCCAGCGCGATGTTCACGATTTATCGCCCTTACCTGTAGAAAACTTTCCTAAAGAGATTTTACCATTTGCTGTTGCTATTAATCAGTTGCTAGTCAAGGCTCAAGAGGATATTGATACCCAAAAACGCTTTATCGCTGATGCTTCTCACGAGCTACGTTCACCTTTAACTGCCATTTCTTTGCAAGTTCAGCGCTTACAAACATTGACTGATTTAGATAAAATCAAAATAGGTCTAAATAAACTTGCTAAAAGCGTTGCGCAAAATCAGGATTTGGTAGAAAAATTACTAACCATTGCACGATTAAATGGCAAAACAGGAAATTACAAACCTGTAAAAATAGCCAACATATTAAAAAATAGTGTCAATCTATTATTGCCAATAATTAATGAAAAATCATTAAATTTTGAAATTGATATCAAACAAGAAAATGCTACACTATTGATTGACGAAACCGTTTTATTATTATTGATTAAAAATATCATTCAAAATGCAATCATTTATACACCCAATCAAGGTCGTATTGCAATTATTTTATCGGATAAAAAACAAGATTTACAAGAATTTGGGGAGTGTGTCATTCACTATAAAAATAATCATCCTTCAAAATTATTTTTACAAATCAAAGATAGTGGTATTGGCATAAAAAAAGCCGATTATTATAAAGTATTTGAACCTTTTACCCGCTTATCACAAAACAATCATTCTGATAATAGCGAAATAAAAGGGACAGGTCTTGGCTTGTCTATTGTAAAAACCGTTTGTGAAAATTCTAAAGCCAATTTATATTTAAACACGTCTTTATTTGAAAATCATTCAGGTGGATTATGTGTTACCTTAGCATTTTAGTTATATGATATTATCATTTTCCACATTTTTAATTATTCACATTAACGGTTTATAAAATCATTGGCGAATTGTGCGTTTTAGGTAATTATCAAAATCTGCATTAAACACTCGAATTGGATTAATATCAATGCCACCACGTCTAGTATAATTTGCCCAGATTTTTAGTTTACTTGGATTTAAATGCACCATAAAATCAGCAAACATACGCTCTACACATTGTTCGTGAAAACCATTGTGCTGACGAAAGGATAAGATATATTGCAATATTTTTGCAAAATCCAACTGATAACTGGTGGTAATTTCAAAAAATACACTTCCCCAATCGGGTTGGTTGGTAACAGGACAATTAGAACGCAATAAATTAGAATAAAATTGATAAGTTTGTTGATGATTTTTGTGATTAAAATTTTTTAAAAAAGAACTGTCAATATCGTGCGTTAATAGAATATTATCTTGATAAAAATCCAATGCATCATCAATGCAATTTTTTTGCTCTAATAGATAAGTATTAAATGATTCATCCGATAAATCACCCAAATAAATTTTTATGTCTTTTTTTACACAAAAAGAGATATCTTGAATAATGGTATCTATTAATTGTTGTTTATCTTCAAACACTGTAAAATTTAAACTATTAAAATAAAGTTTTAAAGATTTGGATTCTACAATGTTTGGTGAATCTGCGGGAATGAATAATTTTAATATCGCCACTTGTGATATGCCTTTTGGATTTAACCAAGAGATTTCAAATGCCTGCCAAATATCCACTCCTTGATAAGATTGATAAAAACCTGTTGCGCGTTTAATCTCATCACGCCCAACATTTCTACTAATTGGATATAAAATATCTGGATTGTAAGTTTTTGGATAATGAGTGTTTTCGCCCAATACGCCATGAATGCTCATACAAATACCTATAAATCATCTATTAAATTTAAATAATACGAATCCGCGAACCATCTTTTAATAAAAGATAAGCAACCCAATAAAAGATAATGCAAAAAACTAAAATAGCTAATAAAGAATAAAAAACATTGACATCAGAATGACCTAAAATTCCATAACGAAAAGCATTAACCATATATACAATCGGATTTAATAAAGATACTTTTTGCCAAAAAGGTGATAAATCTGAAATAGAATAAAAAACACCACCAAGATACGTCAAAGGTGTTAAAATAAAACTTGGTACAATCGAAATATCATCAAAAGAATTAGCAAATATCGCATTAATAAATCCAGCCAATGAAAATAATATTGCTGTTGCAATGATAGTTAGAATTGTAATTGCTAAATTCATAATTGATAATTGAGTAAAAAATAATGCTACTGCACTAACAATAAAAGCAATCATCAAACCGCGAAAAACTCCACCGCCAACGTAACCAATTAAAATGTTATGCAAAGAAACAGGAGATACTAATAATTCATCAATACTTCCATTAAATTTAACACTAAAAAAACTAGAAACCACATTGGAGTAGCTATTGGTAATAACAGACATCATAATCAGTCCTGGCACAATAAATTGCATATAACTAACACCACCCATTTGTCCAATTCTTTGACCAACCATTTGCCCAAAAATAACAAAATACAAAGTCATAGTAATTGCTGGCGGCAATAATGTTTGAGGCCAAATTCGTAAAATACGCTTCATTTCTTTATAAAATAAAGTTTTTAATGCAATATATTGCCCAAAAAAATTCATACAATACTCTATATTTTTATTTAATTAAAAGAAGAATAACATTAATTTTCTTTATTTTTAGATATATCTTTATCCACAATATTCATAAATATTTCTTCTAATCGATTGGATTTATTTCTCATGCTTTTTATTTGAATATTGTGTTGATTAAATTCAACAAATAATTGATTTAATTCTTGATGTTTTCCCAAAGTTATCTCTAATGTTTTATTATCAATTTGGTAGGCATTCAATGCATATTTAAAATTTGGCAAATTTGGCAATTCATCTTTTAAATCAAAAATAAATGCTTGATTTGACAATTGAGATAATAAATCCTTCATTTGAGTATGTATTAAAACTTCACCGTGATTAACAATCGCAATATTTTTACACAATTGCTCTGCTTCTTCTAAATAATGAGTGGTTAAAATAATTGTTGTGCCTTCTTCATTAATTTTTTTAATAAATTCCCACATAGAACGTCTAAGTTCAATATCAACGCCTGCGGTTGGCTCATCCAATATTAATAATTTTGGTTTATGAATCAATGCTCTAGCAATCATTAAACGGCGTTTCATACCACCTGACAAAGCTCGGGTTTTGGTGTGGCGTTTTTCCCAAAGTCCTAAAGATTTCAATAAAAATTCTGCATGTGGTATTGCGTCTTTTTTGGCAATGCCATGATACCCCGCCTGTAACAATAAAACGTTTAAGCACTCTTCAAACTGATTAAAATTAAATTCTTGAGGAACAACGCCCAAATAGGATTTGGCAAGATTGGGTTTTTTGACAATATCCACACCAAAAATTTCAACCACGCCTTTATCCATTTTTAATAAAGAACTGATAATCCCAATCATGGTTGATTTGCCAGCACCATTTGCGCCAAGTAGTGCAAAAAAATCACCTTTTTGCACGGTTAAATTTACACCTTTTAAGGCACAAAAACCATTAGGATAAGTTTTGCTAAGTTGTGTGATTTTTAAAGCAACATTATTATTATCATACATAAAACAAACTTTGTTATTTGGTTTTTTAATAAGATTAAATAAACCGCCATTGACCAGATACACTGATAAACAGCGGTTTATCTTTGGACTTATTGACAAATTTTTTCCAATAATACCGCTTGAGCATCGTGAATCTGATGGGTTTTTTGCACCTGATTCCATTCACCACGCCCATCAAGCTCCCATGCCTGAACATTATCTTCCAAATAATTCATCAAACCATCTTGATAAATACGATAAAAAATCTTTTTATCCAAAATTGGAAATGCCACTTCAACACGATGTAACAAGTTTCTATCCATTAAATCGGCGCTGCTGCAAAATAGTTTTTCATCGCCATCATTATAAAAATAATAAACTCGAGTGTGCTCCAAAAACCGCCCCACAATCGAACGTACATGGATATTTTCAGACAAACCTTTGACTTGCGGGCGTAAACAGCAAATAGAACGTACAATCAAATCAATTTGCACGCCAACTTTTGATGCTTCATATAATTTATTGATGATATGGCGTTCTGTGATGGCGTTGCATTTTAGAATAATGCGCCCTTTTTTACCAGCTTTAACATGGCTGATTTCATCATCAATCATCGATAATAAACCTTCATGTAGCGTAAATGGCGCGTGCAAAATGCATTTTGGTGGCATTGGTCTACCCATGCCAGTTAGTTCCATAAACACATTATGCACATCAGCACAAATATTTTTATCGGCGGTAAACAGCCCATAATCAGTATAGGCTTTGGCGTTACCTGCATGATAATTACCCGTTCCTAAATGGGCATAACGCTGAATTTTTCCTTGTTCCCGACGGACAATAAGCATCAGCTTAGCATGCGTTTTATACCCTACCACACCATAAACAACAATCGCGCCTGCTTGTTGTAAAAAATTAGCAACGGCAATATTAGACGCTTCATCAAACCGAGCGCGCAATTCAATTACTGCTGTTACCTCTTTGCCATTTTTAGCAGCGTGTGCCAAGGCTTGAACAATTTCAGAATTGGTGCCTGAGCGATAAATGGTTTGCTTAATTGCTAAAACATTTGGGTCGTTAGCAGCTTGCCATAATAAATTTACTACGGGTGTAAACAAATCAAAAGGATGATGCACCAAAACATCTTGTTTATTAATAATATTAAACATTAAAGCATCGGCATCAAAACGTGCATCCGCTCCTCGAAAATCTACTTTGTTAAAGGCTTTTGGTAGCGCTCTATTAAATGGGGCGAATTTTAATTCTGGTCTATCAAAATCAGTTAACATACGTGTAAGATTAACTGGTCCATTGACGCGATATAGCTGAAATTCTTCCAAGCCAAATTCATTCAGCAAAAATTGACTGATGTCTGCTGGGCAATCACTGGTAACTTCTAAACGCACTTTATCCCCAAAACGTCGATTATCCAGCTGACCTTCTAAAGCCTTTGCTAAATCATCTACATCATCTGATAATGCCAAATCAGCATTACGTGTCAAACGAAATTGATGACAGCCTGTAACTTTCATACCCAAAAATAATTCACCAACATGTTCATGGATAATTGCAGACAACATGACGTGATGCTCTTTGCCACCAGTTAATTCATCAGGTAGACGAATCACGCGAGGCAATGAACGTGGAGCAGGCACAATTGCCAAATTAATATCCCTTCCAAACGCATCTTTACCCTCTAAACTAACAATAAAATTAAGTGACTTATTCACCAAACGTGGAAATGGGTGAGCTGGGTCGATACTGATGGGCGTCAAGACTGGCAGTACTTGCTCAAAAAAATACTCTTTCATCCATATTTTTTGAGGTTCACTAAGCTCATGACGTTTTAAATAGCGAATATCATTTTCGGCAAGTTCAGGCAAAATATCATTATTTAAGATTCGATACTGTTCTTCAACCGCTCGGTGGGCTACTTGGCTAATTTCAGCTAAAAGCTCACTGGGCTTGCGTCCATCCAAACTACTTAAATGGTCGCCTTGTTTCATTTTTTGCATTAAGCCTGCAACGCGAATCTCAAAAAATTCATCCATATTAGACGAAAAAATCGTCAAAAAAAACATTCTTTCAAGTAAAGGGTAACGAGGATTGGTCGCTTGTGCCAACACTCGTAATTGAAATCGCAAGGTTGATAAATCGCGATTAATATAACACTCTGATGTAAATTCGCCTGTTTTGGTTAAAATTTCATCAATTTCATACAACTTATCAGGGGGTGGCGTCTGCCCCAATACACTGGCAACAGCTTGCTTATCAATACCCTGTTGTTGATTGGCAATAGTTTGCATGGCTTGATTAATAGCAGTATTCATCGGTTTTTTCCTTGTTGAAACGGATAAATGATTTGTAAAAATATGAAACATGTTATTGCGGTAAAACGGCACTGTTCATTCTCCCTAAAATAATCGTCTGTTTGTTGCGCAAACGTTTAGACTGCAAATTTTTTTCATAAAATTTTGGATTGGGCAACATACTAATCAGACGCGCTGACTGTTGCCGATTCAGCTGTTTGGCGGATTTTCCATAATAATGTTGAGCGGCAGCCTCTATACCATAAATACCATGACCAAATTCAACCACATTTAAATACACTTCCAAAATACGTCGTTTTTCCCAAAACGTTTCAATCATAACTGTTAAAATTGCTTCTTCTGCTTTTCGAATATATGAGCGTTTTTTATATAAAAATAAATTTTTAGCCAATTGCTGACTGATGGTTGAACCGCCTTTGGAAATTTTTCCTTTTTTATCATTGGCTTTTGCTGCTATTTCTATACCTTGCCAATCAAATCCGTGATGATGACTAAACTTGGCATCCTCACTAGCAATCGCAGCTTGCTTGACACCTGTAGCGATTTTATCATAATCTACCCAAGTTTGGGTAACGCTACCGCCCGATAAACGATGGCTTATCATAAACATGGAATTAGAAACGGGAAAATACGCCCACACCGCCAACATGATCGCCACCAATAAATGAAAACTAATAAACAATGTCAAAAATGGTGAAATCAGCCAACGCCAGCACCATGGCAAAAAACCTTTTTTAACTGGCTTAATAGGTGCTAACTTATTATCATGATTGGATTTTTCAGGTGTTGATTTTTTCACAGTTTGCTTTTTTCCTTATCAGTTTTGGTTTTATTGTACCTTATTTTTCTGTCTTTATGAGTGTCTTTTTTTATGTCAAACTCACTTTTACTTAATCAAGTTACCGAAAATGAATTATTTATTCATCAACTGCAAAACTTACGCCAAAATCGTTTTTTTGCCAATAAATTACCTCAAAAAAGCTATCAGATTTTTTATCAAACTTTATTAAAATATCTAAATCCACAAACACATTTAGACCCCCAAAATAAGTATCTGGTTGGAACAGATGGCTGCCATCTTTGTGATGATGCCAAAAATATTTTACTAACCGCTCAAAAAACGCACCCGTTTGCCTTTACAGTCTTAGATTTAGCAGATGCTGATGAGTGGTTAATGAATGAAATTTATACAATTATTCCTTTTTTTATTACGCCACAAAAAATTTTATGCTACCCCTTCGGAATTATGGATATTGTATTTTTAGAAAATTATTGATAGAATTTGGAAAGGACTGAGTAAAAATGTTTATGAATATTATTTTTATTCATTTTAATTTTTTTAAAAAAAATTGATTTAAAACAAAAAAAATTATATTTTTATTTTTTGATATTTTATTTTTCTTAAAATGATATTTGTTTATCAGTTTATTTGATAAAATTTGCTATTTATTTTTATAAAATAAAACAGTAAAATTAACCGTTTGTAACGATTATTTAACGAATATTTATTTAAAATTAAACGAAGTTTGCCATCTGGCTTACTAGGAGTGCCTATGCTTGCTTTTTTGGCGTTATTGCCGATTATCATGGTTTTTCTACTGCTTGTCGTAATGCGACTGCCTGCTAAATTTGCCATGCCCGTGGCGTATTTAACTACTGTTTTATTGTCATTATTTGTCTGGAAAACCAGCGGTGTTCAGGTGGCAGCTGCGACCGTTCACGGTGTATTAACAGCGATAAACGTTTTATTTATTGTATTTGCGGCAGTTTTATTATTAAACACCCTAAAAGAAAGTCAAGCCATTGTTGCCATTCGACAAGGTTTTATGGGTATCTCACCTGACCGCCGCGTGCAAATGATTATTGTAGCTTGGTTATTTGGTTCCTTGATTGAAGGTTCAACTGGTTGGGGCACACCATCAGCGGTGGGAGCGCCTCTATTGTTAGCGCTAGGCTTTCCTGCAATGGCGTGTGTTATGGCTATTCTTATTATTCAGTCCACTCCTGTATCTTACGGAGCGGTTGGCACGCCATTATTAATTGGAGTAAATTCAGGACTGGAAAACAAAGCCGATGTTGCTGCTGAAATCTCAAAGTTTGGTTTGGATTTACCACATTATATTTTGGTTATCACTGAAAAAGTGGGTTTTATTCACGCAACCGTTGGTGTGTTAATTCCTTTGATTTTATGTTGCTTTTTAACACGCTTTTTTGGCGAAAAACGTTCATTTGCTGAAGGATTTAAAGCGGCGCCATTTGCTATTTTTGCAGGTCTTGCTTTTACCGTACCTTACTATTTAACGGCTCGTTTTGTAGGTCCTGAATTGCCATCGCTTTTAGGTTCTGTAATTGGACTTTTAATCGTTGTACCTGCCGCTAAAATGGGTTTTTTAACACCTAAAGAAACCTTTGATTTTGCTCACCGTGATAATTGGGAAGAAGACTGGAAAGGCACCCTTGCACATACCGAAATTGATGCCAATGAAAAAGTAAAATTTTCAGTTTTTAAAGCGTTCTCACCTTATTTGATGGTCATTGGTATTTTGGTTGCAACACGCACCATCAAACCTTTAAAAGACTGGTTGAATTCTCACGCCGTTATCAGCTTTCAAGAAATTTTTGGTACAACCATCAGTAACAAAACTCAACTGTTATATTCTCCTGCTACTGTGTTACTATTAGTTTCAATTGTATGCATTTTTATTTTTGGCATGAAAGGCAATGACATCAAAAAAAGCTGGAAAGACTCAGGCATCACCACCATGGCTGCTGCACCTGCTTTGATATTTTCTGTGCCAATGGTGCAAGTGTTTATCAACTCCGGCACCTCACCTGACGCTGCTGTACAAATCTTAGCTATGCCAAAAGTATTGGCGGCAGCGGCAGCAGATTTATTTTCTGGGGCATGGCCTTTAATTTCGCCTTGGATTGGAGCTTTGGGGGCATTTATTGCTGGCTCAAACACCATCTCTAACATGATGTTTTCTCACTTTCAGTGGAGCACCGCCACTCAAATTGGTTTAGATGGCATGGGTGCATCAAAAGTGGTTGCCTTACAAGCAATCGGTGGCGCTGCTGGTAATATGATTAGTGTGCATAACGTTGTGGCAGCTTGTGCGGTTGTTGGCATGGTAAACCGTGAAGGTTTAATTATTCGCAAAACTCTTATTGCCATGACCTACTACATCATTCAAGGCGGCTTAATTGGTATGGCGATTATTATGAGCGCCAGTTGGTGGATTGGTGCAATTATTTGGCCCATCGTATTTTTTGGCGGATTGACCTTGTTAAGCAAAAAATAAAAACCTATTTTAACCAAACCTAATCGGAGATGTTATGAGTAATCTAAGTAAAATTACCGAAATTGAAGATTTGCGACGTGTTGCTGAGCGTAAAGTACCGCGTATGTTTTATGATTACGTAGATTCAGGGTCGTGGACACAAACCACCTATCGCAATAATGAAACTGATTTTGACCGTATTAAATTGCGTCAAAGAGTGCTGGTGAATATGGAGGGACGCAGTCTTGCCACCAAAATGATTGGGCAGGATGTCAGTATGCCTGTAGCGATTGCCCCAACTGGATTTACAGGTATGATGTGGGCAGATGGTGAAATTTATGCTGCTCGTGCCGCTGAAAAATTTGGCATTCCTTTTTCTTTATCCACAATGAGCATTTGTTCTATTGAGGATGTTGCTGAAAATACAGTAAAACCATTTTGGTTTCAATTGTATGTGATGCGCGATAAAAAGTTTATGGAAAATTTGATTCGTCGCGCTAAAGAAGCTAAATGTTCTGCTTTGATTTTAACCGCAGATTTGCAAGTTTTAGGACAGCGCCACAAAGACATTAAAAATGGTTTGTCTGCTCCACCAAAACCTACCATTGCCAACTGCATCAACCTCATGACCAAACCGCAGTGGTGCTTTAACATGCTTGGAACAAAACGCCATACATTCCGCAATATTGTTGGACACGCTGAAGGCGTGGGCGATTTATCCAGTTTGTCATCGTGGACAGCTGAACAGTTTGACCCAAGTCTTAATTGGGATGATGTAGCTCGCATCAAAGACCTGTGGGGTGGACCACTAATTATCAAAGGCATTATGGAGCCTGAAGATGCGGTTTTAGCTGCCAAATCGGGTGCTGATGCTATGGTTATCTCAAACCATGGTGGTCGTCAGCTTGACGGTGCTCCAAGCTCAATTGCTGCCCTTTCTGATTGTGTACAAGCCGTACAAGCAGAAAACTCCAAATGTGAAGTTTGGTTAGATAGTGGCATTCGCTCAGGTCAAGATGTCTTAAAAGCCATCGCATTAGGCGCAAAAGGCACAATGATTGGTCGCTCTTTCTTATATGGTTTGGGTGCCTATGGCGAAGATGGGGTTAGAAAAGCTTTAGAAATCATCTATAAAGAATGTGATGTTACTATGGCATTTTGCGGTCATACCAATATCAATAATGTCAATCCTGATATTTTTGTTAAAGGCACTTATGAAAATCTCAAAGTTGCCGAACCACACGTACTGCCCATCCGCTGGTAACCTTATCATTAAAAAACACGCCCTTTTTGGGCGTTGTTTTTTAAACAGTATTTATTATATTTTCCTATTAAGAAATTATTCTTTAATTCAAAGCATCTATATCTTGATAAATCAATGATTTATACTAACCTTATTTACAAATTTAGTTAATGAGGTTGTTATGTCAATTTTTATACGGCTTGAATCTGTTTTTTTATCAATTTTACGTATTGTTAGTGCCTATCTATTTTTATTACATGGAACTGCCAAATTTTTTGCATTTCCCATCTCCATGGGTGGCTCGCCGTCTGGTCTAACCTTGGTAGCTGGTATTTTAGAAATTTTAGGTGGGATTTTATTAATGCTGGGACTGTTTACCCGTCCAACCGCTTTTATTTTGTCTGGTCAAATGGCGATGGCGTATTTTATGGCTCATGCTTCAAAATCCATTTTGTTTCCTATAGCTAATGGTGGTGAGTCTGCAGTGCTATTTTGTTTTATTTTTCTATACATTGCTACATCCGGTGGTGGAAAATGGGCACTGGATAGTCTATTAACAAACCAAAAAATAAATTAAAACCATCAATAATGATTCATGATTAGCATCAATAATCTTAAAATAGGTGTATGATAAAAAAATGTGTTAAACTCTATCACTAAAAATGATAGAGTTTTTTTATAACTGAATATTTTATCGCTAATAGTACAGGAAAAAATCATGATTCGTCAAAACATTTTGGCTCGCTTGATTGTCATCATTGCAGCACTATGGCTGGGAATGCAAATAATGGCTGGTTACATTGCTGCACCAGTTTTATTCTCACATTTACCAAAAATGCAAGCTGGAGAGATTGCTGGGATTTTATTTGGGATTTTATCATGGACAGGGCTGGTGATTTGGGCAGGTGTGTTTTTGGTACAATACCGTACTAAAGCATCCGTTGCTAAATTGACTGCTGTTTTGTGGTTGTTTCTTTGTATCAATGAATTTTTAGTAACACCCGTAATTGAAGCCTACAAAAACAACACAACAAACTGGCTACTTTCTTTGCTTGGCGGCTCGTTTGGCGCATGGCACGGTATCTCTAGCATCATTTTTATGTTTTGTGCCCTATTAGCTGTCATATCCGTATGGAAAACATCCAAAACCATTTAATCTAGTTGCTAAACTAAATTAATCAAACAAAAAAATTAAGCAAAATAAAACCCTTAAAAGCCCCATGTTGCCTACTGCCTATTTACAATATATATAATTAATACAAACCATCAAACGCAAATTTTATTGTATTTAAATAAATTGGTAGGCAAATCAATTTACAACCTCTATTATATCCTTATCTTTATTATAAAAGATGAAGTGTTTATGTCTTTAAAACCTTATATTTAACACTGAATCGATTCAAAATCATAAGACCTTTTATTTAAAATCAAAAGATTGATTCAATTGATTAATTATCAATCAATTTTTTAGAACATCCCAATATAAAAAATCAATTGTAAAGTAAAGTAATATTTTGTAATAATATGAGAGTAAATAGATATGTCTTGTAATGATAAGTTAATAAAGTTAATTTATTGTAATTTTTCCTGATATATCAAGCAGTTTATTGATTATTTTTTATATATTTATTAAATGTAATGATGTGCACCTTTTGAGGAAATCCAACGATGAAAAAATTACAAGTACTTCTATTATCCACCCTGATTGCATCTCCAGCTGTCGCTTTGGCAGATAGTAATTTGGAGTTTTATGGTAAGGCAGGTATCCCCGGTATTGGTGTTGGTGTTGGCGCAGGCGTTCACGATAAGGTGTCAGTGCGTGCCGATATTACCACACTTGGCTCTATTAGCCGCGATTTTAAACAAAATAAAATTGAGTACACAGCCAAGGTCAAAGCCACTCAAGGCACAATTGCCATTGATTATTTCCCAATGACCAACAGCGGTTTTCGTTTGACGACAGGTGTTGGTATGGGACGCATTAAAATTGATGGTGAAGGTCGCTCTACCCGTCCAAATGGCACCATTAAAATTGGTGGCAAAAGCTATAGTTATGACAGCTCACAGGATTTTGTAAATGCAAAAATCGAATATCCTGATTTAATGCCTTATTTTGGGATTGGCTTAGGTCATAACGCCAAGGCAAAACAAGCCGGCAGCTGGGGTTTTAATGCTGATTTAGGTGTGTATGTTGGTGATCCAAAAACCAGTTTCCAAGTTAGTGATAGTTTGTATGAAAAAATGCTACTAGCAAATGGTAATGACGCTGCCGCTACTGCCGCCGACATCGAGCGCGAACGTCAACGAGTTAAAGATAAAGCGGGTGATTTGCGAGTGGTTCCTGTGGCGTCTGTTGGTTTTTCTTATTATTTCTAACAAATCATCCTGTAATGGATAGGTCATCTAAGAAATTAGATGACCTTTTTAATGGATTCTTTTTTTAATCCTTTTGGTTATAAATAAATTGTATAAGCTTGAACCTCTTAATCATTTTCACTAAGTTTTATCAAGAAAACAAAGTCTAAGATTAACAGTGCATAAATAAAAAAACCGCCATTAATAAGCGGTTTTTTTATCAGTGATTATCAATCATCATAATCAAATTCATCGTCTTCATGAACATTGCAAGCATCACACATAATTTTTCCTCATTTATTTGCCATATACTTCACGAACCTTTTGGGTCATGTCCATCATGTTTTGGAGCGCTAAAATAGTTTCTGACCAACCTCGAGTTTTTAGTCCACAATCAGGATTTACCCACAAACGCTCTTTTGGAATGTACTTTATGGCTTCATCAATGACCACTTGCATGTTTTGAGCGCTTGGAGTACGCGGACTGTGAATATCATAAACGCCGGGACCAATAGCATTATGATAGCCATTTTCTTTAAAAGCATCCAAAAGCTGTAAACCAGAACGGGCTGTTTCGATAGTGATGACATCAGCATCCATTGCCAAGATATGTTCTAAACAGTCATGAAAGCTAGAATAACACATATGTGTATGAATTTGCGTAACAGGATAAGCTGAACTTGATGCGTGTCTAAATGCCGCAACTGCTTGTTGCCAATAACGATTTTTTGCCGCTTCTTTTAAAGGTAACCCTTCACGAAAAGCAGGTTCATCAATTTGAATAATACCAATACCAGCGTCTTGCAAATCGCTGACTTCCTGATTAATCGCTTCAGCAATTTGCAAACGTAAAATATCACGAGTAGCGCTATCACTTGGAGCAAATGACCAGTTTAAAATTGTTACAGGACCGGTCAGCATGCCTTTCATCGGTTTATTGGTTAATGACTGAGCGAATTTTGTCCATTCTACTGTCATTGCTGTTGGGCGGCTGATATTACCAACAACAATTGGTGGGCGTACACAGCGAGTGCCATAACTTTGCACCCAACCATTTTGCGATACCCAAAATCCATCCATGTATTGAGCAAAATATTCCACCATATCAGTACGTTCGGCTTCGCCATGCACCAAAACATCAATGCCCAATTTTTCTTGTTCATCAACAGCGCGGTGAATTTCATCTTGCATTGCTTTTTGATACAATTCATCCGATAAATTGCCTTTTTTCCAGTCGGCACGAGCTTTACGAATTTCTTGGGTTTGGGGAAATGAACCAATGGTTGTGGTTGGAAACAGTGGCAAGTTTAATTTTGCTTGTTGACTAGCATAACGTTCATCAAATTTACCTTCTCGTACTTTGGCACCATCAGCATAAGCAGTTAATTCAATTTGAGTGGCATTTTGGTTAGCGGCCGCTTCGCCTGTTGCTAATTTGGCAGATAAAACAACTTCAGCTAGTTTTTGTTTAGCAAAAGCCAGTTTGCCTTGTAGGTTTTCTGGTACATTTTCATGGGTTAAATCCACTGGCAAGTGCAGAAGACTAGAGCCGCTGCCAACCCAAAGTCTATCACCAAGTTTTGCATAAGCTTTGGCTAAAATTTCTTGGGTTAAAACTTGATTAGTTGTCCATACAGAACGCCCGTCAACAACGCCTATTGATAAAATTTTATGTGTTGGTAAATGGTCAATAACTTGGGTTACGTATTGCTTGGGCTGACTTGTACGCGTAACGTCAATATGAATACCACTAACAGGCAAATTACAAGCAACATTACAATTATTACCCAGCGTATCAAAATAACTGGCAACAATCAGTTTTGGTGGGGTGCGTTGCAATCCATTATACGCTCTTTCAAAAGCCTGTTGCCATTTATTATCCAAGTCCAATGATAAAATTGGCTCATCAAGCTGTACCCAATCTACGCCGTTATCACCCAATTCGCCTAGCAAATCAGCATAAACTGGCAATAGCGCATCTAAATATTCCAATTTATCTGCTTTTTTGGAATTGGCAAGGTATAAAAATGTCAAAGGTCCAACCAAAACTACTTTAAGTTCTTTTTGAACGCCTTTACTATTTAAAATCGCTTTGGTATCATTAACTTGTTTGAGAATTTGACTAAAATCAGTATGGTCAAAACTTTGATTTTCAGCAAGTTCAGGTACAAGGTAATGATAATTGGTATCAAACCATTTAGTCATTTGTAAGGCGGCAGTATCAGAAAATTGCCCTGTGTGGTCGCGACCTCTGGCAAAATAGAATTGACGGTCAAAAGTATCAAGAGTTTCTGCTCCAGAAAACCGTGTCGGCACAATTCCAAAAGCGGTTGCTTGAGTTAAAACCAAATCATAATGAGCAAAATCACCTGTAGTAACCACAGATAATCCTGCATCAATTTGGTCATTGATATTGGTATCAAATACCGCTTGAATTTGTGCTAAAGTGGCTTGTTTGTCTTGTTTACCTGCCCAATATTTTTCTAAGGCAAATTTAGTCTGCCGTTTGTCGCCAATGCGGGGATAACCCAAAATATGTGTTTGAACTGTCATGATAACTACCTAAAAATAAACATCAAAAAGAGCAATTTATTTAAAAAAATTCATCTTTATATAAATATAATGAATAATTTTTATGTTTATATCATACCTTAGTTTTATCATGAATAAAAATCAATTTTTTCATCTTAAGATGAAAATTTTTAATTAATATGCTAAACTATTGACTAACTTTTAAAAAACTTTTGATTATGTTAGAAATTCGCCATCTACAAATGCTTTCCACTTTATCGCGACTTGGTTCCTTAGCATTGACTGCTGATGAACTTAATTTAACTGCATCAGCGATTTCTCATCAATTAAAAGAGTTAGAAAGTTATTATGATATTACATTGGTCAATCGTAAAACTCGTCCTGTCAGTTTCACGCCTGCTGGCAAAAGAATTTTACAACTTGCAGATAATATCTTGCCACAAGTTGCACGCGCTAAATTTGACCTAAAACGACTGGCTCACGGTCAAGCCGGCAGATTACGTCTTGCTAGTGAATGTCACAGTTGTTTTGATTGGCTGATGCCGATTTTAAATGTTTACCGTAAAAACTACAGTGATGTGGAACTGGATTTTGCGACAGGTTTTGAGCCTGAGCCTCATCAGATGTTGATAAATGGTGAAATTGATTTACTAATTACTGCAAGTGATTTACCAGTAGATGGTATCACTTATCATCCTTTATTTACCTATGAAAGTCGTTTGGTATTGTCGCCTGCACACCAGCTTGCTAGTTATGACATGATATCCGCTCAAGATTTGGCTCAAGAGACACTGATTGTTTATCCTGTGGAAGAGGCAAGGCTGGACATTATTGCTCACTTTTTAAAACCTAACAACATTCAACCAAAACACATTCGCACCACAGAAATTACCGCCATGCTAATTCAGCTGGTCGCCAGTGAACGAGGGGTTGCAGCACTGCCCGACTGGATTGCTAATGAGTATGAGAAAAAAGGATGGATAGTATCTCGTAAACTTGGCGACGGAGTATATTGTAAACTCTACGCAGCAGTACGAACTCACAGTCAAGATATGGCATACATTAAAGGCTTTTTACAGCTATTAGAAAAAATGGTAAAGCCTTGAATTATAAAACCAATTTCATATCATGAATTAACGTTAATAAATAAAAAATGCCACAAATTGTGGTATTTTTTTAAATCAATCATTAGTCATCATAGTCTACAAAAGATTGTAGCACTTGACCTGTTTGGGCATCAACCACGACTTCGTGAGGCTGCCCATCAGCGCCTATCATCTTAACTTCATAGTGAGAACCAATATATTCTCGATCTAAACTAGCATCAAAAACCTGACCAGCCACTGATTGTTGGGCGATTTCGATGGCTTTATCCAAACTAATAGCTGGTTGTCCTTTTCTTTTAAACTCACGTTCTGCGCGGCTAAATAAAACTTGACCTGATTTTGCATCAACCAAAACTTTGTGTTCAAGTCCACCATTAAACGTTTCAATCTCATAGACACTACCTAAGTGTCCGCCTTGGATTTCAAAATCTGTAGCATACCCTTTGGTTTGATTTTGGGCGACAAGAATCGCATTTTTAATACTTTGCATTTGGTCGGTCGCAACTGTTGTTATTTGTGGTACCGCATTGTTTACTGCATTATCTACCGTATTATTTTGGGTGACAGCTGCCGAATCTGGTTGGGGATTTTGCATATTTTGCACATGTTGAGATGGTGGGGCTGATATTGGTGTTTGGTCAATAACGATAGGCTGTTCATTTCTTGAGCAAGCAGTAACTAACAAACCTACTAATACCATTGACGTTAATGTTTTAAGATACAATTTCATAACTTCCTCCATTTTGGTGTGTTGCTTATTTAATTTATTGCTCATCTTTTGGTCATTATAACAAACAAAACTTAGCAGATACTTAGCTTTTATATTGATTTAATTTACTTTGATAACATACCAATTTTTATCAAAATCACTTATAATGTTTGGTTTTTATATTTTTTATATTAAATATGTCAAGCAATCACATTCCTTTGCGAAACACACAAATTCCTACAACTGACCCAAATGCAGGGCTGCGCTTAACAGAAATCTTTTATTCACTGCAAGGTGAAGCTTTAAGCATGGGATTGCCAACGATTTTTATTCGCTTAACAGGCTGTCCTCTACGTTGTCATTATTGCGACACCACCTATTCATTCACAGGTGGTCAAAGGTGGTCGTTACCTGATATTTTAACGCACATTCAGCAATTTTTTTGTAAACGTGTATGCATTACTGGTGGCGAACCTTTAGCGCAGCCAAATGCTTTTGCTTTAATGGATATGTTATTGCAATCTGGTTATGAAATTTCTTTGGAAACGTCAGGCGCATTATCTGTCAAGGATGTTCCTGTCTTAGTCTCAAAAGTAATGGATTTAAAAAGCCCATCATCAGGAGAAGAAAATAAGAATCTGTGGGAAAATTTAAATTACTTGACCCCGCACGACCAAATTAAAATCGTCATTGCTGATAGACAAGATTACGATTGGGCAAAACAAAAAGTTATTAACCACCAATTAGACAAAAAATGTGGGGTAGTTTGGCTTTCACCCATGTTTGAAGTGCCTAATATAGATAATCACCACAGCAGTAACAATGTACCTAATATTGCTGCAAATCTTGCTCAATGGATATTAGACGATGCTCTACCTGTTCGTTTTGGTTTGCAGCTGCATAAAATTATTTGGGCAGACGCCAAAGGCAAATAATGACAGTCTAAAGCCATTTAAATTATTTATCATCCATTTAAATTAACACTATGTATTTATTCAATGTTCACCTACTTAATGCAGACCTGCTGATTGATGTTTTTGATATAGTGGGGATTGTGGCGTGCAGCATTGCAGGTACAATTTTAGCCATTCGAAAGAATCTGGATTTTTTTGGTTGTATTTTAATTTCTATGGTTGCCAGTATTGGCGGGGGCACATTAAGAGATATTTTACTAAATCGTTATCCGCTTTTTTGGATAATGGATTTAACCTATGTTTATGTCATTACCATTACATCCATTATTACCCAAATCACCACCAATTGGTATCAAACTGTTAATAAATCAGTAGATTGGCTGATTCGTTTTTTTGACGCCATTGGACTGTCTGCTTTTAGCGTGATTGGGCTAACAGTTGCATTATCCTATCATCACCCATTAATAGCGGTTTTAATGTCAGTCATTACCAGCGTGGCAGGCGGGATTTTGCGTGATATGATTTGCCATCAAATTCCTTTGGTTTTGCAACAAGAAATCTATCTTAGTACCTGCATCATTGGTTCAGCAATGTATTTTTTGCTTAAATACTTTAGTTTTAGTGACAATATCAGCCAGCTGGTTATGATGCTGGTTGTGTTTGTGGTACGAATGTTAGCAATTAGTTATAATTGGAACCTACCATCACTAAACTTAAAAAAACTGCTTAAAAGACACTATTTATAGTGATTGGATTTTTTATCATACATCGCAGTCAGAACATTTATCCACCCAAAAATCAATAAACGCTCTAACTTTTGCACTCAAAAAAGCTCTATCTACATAAGCTGCATACAAACCAACTGATAACATCTGATAATCTGAAAATAATCGGACTAATTTTTTAGTACACAGTTCATCTTCAATGACCCAACTGGGCATATAACCCAAGCCTGCGCCTGATTTTATCAACTCAGCGCTCATCAATGTATCGTTGCTATAAATATGTGAAACAGGCTGGATTGTGTGTTTTTCACCAGTGGATTTGTGAACAATGTCAAAGCTGTCCATCTTAACATAGCTGGGCGTTACGGTTTGATGGGTAGACAACTCATCAGGTGATTTTGGTACATCATATTTTTGCAGATAATCTGGCGATGCTACAGCATAAAATTCAACTTTGGTTAAAGGTCTAGTAATTAGTGATGGTTTAGGCTGATTGGACAATCGCAATGCCAAATCATAGCCACCTGCCACCAAATCCACCATATCATTAGATAGCGATAAATCCAAAATAACCTCTGGGTATTGCATTTGAAATTCTGTCAGCCACCCTGCAACTTTAGCATTAGCAAACCAAAGCGGCATGGTGATTTTTAGCACCCCTTTTGCATTACTGGTTGCTCCTTGGGCGCTTTGTTTGGCGCTATCTAGCACTTCCAAAGCATACAAAGATTGAGCATAATACTCACCACCAATCGCGGTCAAATGCACGCTGCGACTGTTGCGGTGTAACAATTTTGTACCAAGGCGATTTTCTAAATTGGTGATGTGCTTGCTGGTCATGGCAATCGACATGTCCATCTTATCAGCCGCTTTGGTGAAACTGCCTGTTTGCACCACTTGGTGAAAAGCTTTAATACTTGTTAATGTATCCATAACAAATTACCAAATTAAATAATTTATATTCATATTATAGCCCTAACAAAAAAATTGTTACAAGTAAAACGCTAATATCCTGATTAATTAATAATAGGTGTTTTAAGATAATTGAAAGTTTCCTATTAAGAAAATATCTATTAATCAAATCCATATTGTTAATAATTAAATTTTTATTATACTAATTTAAATTTTTATCATAAATCAATTAAAGAGGTTTTTTATGAATTTCAAAACATTACAAAAAGCTGCCCAAGCTCGCCGCTCTATTTATGCTTTAAATAAAAATTTATCCATCAGCATTGATGAGATTAATCATATTGTGGAACATGCTTTATTGCATACACCATCATCATTTAATTCGCAATCCACACGCATGGTTATTTTGCACAACGCAGAACATGACAAACTTTGGGATTTAACTAAAGATGCTTTGCGTAAAATTATTCCTACTGAAAATTTTTCCGCTACTGAACATAAATTAAATGGCTTTAAAGCAGCTGCTGGCACAATATTGTTTTTTGAAGATATGACTGTTATCAAAAACCTACAAGAGCAATTCCCAAGTTATGCTGAAAACTTCCCCATCTGGGCAGACCATGCTAATGCCATGAATCAATATGCTATTTGGACAACACTTGCCAGTGAAAATATTGGAGCAAATTTACAACACTATAACCCAATTATTGATAAAGCTGTTGCAAACACGTGGGGCATTTCTGACCATTGGAAACTGCGCGCTCAACTTGTATTTGGCGGTATTACAGAACAAGCTAGTGAAAAAACATTTGTTTCAATTGATGAACGTTTAAAAATATTTTCTTAATATATCATCACAAAACTATCATTAAAACTGGGTTTTATCCGAAAAACCCAGTCTTTTAACTCCTTAATTAAAGTGATGGGGAAAAACATGGTATAATGGTTTTTATCCAATTTAATATTATCCATTAACACCATTAAAAAGATTATGTTACAAAAAACGTTAAAATTATCCCATTTAAAATTATCTGCCATCGGTTTATCTACTTTGATGGTTTTTACTTCCACTGTTTTTGCTGAAAATATTTATGTATATAAAAAAGGTGATAATCAGCAATTGTATTTAACCAATATCAAGCAAAACTCCAGTGGTAAAGAAAAGTTTACTGAAATTAGTGTTACGTATTATCCTGATACCAAATTGCATAAAGATGGAGCCATCCCCTCCACTTACAATCCCGTTACTGCTGCCACCCCAAGTCGTAGCAACAACAAAAATGCCTACGACCATTTGATTCGTGCCGCCGCTGCAAAACATGGGGTAGACCCTGCTTTAATTAAAGCGGTGATTCATACCGAATCTGCTTTTAATCCAAACGCTCGCTCACCTGTCGGCGCGATGGGCTTGATGCAGCTGATGCCTGGCACAGCTCGAGATATGGGGGTTGGCAATCCTTGGGACCCTGCTCAAAATATTGACGGTGGCACACGTTATTTGGCATGGTTGCAACGTCAGTTTAGCAATCGTGATTTTGTCATCGCTGCATACAACGCAGGTCATGGCAACGTTAAAAAATACGGTGGCATTCCTCCGTTTTCTGAAACGCGCAATTATGTGAAATCCGTAAACAGTCGCTATCACAGTCTGTATCGTAATGAAATGAGCGGCGGCGCTTCCGTTCAATACGCCATGGCGCCACAGCCACAACCAATGCCAATGCCAATGCCTGCTCGTTTAGAAGTACCTGCATCCAATGGCGTTAGAACGGTACAGGTCAATTACAATCAAGCAACTGCCCCCCAAAACCCTGCTATTTCCAACTCGTCATCTGGTCGGGTGTTTATTAGTAGCGGCAGCCATTAACCTTGTAGATTATCTGATTTCTGGTTATATTAGGTAGGGAACAAGCCACGGTGCTAAAAAGGCAGTGAGAATGCCATTTAAAATTAGTCCAAGAGTTGCGTACGCAACAAATCTCATACTCATTTGCATGACTCTAACTGTTCCTAGAGCGTGAGAAGCTGTTCCCATCGCCAAACCTTTCGCCATTGGGCGGTAAATGCCACTGATGTGCAGAACCCACACCCCTAAAATCTGACCGATCACGCCTGCAATCAGTACTGTAGCAGATGTAATTCCAATAACACCTTGTAATTTATCGGTAACCTCAATGGCAATTGGCATGGTAACTGATTTGGCAGCAATGGCAATTTGTAATACGTCGCTACCACCAAAAATTCCCACCAGCCAAACGCCAGAAACAATACCCACAAATGAACCTACCAATTGTGAGAAAAAAATTGCCAGCCATTGGGAACGGATTTTTTGCCATTCTATATACAAAGGCACCGCCAAACACACCACCGCAGGAGCCAGCCAAAAAGTTAAATAACTACTGGCTTTATCAAAAGTCTGCCACTCAATATTTAAAGTTTTTAGCACACATATCACAACAATGGTTGTAATGAGCGTTGGGTTAATCCACTGACTACGAAAGCGGGCACGCAGAACCATACACAACTCAAAACAGCCAATGAGCAATAACAACAAAAAAAATGGGCTGACGAATAACTCCCTTATCATTACACTTCCTAGCGATTTGATTTTAAACGAAACGATTTTTGCAAATATCTGATAACTTGATAAGTTCTTCCGGTCGCTATCAGCACCAAAAAGGTGCTAAGACTGGTTGCTAATAGCAATATCCACAGCTCTTTTTGAATAATATCCAAATATTGCATAATAGAAATACACGCCGGCACTACCATCAAAACCAAATAATCCAGCATAATTTTAGCTAAAGATTGTACAGTTTTTAATTCAACTACACCAGTTTGTAGCGCAAAAAATAACAGTAATAACCCAATAATACTGGCAGGTAATGGCAAATGCGTTAGCCTGATAAACACTTCCCCTAAAAACAAACAGCCAAAAACCAATAAAAACGCCTTTAAAATCATATCCACTTCCTTTGTTATCAAAAGTTGATTTTACAATAAAAATGGTTTTAGTGAAAAGTTTTTATTGCTTATTTGCCATTTTAAAATGTGTGATAAGCTAACTTGAATAAATAAAAATCGTTCTTATTTATAACTTGAGTCTATAAATGATTAAGTACACTGCATTAAAAATGCACTCACCCTAGCTTGATTTGACCAAAAAACATAACAAATGCCCCCTGAACCAAATAAAAGCGAGTTTCCTGATACATCCAAAAGCCCACTATCCAGCTGCATTAAAAAGCTCATTTTTTCACCAGTTATGGGGCAATTTGGCACAAACGCATCTTGTATCCACGTTGGCATACCGCCCAAACGGTTTAAGTTTTCTCGTCCATTGCTAAGCGCCCAATCTTGAGTTTGCCAACGACTTGGTGTTTGGCTTAAATGGATTTTTTGACAAATCAGCGGTTTATCTATTATGTTAAGCTGCGTTTGAATTTCCCCTATTCTTTTTGGATTGCCATCATGGTCGTGTTGATAAAATAGTATATCAAACCCCTCATTGAGTTCACTAATATGACATGCTAAAACCAATTTTGGTAAAGTTACATCAATGTCATTTGGAATATCATGTAAAGTTATAAGATGAAACAATGGATTAGTTGCCAAATTTTCATCATTTTGTAAAACTCCACCAAAAGCGTAAGAGATATTTTGAGCGTTCATTTGCCAAGTTGGATGAATTGATTCAAAATTAATGCAAGATTGGCTGGGAATTTTATCAAAAACTAGGTGATAAGTAGCTGGATAACAATAACTTTTAATTGCATCATTATTTACTGTTAAGCCAACATTATGCAAATGTGCTAACAAATACTCATCTAATATGCCATAAATTTTAATAAAAAATGGTTTATCTCTAACCGTATTAAGCAGCCATTCTATGGTTGGTAAATGACGAGTTGCAAGTAAACAAGTAAATAATAAGTACTTTTTATCCAAATCTTGCTCTTGAATGAATAATGCCTTAAAAATCTGAATGTTTATCTGTGGTAAATGGTGCCACGGCTGACTAAAATAATAGGATTCTTGATTGATTTTTAAACGTAAAATATCTTGTAAATGCTGATGTAATAACTCAGGGTATTGATAAGCTGTGTAAGCAATAAGTGATTCAGTATTTTTGCCAACCATTTGATTATTTTGATTTTTTATCTCTTCTTGATGAATGGCAAACTCAATTAGTTTTTGCAAATCAGCTTTACACACATAACTTATCATCGCATCAAACAAAATGCCTGTATCCAGCTCTTTATTTAAACACACATCACAAAATTCAAAGGCTGTTTTAGGATTATTTGCAAAAACAGATATTTGATGATTAAGATTTGGCATTTGCCAGCCTTTTTGACTAAAAATATTTAAAAAATTTTCAACCGTCATACTTAAAAAACCTTTTGCTTAAAAAGAATGCAAAAAAAGCGCCTCAAAGGCGCTTTTTAGCTACTTTTGATTTTTTAAAAGAGACAATCATATTGTGTATTATTGCAATTTGCCTTGCTCTTTTTCAAAACTCATCTGTACACCCTGACCTAAACCTTTACCAACTTGCACCCCAAATTTATCAAAAATCTTTTGTACAGGGTCGCTGTAGGTATAATTTACGGTATTTTCCACTTCCAATTGTTTTTTTAAAGTGCTGATACTGCCCACTTTGTCGGCAAGTCCAAGTTCAATGGATTGACTGCCTGTCCAAAAAAGCCCGCTAAACAATTTATTGGTTTCTGGGTCTTTAAGCCTGTCTCCACGCCCCTCTTTAACAGCATTAATAAAATTTTGATGAGTAATATCAAGCAATTTTTGAACGTGTTGGCGTTCACTTTCGGTCATGGGTCGGGTGATACTCATAATGTCTTTATATTCACCCGATGTCATCGTTGCTGACTTAACGCCAACCTTTTTCATCAACTCTTCTACATTGTAGCTGGACATAATCACGCCAATAGAACCAACCAAACTTGAAGGATTGACCCAAATCTCATCGGCACTGGATGCAATGTAATACGCTCCACTTGCTCCTAAATCACCAATAACAGCATAGAGTTTTTTATCAGGGTATGTTTTTTTAAGCTCTCTTGCAGTTTGCCAAACCTCATCAGACTGCACTGGAGAACCGCCGGGTGAATTGATTGCCAATGCAACTGCTTTGGCTTTAGGATTTTTAAAAGCTTCTATTAAAGCGGTGTTGATTGCATCGGCATTGGCTTCACCATCACTAGCAATTACACCATTGACATCCACCACTGCCAAATGCGGCTCATGAGCGCCAATTGGCAAGTTTGGCGAATGCGCTGTTGAACAACCGCGCCCAAACGCAAGTAAAATAAAAATAATGTAAGCAAAGGTTAATAATTTAAAAAAAATCCCCCATCGACGAGCCTTTCTTTGTTCATCAATGCTTGCCATCAGGGTTTTTTCCAATAATTGCCACTCCTTGCCAGCTGGTGGTGTTTGCAAATGTGAAAAAGGTTTTTGTCCAGATGCAGAATTATTTTGGGTGGGTTTATCGGGATTTGGAGGCCATGCCATAATAATATTACCTAATTAAAATGCTTATTTTACCAAAACCATCAAAAAATGACAGCCCACATTAGGGCAATATTTCTGCCATTATTTGTTGAGCTTTTTGATGATTTTGACTGGTATTTTTATCGGTAAACATCATACTGGCTGGATTTGCTCGCGCCAGTATCTCGGATGTCATCGCACCTTGAGTGTGAGTTATCCATACATCCGTACTGTCTATGCTGTTTTGGGCGGTTGGCACTGGACAAATTTTATCAAATATTTGCCAAACCTTCTTATCAGCCGCTCCATTGATAATAATCTGATAAGTTTGTTTATCATCCAAATTATCATGAATTATCAATGCATTTTTAATTGTTGGTTTTTGGTTACTGATTATTTTTAAACTACAGCCCCAAACCATTTGATTGTCAATCTCCTGCCAACCTGTAATTGCCCGCACACTTAAACCATCGCCTTGCCAAACTTGCCCATCAGCACAAGCACTCATTGCAAGTGTACTTTGATTTTCAAAAGCGCCTGCCTGCCAATAACGGTGAATAGGAATCTTTGAGTTTAATTGATTGATAACATCAAAAAACTGCTTACTTGGCGTCTGCATTACTACCCCTGTTAGGTGCGTAATCCCTTGCTTTTTAAGATTTTCTAATAAAATTTTTCCATGCTTGGCATTAATACGTCCTGAAAAATCTGCCACAAATAACCAAACCGCCTGATTATTGACACTGGCAGGGTCAGCGTCTTTTTGACGCATTAAGATTTGACTAATACCATAGTCATCACTTGGCAGCACCTGAATGTCAAAGTCGCTTATTTGAGTTGGTTTATTTATTGCCATCATTGCCAAAACTGATAATGCAATCCAAGTAAAACGCTTATTAAAGATTGGTATGACAAAAGGTATGATTGCCAACACACCAAATAAAATAGCAATACTGCCCAGTTGATGATAAATCCATAAATCTTGATTAAAGGCAGTTAAAAACGCCGTTATATCGTGAAACTTACCCAGTATTAATGCTGATAAATCCCATAATAAAGTCGCTAAAGATGGCATTACACTATAAATCATTCCTGCCATAAGATTGATAGGCACAATGATTGCGCCAAACAAACCCACCGCGAATAAATTAACCCCAAGTCCCCACAAAGACACCTTACCAAATAGCAATACTGATATTGGTAACATGGTGATAAAAAGCCAGGTTTGCAGTTTTATTAAATCCACAACTTGCTGTTTGATATTAAATGCTTTTTTATCATTGACTGTATTATTTTCATAACGCATCAAAAGCAGTACTGCTACAAAAGACAGCCAAAATCCCGCCTGCCACACCACAAATGGGTCTAACCATATCATCACCAAAGCGGTTACCGCCAAAATTTGATGTGTAGCAAAAGGCATTGCCAAACGTCTAGCCATCACTGCTGCAATCAGCATATAAACCGTGCGCATTGCGGGAACTTCAAAGCCTGTAAACATTGCATAAATCAGACTCACCCCTATCATGACACAAAGTCTAAGTGTATTACTAGAAACAAACAGATACAAATTATAAAACCATTTATTGGTTACAAAAACAACCAATAAGGCCAAACAAATTGCCAAAAATACCACATGGGTTCCAGAAATTGCCAGCAAATGTGAAATACCTGCTGTTTGGTACAAATCTTTTGTATCTTTATTAATTAACGCTCTATCGCCTGTTAATAGACTTAATGTTACAGCTTTGGCTTGACGCTGGTCTTCTGATAGGTTATGCCAGCCTTGATAAAAATGATTGCGCAGTGTTTGACGCAGTGTTTGCAAATAAATATCTACACCTGATGCTTGTGCAGAAACTATCTTATCTTCAACCGATAAAATTTTTGCATTGGCGTGAATATGACGAGTTGCCAACCATCGATAGCCATCAAAACCTGTTGCCCCAATTTCTTTGCTAACAGGCGAGATAACTAGCGTCATCGTCGTTTGAGTATTTGGAACTAGCTGATTGAGTACCAAAAATTCTGATTGAGATTTTGCTGTGTTTGATTTTTTATTTGAAAGTTGGTCTTTTTTAGCATTTGCCGTCAAAAGCACTGTAAGTTCTTTGGGCAATGTGATATTTTTCTTAACGTTAGGAGCTTCTGGCGTATAAAATGGATTTTCGCTATTATATGCATTTTGAGCATATCGATGGGTATTATCAGCAAATTTTAAGTCGCTAATAACCGCTTTTTGACGATAATGAGTGCCTAATTTTTCATCATACACACTGTCGCTAATTTCTAAGATGCGGACAGTCGCTGTAACAGTATAACTTTCTTTGGGAATTTTTTGATAAAAGTCTTGGTAAATAACCAACGTCTGAATGACAAACAAGCCCAAAAAACCAAGCATGCTAAAAATAAAGCCACCAAACGATAGATTTTTTATCAAACCTACAGTTGTTTTACTTTTTTGCCAAAATTTTTGTGATAAAAGCGCACAAACTATCCACAAAAAGCTTAATAACCAAAATACACTGTTTGTTTGGATAACGTCTGATGACAAAAAACCAATGGTTGATACACCCAAATCAGCTGATGCTGTTAATACGCCAAAAACCAGTAAAACCACCAAAATAAAGATAAGCCAAATCATCTTAATCCTGTGTCAATAGCGCTTGTATCAGCATCAAATCCTGTGGATAGGTCAATTTGATGTTTATATGTTTGCTAGGCACAATTGCGATTTTTTCACCCATCATTTCAAAACCGCTGGCTTCATCTGTAATTATAAGATTTTTAGCAATGACGGTTTGTAGCATTTTTTCTAAGGCTTTAAGGTGGAAAATTTGTGGAGTTTGCGCTGCCCATAATTGACTTCGGTCAATGGTATGACTGATGGTATGATTTTCAACAAACTTAATGGTATCTGTAACGGGGCTTGCCAGTATTGCACCTATCAAATTAGGAGTTTTTTGGATTTTGGCTATCAAGGCTGCTAAATCAGGCAACGCCAAACAAGGACGGGCTGCATCATGAATCAGCACCCAGTCATCATCGCCCGCCCCACGCTCAATAATGGCTTTTACACCATTTTGAACTGATAAAAATCGCTCACAGCCACCACAAGCAAAATAAATTGGGTGGGAAAACTCAAAAGATAGGTTTGAGGCAACTTTATCATCTGGAGCAATTACAATTGTTAAATCAGTAATCTGGGGGTGATTTAATCGGGCGACACTGTGCTGCAAAATGGTTTTGTCTTGTGTTTTTAAATATTGTTTTGGAACCTCTGTCCCAAAACGACTGCCTTTACCTGCAGCAACAATTAAGGCGTGAATTGGGGTAGCAAAATTTTGGGGAGAATTTGGAGGGTAAAAATTAGTTCTCAGGTTTGTCATCGGTTAACGTATCTTCATCAATAGGTTCATTAGCAACCGATGTATCAGCACTCGGCTCATCATCATAAACTACCGATGAAGCGACAGAAACCTGTACAAATGTTTCTCCGGGTTTAATAAAACCCAAATCCATACGTGCATGTTCTTCAATGGCAGATGTGCCAAATTTTAAATCAGAAATATCTGCCTGAAGCGCATGATTGATATACTCTTGGCGTTTGTTAATAGCTTCTTGCCTTCTAACTTGTGATTTTAATTCTTCTAATTGAAAGTAACCAAACTCACCACGCCAATATTGATACTGTAATAATAAAACTGCCAGTATCGCGCACGCAATCAGCAAAGAATACCCAACAAAACTTGGCAACAAACGAATTTTTTGCCGTTTTTTAATGGATAATTTTTCGCCAACTAAGCCCAATACTGGCAATTTCATAATAGTTAGCCTCGCAAACCAATAAACTCAAGTTTACCGCGGAATGCTGCTGTTACTTGCTGTTCAATACGAAGTAATTGATTGTATTTAGCAACACGGTCAGAACGGCACAGTGAACCTGTTTTAATTTGACCAGCTGCTGTTCCAACTGCCAAATCAGCAATGGTAGCATCTTCTGTTTCACCAGAACGATGACTGATGATAGTGGCATAACCATTTTGTTTGGCTAAATAAATGGCATCCAATGTTTCACTTAATGTGCCGATTTGGTTAAATTTAATTAAAATCGCATTGGCAATATGTTTATCAATACCTTCTTGTAAAATTTTAGGATTAGTAACAAACAAATCATCGCCAACTAATTGAACTTTATCACCAATCAGTTTGGTTAGATACGCCCAACCATCCCAATCACTTTCATCAAGTCCATCTTCAATAGAAATAATTGGATACTGACGAGTTAAGGATGCCAAATAATCAGCAAAACCTTGACTGTTAAAGGCTTTATTACCTTCCCCTGCCAAAATATATTGACCATTTTTATAAAATTCAGAGGCTGCACAATCAAGTGCTAGATAAATATCTTTTCCAGCAGTATAACCTGCTTTTTCAATCGCTTGCATGATGACTGTAATGGCTTCTTCATTGCTGCGTAAATTTGGAGCAAATCCACCTTCATCGCCAACAGCAGTATTAAGTCCTTGAGCTTTTAAAACAGATTTTAGACTGTGGAAAATTTCCGTTCCTGCACGTAATGCCTCAGAAAAGCTACTAAAACCAACAGGTTCAATCATAAATTCTTGAATATCAACGGTGTTATCTGCATGAGCCCCACCGTTTAAAATATTCATCATTGGCACAGGCATGGATAAAGAAGTCTGCCCGCGTAAATTAGCGATATACTGATGCAAAGGCAGATTTTGAGAAATTGCAGCAGCTTTAGCGGCAGCAAGTGATACAGCAAGGGTTGCATTGGCCCCAAGATTACCTTTATTATCTGTACCGTCCAGGTCAATTAAAATACGGTCAATTTCACTTTGATTGGCAGCATCAATATCCAAAAGCGCGCTACGAATCTGGCTGTTGGCATTAGTTACTGCTTTTTTGACGCCTTTACCCAAATAACGAGATTTGTCGCCATCTCTTAACTCCAATGCTTCTCTTGAACCAGTAGAAGCCCCGCTGGGCGCAGCAGCACGCCCACACACGCCATTAGCTAGAATAACATCCGCTTCAATCGTAGGATTACCACGGGAGTCTAGAATTTCACGAGCTACAATATCTTTAATGGTGGCAACGTTTTTGGTGTCTTCAGCGTACATAATTTATCCTTAACACAAGTTTAAGCATCATAAATAAACCTAAATTATCTGGATTTATTCTAACACAAAAATCCATTAAAATCACGAAACAATGCCTAGGTGGACACCTAATAAATTTAGCTGCTTGCTTATTAAGTAATCAAAACCATTTATCAAGCAATCAATCAATAAAATCATTGGGTGTCAAGTACTTCAAAACCTTTTACCAAAGTATCTAATTTTTTGATTTGACGTAAAAACGGTTCAAGTTGAGACAAACGCAGTGCGCAAGGTCCATCACATTTGGCTTTATCAGGGTCAGGATGGGCTTCTAAAAACAGTCCAGCTAGTCCTGTTGCCATACCTGCTCTGGCAAGTGTGGTAATTTGATGGCGTCTACCGCCTGCACTGTCTACTCTCGCCCCCGGCTCTTGTAAGGCGTGCGTTACATCAAAAAACACAGGCACATTCATCGCCTTCATGGTGTCAAAGCCTAGCATATCCACCACAAGATTATTATAGCCAAAGGCACTACCACGCTCACACAAAATCACCTTATCATTGCCTGCTTCTAGGCATTTATTAATGATGTGCCGCATTTCATGCGGGGCTAAAAATTGAGCTTTTTTGATGTTGATAATTGCCCCTGTCTTTGCCATTGCGGCTACCAAATCTGTCTGACGACTTAAAAAGGCGGGAAGCTGAATAATATCGGCAACTTCAGCAACGGGTGCAGCTTGATAAGGCTCATGTACATCTGTAATAATTGGTACGCCATATTTTTCTTTAATATCATTTAGCCAAGTCAAACCTGTATCCATTCCAGGACCGCGAAATGAATTTAAACTTGAACGATTAGCTTTATCAAAACTGGCTTTAAAAACATAACCAATATTTAATTTTTGACAAATTTCAATATAGCACTCAGCAATCTCAAATGCCAATTCCTTGCTTTCTAATACGTTCATACCACCAAACAACACAAATGGTTTGTCATTGGCAATAGTAATGTCATTGAGCTGGATTTGAGATTTTGCAGTTAATGAATTCATTGTTTAAATCCCTTGGTATGTGTTGTTAATAAATCTAAATAGCGGTGTGTTGTTATTTTAAAAAATGGTTTTTTTAATAATGAGTTTACTTTATGCAAAGCGTCAATTTGATTTTGTTCGATTCCTGTAAACAATAAATCATTATTATCAATCTCAAAAACATCAGCAAATTCTTCTAAAATTATATTCAGTTCTGGATTATTTAAATCATCATCTGTTAAACAGCTTTGCCCACAAAACATTCGCTCATACTGAATTAGATAATGAATATGATTGTTCATTTTTTCATTATTAAAAAATACGTCTTTGCTATCCACTAATAAAGGTGCAGCATTATCTGTATAATAAGAATTTGGGCAATATGGATAATATTTATCATCCATACCATCATACAAATCAAGCCCAAACCTTTCTTTGTTTAGTTCTTCTTTATGAATCAAATCAACACCAAAACGATGACCGTTCATTTTATCCAACAATGTCATAAAATCATCGTCAGATAGCTTTTTGATCGTATCAAAATACGCTGGGTTTTTTTCAAATTCATAAACAAAATCATTGAAATTATCAAAATTTTGATTAAGTGTTTTATTTATCCAATCAAGACAATCATCGCTGATTTTTTCATAACAAGTATCACCAATATCGCAAAAAGCACTACGCTCTTTGTATATCCATGTTGTTTTAGCAAAATCAAGGCTGTCAAAAGCCTTGATAACTGTATAGTTGAATGTATCAATGACATAACCATCGTAATCGTTATGATAATACTCAAACTCTTTTAAAATATAAAAATCCAAAATAAATAACCTATTTTTGGCAATCGATTGCTGCCTTAATAAAACTATTAAATAAAGGATGCCCCCCGCGTGGTGAACTGGTAAATTCTGGATGGTATTGCACCGCAATAAACCAAGGGTGACCATCAAGCTCAACAGACTCTACTAGATTCTGTTTGGTAGAATAGCCAGAAATTTTCATACCCGCCTGCTCTAAAGGCTCAATGTAGCGATTATTCATCTCATAACGATGACGATGACGCTCATTGATGGTATTTGCTCCATAAATTTTAGCAAGATGGCTACCAGTAACCAATTTGGCTTCTTGTTTGCCCAATCGCATAGTACCACCTAAATCGCTGTCATCACTGCGGATTTGAAGCTCACCTTTTTCATCAAACCACTCGGTAATCAGCCCAATAATAGGATTGGCAGTTTTGCGATCAAACTCAGTAGAATTGGCTTCCAATCCTAAAACATTGCGCGCGTATTCAATGACTGCAAGCTGCATACCCAAACAAATACCTAAAAATGGTTTATTGTGCGTACGCGCATACTCAATCGCCATCATTTTACCAACAGTACCACGCTCACCAAAGCCGCCCGGCACCAATATCGCATCACACGATTTTAATTCATCCATCAAATGGCTTTGGGTTTCTAATTTTTCAGCATCAATGTAGTGAATTTTAACTTTGGTTTTATTATGAATGCCCGCATGGAGCAGTGCCTCATTAACTGATTTATAAGCATCTGGCAATTCCACATACTTACCAACCATTGCCACTACAATTTCACCTTGGGCATTTAAAAGCCCTTCAATCACTTTATCCCAATCAGACAGGTCAGCTTCTTTTGCATTGATGCCAAAGCGCTCACAAATCAAATCATCTAAATTTTGCTCATAAAAACGACGTGGGATTTGGTAGATGCTTTTTGCATCCTCACACAAAATTACCGCGCGTGCTTCTACATTGGTAAATAACGCAATTTTTTGACGGTTGTCTTCAGAAATTGGCTGCTCACTACGGCAAATCAATACGTCGGGTTGTAAGCCAATGGAGCGGAGTTCTTTTACAGAATGTTGGGTTGGTTTTGTTTTAGATTCGCCAGCAGATGCAATGTAAGGCACTAGCGTTAGATGCATTAACATAGCATTATCTCTGCCAAGTTCAACTTGCATTTGGCGAACTGCTTCCATAAATGGTAAACTTTCAATGTCGCCCACTGTACCACCAATTTCAATGATGGCAATATCATAACCTTCGCCCGATGCACGTATTTTATGTTTAATTTCATCAGTAATATGAGGGATGACTTGTACCGTTCCACCCAAATAATCACCACGTCGTTCTTTGGCAAGTACCGTTTGATAAATGCGCCCTGATGTAAAATTGTTGGCACGTGTCATTTTAGAATGACGTAAAAAACGCTCATAATAACCCAAATCCAAATCAGTCTCTGCGCCGTCTTCGGTAACAAATACTTCACCGTGTTGAAAAGGACTCATCGTACCTGGGTCAACGTTAATATAAGGGTCCATTTTTGTCATGGTAACTTTTAATCCACGAGCCTCCAACACCGCTGCCAAAGAAGCTGCAGCAATGCCTTTACCCAAAGAAGATACCACACCACCGGTTACAAAAATAAATTTCGTCATAGCTATTCATCAATTACTGGTAAAGCCGAATTTTACTAAAATTTGTCAAAAAAATATAGGGGCTAGGAAGATTTTAGCCAAAAAGATTCACAATCAAATAAACAATTCAGTGCTGTCATACATACAGAAGTAAAAAAAGACTTGCCAAATTTAGCAAGTCTTTTTAGTTGAGTTGAAATTTACCGAACACTTTAATCATCGCGTTGCTCTTTGATGATTTTTAAAGTTGGGTACGATAATACAATGTCATATCTGTAGCCATTTTTGCGAGCAGCGATTTCTAAAGCTTTTTGACCCAAATGTTGCTCTGCATCAATTTTTTCTACTTGATAGCCACGCGCCTGTAACATACTGCGTGCTCTAGCAACATTGCCTTGATAATCGTGGTCGCCACGAATCTCTTGCTTTATAGAGTTGCTAGCGTAAACTGGCTGCACCATCAAAGGCAAACATAAACTTACAGTTAAGGTGCTGGTGGCTAAGGTGTTTGCAAATAACTTTTTCATAATTGCCTCCAATAAAAAGTGTTGTAAGTATCTGCTAACTGCCATTCTAACAAGGAAAAATAGCCACCTCAAGCTAAACTACATGATGCTAAACATTTGTTACCTAAAATAACAAAACCCTTATAAAACAATCGTATAGAACACAAATTTTAGCCAAAATTTAGGCAATTTTTTGGTGTTATTCAAGACTGGCAAACAAATCATATTCGCTTGCTTCATCAATTGTAACGGTTAAAAATTGACCAACTTTTACACGTTCATCAATATTATCTACATACACATGACCATCAATTTCTGGTGCATCAGCATAACTGCGACAAATGGCGATGTTTTCTTCAACATCAATTTCATCCACCAAAACAGTGAACGTTTTACCAACTTTTTCCTGTAATTTTTCTTCACTGATGGTTTGAGCAACCTCCATAAAACGCTGATAACGTTCCTGTTTAACCGATTCTGGTACAGGATTTGGTAAGTGATTAGCCTGCGCCCCCTCCACTTCTGAATAAGTAAAGCAGCCCACACGGTCAAGACGTGCTTTTCTTAGCCAGTCTAAAAGATATTCAAAGTCTTCTTCGGTTTCGCCCGGAAAACCCACCACAAAGGTTGAGCGAATGGCAATATCAGGACAAATCGCTCGCCATTTTTCAATACGCTCCAATACATTTTCACTATGGGCTGGGCGCTTCATTGCCTTTAATACGGAAGGACTTGCATGTTGAAATGGAATGTCTAAATATGGCAAAAGTCCGCCTACCGCTCTGGCGTCTGCCATTAACTCAACCACATTATCCACGTGTGGGTAAGGGTAAACGTAATGCAAACGCACCCAAATGCCCAATTTTGCTAGTAGCTGGCACATATCCAAAAATTTGGTTTTTACAGGTTCGCCCTGCCAAAATGTCATCTTATATTTTAAATCCACGCCATAGGCTGAAGTATCTTGAGAAATGATTAACAATTCTTTAACGCCAGCATTTTTTAAGGCAACCGCTTCTCGCATTACCTCATCAATTGTGCGTGAAACCAAATCGCCTCGCAATGATGGAATGATACAAAAGGTACAGCGATGATTACAACTTTCAGAAATTTTCAAATATGCGTAATGACTTGGGGTAAGTTTAATCCCGGCGTCATTGATAAGGTCAATTTTTGGGTCATATGTTTTATCTTTAACTGGTTTTGGAACATGGAGTGTAACGGCACTAATCACCTCTTGATAGGCATGGGCTCCTGTTACTGCAAGCACAGCAGGGTGCATGCTACGAATTTTTTCGGCATCTTTACCCAAACAGCCTGTTACAACCACTTTGCCATTTTTATTAATCGCCTCACCAATAGCATCAAGGCTTTCTTGCACTGCAGACTCAATAAATCCACATGTATTAACCACCACCAAATCTGCCCCATTGTAATCATGGGCGACTTGATAGCCTTCTTTAGTAAGCTCAGTGATAATACGTTCACTATCTACCAATGCTTTAGGACAACCCAAAGACACAAAACCTATTTTTGGAGCTTTATGGCTACCTGCCTGTGTAATAAAATCACTGCTTTGGCTGATGGTACGATTTTGATTATGGTTGGCTTTATGATGAGATGAGTTTGGAATGTAAGTTTCTACGGTCATGGCGTTTAGCTAGAGATAAAATAAAGGCGGATTTTAATAATTTTGGGGAATTTTGGCAAGTGTTATGATTTTTAGAATTGTAAGAAAAACTTAATGTAATATTAAGGATTTTAATAAATTATTGAATGTTGTGGAATATGATTTATTTGTTAGTATTTTCAATTTTTATGTTAACTTTGTGAGCTTATAAGCCACCTATGCGGTGTATAACAACTAAGCCAATAAATTCACCAAATGTATTGGATACATATAACTTAGTAGGTTCATTACCAATTCCTACATAAGTCATAAGTGCCTCTGGTAAATTTGATACTACTCTGAAAGCATATTTACAATACTCATCTTGTACGATTAGTTCGTAATATCTATCAGTCGTAATAATCTTATTATTTGGGAATAGATTGACTACGTGATTAAACATTGGGTTAGTAGAGAAGGGTAATAGGTGTTTATCTCTAATAGGTTTAAATAAATTACTTTTAACTATCTTAGCAATACATTCTTCGTATTCTCGTTTACGGAGTAAGATACTATCTAATAGGTCATTGTATAATAACCCATATAGGGTAGCATCATCATAAAGTAGTTCAGTATCATTCAATATTACAGAGAGTTTCTCTAGGTAATGTTCACCGAATTTACCACTATGAGTAAGTCGTACTAGTATGTACGTAAACCCATTAGTTAGTGTATACTTAATACCATTATTAATATTAGCATTATAGAATATTAAGTAATAGGCTTCTTCCTTATCTACTAGATAGACATCGCATAAGTCAAGGATATCGTTATCATTCACATGACGAATTACTAGGTCATGGGGATTAGCAAATCCTTTACCATGTAGCGAATTAAGATACCTAACGAATATCCAGTTTAACTCTTCTGGAATATCATTATCTAATTCGTTCTCAGTTCTAAAGTAAGCATCAATCTCTATATCTAAAGAAATTAAACTGATATCATCATCAGTATTTAGGATACAGATACGTACGATATATCTACCTTCTTTATCTTCTAAGGTGATTCTATCAGCACCTGTGTCAATATATATCTTATTAGCTATAGCATAGTCTGTCGTAGCTTCTAATACTGCTGTAGGGACTGGTATATAAACCGTTTCTGTGGATAACATGTTAGGATTAATAGTCATAAATAAACTCCATTGAAAAAGAAAATTAATGTTAAAAAAAAAACAAGAGTACAATGTATTTCTACTGTACTCTTGTCTGATATTGTTAAGGATTGTTGTATACGGGTAGTTCTCCATTTACCTCTGGAAACAAATCGTTCATGCGTAGTTCAGGGAACTCCCACATATTTGTAACTAATGTTTTAGTGTGTTTAACACCTTCATTAGTAACTTCGATTAGTAATCGATTATAACTATTAGTATTGTATACAAAATGACGTTGCTCAAAAAGCATTTCTAAGCCACCTATGTGGTGTATAACATCGCTGAACTGCAAAACGCAAACTCTTACCGTTTTCTAAGCCACCTATGCGGTGTATAACTTCATTTCCGTGCCATCGTTTTTATAGACTTTGTTTTCTAAGCCACCTATGCGGTGTGTAACACCGTCACCATGCACAGAAATTTCGGATATTTTTTCTAAGCCACCTATGCGGTGTGTAACCAATGCTTGTGTTATATGCTGTTTCATGGTTTTTTCTAAGCCACCTATGCGGTGTATAACATCTTTCGTCTTGATTATATCTACCACAAAAACTTTCTAAGCCACCTATGCGGTGTATAACAGAGAGCGAGCCAACCAATTTTTAGTTTTGAGTTTCTAAGCCACCTATGCGGTGTATAACATCAAGACGGTTACGATTAGCAAAACCGCCACATTTCTAAGCCACCTATGCGGTGTATAACGTACGAACAAGGCGTAATCTCATACCCTAGAACTTTCTAAGCCACCTATGCGGTGTATAACAGTTATCCACCCCATCAAGAAACCGTCTTTATTTTCTAAGCCACCTATGCGGTGTATAACAACAGTTACAAAAATGCACTATGTGAGCAAGCATTTCTAAGCCACCTATGCGGTGTGTAACCAACCAACAAACACGAGATTACAGGCTTACAATTTCTAAGCCACCTATGCGGTGTGTAACTTAGCCCTAAAAGCAATCATTGCTGATTCAAATTTCTAAGCCACCTATGCGGTGTGTAACTATATAAGCACTGTTAAGATATGTTCCAGCAGTTTCTAAGCCACCTATGCGGTGTGTAACACATATTCATAAATTATTCACCGTGATTAATATTTTCTAAGCCACCTATGCGGTGTGTAACGAAATGGTTATTGAAACTAAAGTACCAATTAAATTTCTAAGCCACCTATGCGGTGTGTAACCCGGAGAGTCAAAGACTTTCCGATTATAGAAGATTTCTAAGCCACCTATGCGGTGTGTAACCCAGTGCGTACGCGTATTTCAGAACCAGTTGTTTTCTAAGCCACCTATGCGGTGTGTAACGATGATAATGGTCTGATGACTACACTTACATATTTCTAAGCCACCTATGCGGTGTGTAACCTCTACTAACGAGAGAGTAGAATTACCAATTCTTTCTAAGCCACCTATGCGGTGTGTAACGAAAAGAACGAAATGTTCGAAGCCCATACGTTTTTCTAAGCCACCTATGCGGTGTGTAACCAACAGAAGTAGATATGATTGTAGGTATGATTTTTCTAAGCCACCTATGCGGTGTGTAACCGATGGTAGTGTAAACTGTAAAACCCTTGAGCTTTCTAAGCCACCTATGCGGTGTGTAACACAATCACGTATGCTTATTTCGTCACCACTAAATTTCTAAGCCACCTATGCGGTGTGTAACAAATGTAGATCTAACTGAGCAAATCCGTGTTTTTTTCTAAGCCACCTATGCGGTGTGTAACATCTATTATAGATTTAATATTCAAACGCAGTCTTTTCTAAGCCACCTATGCGGTGTGTAACGGCCAAGACTATGCTAGGGGTTTGGGTAAAGTATTTCTAAGCCACCTATGCGGTGTGTAACTCGAATCTATCGTGTTATATGACCCCCGAAGATTTCTAAGCCACCTATGCGGTGTGTAACATCCGTGTATCCATTATATCGATGGGTTTGACTTTCTAAGCCACCTATGCGGTGTGTAACTTTAAACGTAAAGTGAAGACAATTCTAATATCTTTCTAAGCCACCTATGCGGTGTGTAACAAGAACAGGTAAAAGACATACAAGCATACATATTTCTAAGCCACCTATGCGGTGTGTAACGAGTCGAACGAAATGTTCGAAGCTAAAACACTTTTCTAAGCCACCTATGCGGTGTGTAACATAGATTCTTTAGTTATCGTCATTCCAACTATTTTCTAAGCCACCTATGCGGTGTGTAACAAAATCCAGCCTGCTGATACGCTTGTAAAACATTTCTAAGCCACCTATGCGGTGTGTAACGTCCGCTCGCCGCTTGTATCTTGATGATGGATTTTTCTAAGCCACCTATGCGGTGTGTAACCTATACGTTTGACCATAAAATTATTGAGACAGTTTTCTAAGCCACCTATGCGGTGTGTAACGCGGGCGTTTTGCTCAGCAGTTAAAGCCGCTTTTTCTAAGCCACCTATGCGGTGTGTAACTGAAGAGATACGCGTTTCAATACCTTTGCTATTTTCTAAGCCACCTATGCGGTGTGTAACGGCAAGGGCGATAAGCCATTTTAAAATTGCAATTTCTAAGCCACCTATGCGGTGTGTAACTTTTTCCCACTGCAGGCTTATTTAGACTCATCTTTCTAAGCCACCTATGCGGTGTGTAACAACTGCCAGTATCTCCTCAAATCGTTTTGCGTTTTTCTAAGCCACCTATGCGGTGTGTAACTCAGTACGAATTAAAAGCACAAAGACAGTCTTTTTTCTAAGCCACCTATGCGGTGTGTAACTTAGAAAAAATGTAGATGACACAGAATCAGTACTTTCTAAGCCACCTATGCGGTGTGTAACGTTACCCGCAAGGACAAAAATGAAATGTTCGATTTCTAAGCCACCTATGCGGTGTGTAACATTCAGTTTATTTTTTTTTGGTTAGGTATCTTTCTAAGCCACCTATGCGGTGTGTAACATACATCAATCTCCCAAACCATTTCGGTATTATTTCTAAGCCACCTATGCGGTGTGTAACTTTGATGTACGTCAAGTGTTATCATCCCATGATTTCTAAGCCACCTATGCGGTGTGTAACGCATACGCGTATTTCCTTACTAATGATGGTAATTTCTAAGCCACCTATGCGGTGTGTAACTGCAGTGGATTCCTGCAATCTTTGTCAATGGTTTTCTAAGCCACCTATGCGGTGTGTAACACGTGAAATGATGCAGGCGTGGGCAGATTATCTTTTCTAAGCCACCTATGCGGTGTGTAACAGCGTCTCATCAAGTCGGGCGCGTTTGGGTTTTTTTCTAAGCCACCTATGCGGTGTGTAACGTGCAAACAATACTTTAAAGACATTACCCAGTGTTTCTAAGCCACCTATGCGGTGTGTAACTAATTCGGACGAACAAAAGGTGATTTTAAAATTTTCTAAGCCACCTATGCGGTGTGTAACGCGTACTTCCGAACAAAAGATGGAAGAGAGTTTTTCTAAGCCACCTATGCGGTGTGTAACATCTAATATCGTAGCTGCGATATTGATAAATATTTCTAAGCCACCTATGCGGTGTGTAACAGCCACCCATTGGGCAGGCGTGCCAGCTTTAGCTTTCTAAGCCACCTATGCGGTGTGTAACAAAACTAAAAAATGTGTATGACAACATCTCATTTTCTAAGCCACCTATGCGGTGTGTAACATCCAAGCTGGCGATGATTATCGCATCACCTTTTTTCTAAGCCACCTATGCGGTGTGTAACATCCATGTTTGGGCTTGAGAACTAGACAAGATTTTCTAAGCCACCTATGCGGTGTGTAACGTTATCGCGTACGCTCACTTTGTGACTCGCGAATTTCTAAGCCACCTATGCGGTGTGTAACATGGGTTGGGTTTTTCATCATGCCAGAGCGTGTTTTCTAAGCCACCTATGCGGTGTGTAACGTTAATTAGCTGTTGGCGCTCGTACCAAAGAGCTTTCTAAGCCACCTATGCGGTGTGTAACTGTTTCAACTAGAAACTACCTTAAGTATTACTTTTCTAAGCCACCTATGCGGTGTGTAACTTAGCGAGCATGTCAAACTGACAAAACGCTCGTTTTCTAAGCCACCTATGCGGTGTGTAACATGCACTGATAAGCCAGACGTCCAAAAAGACGTTTCTAAGCCACCTATGCGGTGTGTAACAGTGATTATATCAAAAAAACTTCAATAATATCAAGCCTGAACATTGATTTTAAGTAATTTAACCAATGATTTTTTGTTTATTTTTAAGTTATTGATTCTTAAAAAATTTTTTTATAGATAAAATTTTTTGGTAAAAATAAGTTTTATAGAAACATTTTAGGTAGACGAAAAAAAACCTGCTCTAAAGCAGGTTTTATATATGGTGGGGACGGAGAGACTCGAACTCCTTAATAACTAAGTAAACAGTTCACCAATTAATCGTGTTGCTAATAAATCATCACTTACATCTAATCCCATAAATATACTAGAATCTAATGGATTACCAAATCTATTAATCCAAAGTGAGTTCATTACACTTTCACTTCCTAAACTTTCAACTAGATTATGTTGTAATAAAGCTGTAATAGGTGCTTTTAAAATTAGTTTACCAAGCATATATTGGATTCTTAAATAATACTTAGTAAAGTTTGCTAAACCAATTCTATTTAAATAATCCAATGTTTTATTAGTTGGTACATCATAATTAATAAAGGATAGATTGGATTGATAAATGGCTTTATCTAAGTCCATACCTTTTTGTTGTAAATGATTGGCTAGAACATACTTAGCAGACAAATCACTAAATGATGTAGCTTCTGTTAAAAAGTTATGTACTGTAGAACCTTTATTAATTACTACTTCATTAAATACAGTTTTTAAAGGTGTAGGAATTTTTTTAGTGTATTTTTCTATGTACTCTTCAAAAGGTGTTTTATATTTACCATCATTTTCTAAATCGGTATTTATATCTTCAACAATCGTACTCATCAAACCATATTCCATATACTTGTGCATTGGATTTTTTTCTAATAATTGATTAAGTGTTTTAATCTGTCTTTTTATCTGACCAATATTAATATTACTTCTTTTGGTTTTTAATTCAGCTTCTAATTCAGATAATTTAATAGCATATTTTTTGTAGTTTTTAATATTACGCCAAGCAAATGTAGTGTCTGTGATTACTTTGATTGGATTAATACCCTGTAACATCAATAAAGATAAATTAGATAGTATGTTACCTAAAGCTACTTTACCACTTCTAACTACAATAATATCTTTAATTAAAGTCATCAGTTTTTGTACAACTTGTTCAAGTTGTAATACTCTTTTTCTAGCATTTTCTTTAAATAACATTTTAGAAAAATCAACTAATAATTTTTCAAATAAATTTAATCTTTTTTCTGGTTCATATACTTTATCAAAAGACTCAACTAATGAGTATGCTTGAAAACCAAAGGTAGCGTTATACATATTCTTATGAATAGGTATTAGATTACCCCTACCATAAGCCTTTTGTAGTTCTTTTCTAAATGTATAAGGTATCATTCTAACCATTGCTTGTACACTAGGGTCAATACTTTCAAGATTTAAGAAAATATACTCATCAGGTGCTTTACTAAAGTGTTCTTTAGTATCTTTCACTAATGCTTTAGCAACATCAATCTGATGGTTTCTGATTGCTGGTTTAAATACCAAATCACTTGCTTGTGTTGCTAGTAATAAATCAAAATCATTATTACGTTCTAAATAGGTATCTTTAGTTCTACCTTCCATCTCATAATGGTAATTTAAAATACTACCATCACTTCTATAAGTTGCTTGTAAACTACCTGTAGTTGTTCTTGGATTAACATCTTCTACATTAAATTTAGCTCTATGTCTGCGGTACTTCAGAATATCTTGTGTAGTGTCTGAAATTTTTTGATTATCAACACCTGCTGTATAGACAATAGAACCTTTACCATGTGTGTCATATAAATCCAAAGCACCTGATACATACTTATTAGATGAGTAGTTGGTGTGTATCATTAAATATCTAGGTATTGATTTGTCATTGTTATCTTGTTTTAACTTTGTTGTGTGTACAAAACCTTGTTCTTTTAATTGGTGTATTTCATCATCAGTAGTAGCAAATACTAACTTTCTATTAGGGTGTGTAATTTCAACAGTATAGCCTTTAACATAGTTATACTTATTGTATTCAAAATCTTCTTTAGACTGCTTAACAAGCTGTTCATGCAGTCTCATGGTATCTATTAACCCTTGTTTTTCATTTTTGGTTAATAAAGTTACATCAATAATATGATTTTCTTCTACATGGTTTAGAGCATATAAGGTACTTAATATATCTACAACTTTATAAATATCTTTATTAGGTTGTTCAGTTTCATACCAACTACCAAAACCCATAGCAACACCATAAGCTGATTTAACTAATCCTTTAGCAGTTTCATCAGTAACCATGTTTAAACCAAGAGAATTGATTTGATGTAACATATCATTGTATATTTCTCTATCCTTTACTAACTCTTTTAATTGTTTAGAGTATTCTGTAATTGCTTTATTTCTGTTGGTTTCATTTAGCATTGATAAAGTTTTATCTGCACTAAAACCTTGTGTAAGTAAGCTAGATAAATCAGTTCTTATAACTGCATAAGTAATTGCTGTTTTCTGTTTTTTATCTAAAGGTTTACTAAATACTTGTTGTAACTGTTTAAATGTACTGTCTTTAACACGTTTTCTTGCTTGTGCTATTGCTTGAGTTTTACTTACTAATTTATCTATTACGTTACCCCTAATACCTTGATGAAGTACCTCATTAATAGTTTCCATTAGAAATTTATTTGTTGTATGTCTATCATTAGCTTTAGCATAAAGACTGCTAATGTATTCACTTGGATTGATATTTGAGTTTATTATCTTACCTACTCTACCAACATTGCGTAAAAATCTAATATCACTGTTTCTTAAATAGTCATTATCAAACAAAGTACCTAGTACAGTTTTAAATGGTCTATCACCAAAGCTATATAAAGTGCTTCGTAGCTTTTCATAAGCTGACTGTATTTTATCTACTTGATGATTTCTTGCTTTAATTTCCAATGAGCTTAAAGAGTTTACATAAGCACTAATCATACCTGTGTTATCTTTAGAATCAGCTCTAAACCAAGTATTATTCATACGTCCTGTAATCTCTTCACTAATACGCATTATCTTATCAAACCAAGTACCATTAGCTTTAGTATCATTGAATTTATGTTTATCTAAGACTTCTCTAAACTCTTCATTAGTTAAAGCCATTGCAACAAATCTTGCTACATTATCTTGTTTAGTTTTGTTATTAAATAAATACTGAAACATTTTCTGTAAGCGTTGTTGTTCAGATTTACTTACAGACGTATATTGTGGGAATAAGTCTTTAACTGACTTAAAGTGTTCCTGTGCTTGTGTGTAGAGCTTATTTAACCCATTAAAAGCTAATGTTCCTTTATTGTGGTTTAAATACTCATTAACCATAATAGTCATAGCTTCATTGACATAGTTCTCTTTATCAGACGTTACAAATCCTTGAACTACAGCAGTGTTTTGTAGCAAACCATCAGTTAGTTTAACAAATTTTGTATTACTACTATTTTTATAAAAAACTCCAAGAAATTTATCAATTAAATTGTCTAAATGTTTATTATGTTGTTCAGTAACATTTCCCTTATTAAGCTCTTTAAAAACATCAGTAACTTCTTTAGCATTTACTTCTGTTTCAACACTGCTTGCTCTGTAATCAGTTTCAACAAACCCTGTAATAGTTGAGTCATAGTTCTCAATGGATTGGTTTACTCTATCTACAAAGGTTTTATAGCTTGTGTTTTTATTTAAACCAAGCATGGAATAAATAGCTGATAAGAAAGTATCTATTACTTTAGTTAGTTTACTTTTAGGTTTTATACCTAGTTTCTTTAAATCTAAATTATTACCAATAAAACTTGCTACAGTTTTATCAGTCAAACCATAAGCAACAAACTCATACACATTTTCTAAGGCTTTATCAATAATTTCATGTTTATCTAATGATTGTTTATAAACTTCTTTTAACTGTTCAAACATTGCTTTAATATCCTTACTGGCTTGAGTATCTTTAGTTAAACCAGTCTCAGTTAAAGCATGGATAAGTTCATGATTGATTGCTTTTAATTTAAGCTCATCTTGAACGTCTTTACTCTTAAATAATGTTTCATTTAATTCTATTTGGTTATCTTTGTTATAAGCTCCATAATGTTTTTCAGATAATTTAGAAACTTTAATTAATAATTTAGGATTATGTTTATCTATCAAACCAGTAAGCATAGTAAATACATCTTTACTTGATTGGTTTGTCTGTAACTTATCTACAGATAACTTTAAACTATTGAGATTAAATAACTTAGTATTAGTATTAGTATTAGTAACTTTATCTGGATTAAAACTATTTTTAGTTGGTTTGAATATTTCTTTATTTATATCATCAACCATCTTGTGTAGTTCTTCTCTATTGGTTTCAATAACTATAAATTGCTCTTCAATCGTATTTCTATCTACTTCAGTTAAGTAATATTCACCACCTTCACCACTATATTGATGGATGCTTTCTACATCTCTATATAAACGTATTTTATTAATATCATGTTCTAAGGCTGTATCCACTAAATTATCTAATGATGTTAGTGTAACTAAACCATTATCAATTTTTAGGATTTCACCAATTTTAATTTTTGTTTGAGTGATAATATTATTCTTTTCTAACTCAGTTAGTAAATCACTATCTAAGATACCTTGTAGTGTTCTCAACAATCCAAACATACTTTCAGAAAAGATATGAAAATTAACTGTGTTATTAAAGAATGCTTTGTTTTGGTTTATTACCATGTCATTGTGGTTGTTAATTCCAGTACCATTAGCATCATGGAAATTCTGGGTTACTACACCTGCTGTACTAGCTTCAGATGAAATAACACTGTCTGTACTTTGGATATGTTGTGAGTGTGGTCTTACACTGATATTGGTTTCTTGTTTACCTTTAATAAATGGACTATCTTTAACAAGTCTTAAATCACCTTGTTCTGTGTACTGATAAGTCTTACTTTCAGTATTTACTGGTAATAATGTATTCTCTTCCTTAGAAATTTCTAAAGCATTATCTAAACTATCATAATGACTATAAGCGTCATGTATTTTAGGAAGAATATTTGATAAAGGTTTTTCAATAAACTCTTTAATTTCATTTGTTGTTAAGGTTTCATAATCCAGTAAATCCTTTCCAACTTCACCATACTTTTCTTTTAATCTTTGTTTATGTAGTTCATTAGCTCTTTCTACAATGATGTCTTTAGCTCTAGTGTAGGCTTCATGAGCAGTGTTGCTGATATTTACGTTTAATGTCTGTCCTTGAACAATCTTACTACCATAAGCATTAACAGCACTTGTTAAGGCTTTACCATAAGTTTTAATGTAAGTTTCTTTTAATTTATTAATTTCTGCGTAAGTAAACTCATGGGATAATAAATCTTTATTTAACTTAAATTTATTACCCAATATTTGTTGCAGTGCGTGTTCTATTTCATTTCTTTTTAATTGTGCTAGTTCAACTACCTTAGAATCACTGGATTTAAGGTCATTAGCTATACTCTCTAATTGGTCAATAATATCTTCATACATACGATTTGATGCAGAAATTTTAAGTGATTTATTACCTGCACCATAACCAAATGGAATAAGTAATGCTTTTAGGGTTTTACGACTTGTTAGACTGGTATTTAATACTTTGTATGCTTGTGATACATTGGTCTTTTCAACTAAGTTAATACTATTTAATAAAATAGGTGCTAAACCAGTGTAATAGTCTGTAACTTCTGGGTCTGAACGTGTACTAAAGTAATTTCTATGGTTACTAACTGATAAAAATATACCTACTCGTTCTAGTAACCTATTGTCTATAATACCCATTAGAATAGCACCAATACCAGTACCATTATTTAAACCATCAGAAGATATACCAAATGATGTAGTAAATGATTTACCATCTTTTAAGGCTTTCATAAAGTTAGTTAATTCAACTAAGGCTCTAAAGGATTGTCCACCCATATCCCATTGTTTTACTAAAGTAAGTATTGCTTGTTTTTGTTCTTGGGTTAAATCTTTACCTTGTTGTAAATCCGATACTGCTGATACTGCTTGAATTACTTTATCATCAGTAGTTAAGTATTCCCAAGCCAAAGGAAGAATATTAGCACTAGATACTTTATCTACAGTAGCACCTTTAGATAAACCCTTATCTATAATAATTTGTTCAAATATTTTTTCTGTACCTTCTGCATTCTCAAGAACAGCTCTTAAAAATAAGGTATAGTCTTTTGGTTTACCTTGTTCATCGTATAAATTATTAATATCAAAGTTAGATAGGTCTATAGTAGTTTTAAAGTTCTTTAACTCTACTAATGCTCTATGTACTTTAGAACTCTGAAAATTAATTACATTACTAACATAGTGCATACGTCTATTGACAGCGATTTTAATTCTGTCATAAAAAGAAGTGTCTTCGCTAGGTAAACTTAGTTTCCAATCAAAATAGTTCTCTAAGTCTCTTAGATTACCTTCTGCACTTGCTAATTTACTTTCTTGTCTAGTTATATGTATTTTAGATAATTGTTCTGGTGTAACCCTAGCCTTAAATAAATCCAGTAAAAAATCTTTATCACTTTCCTTTAGTTTTTGCATAATTCCAGACATATCTTGATTTATAACCATAGGTTCATCTTGCATTTTCTGGATTCTTTCTTTTTGGGTTTTAGATATTTTAGATTTAGTTTTATCTATCTTATTAGTAGCTTCTGGTGGTGTTAATGTAGGGTATTTCTTAGAACTCTGTAAACCAAACAAATCATTTAAATACCCTTTAGTTCCTTTACCTAATTTACTTATCTGTAAAGCTAATTGACTTGGATTTTTACCATCAAATTCTACGTAAGAGACAAATCTAACTGATTTATGTTTATCTTCATCAGTAACTGGTTGGTTTGTATCTGCTTTATACATGTCCATAGGTACTGTGTGAATATATACTAAATCTGCAACTTGCATAGCAGATACAACCCAGTTACCTAAACTAGCTTCTAAACGAGCTAAGGTATCCTGTGGTACATCATTATACTGTTTAAACCCTAATAACTTTGATACAGTCTTACCCATATCCACTGTTACAGAACCCAATGAATTACCAATAAAAGTGTACTTCTTAGCTACTTTATAATCCAATGAAGTAGTTTCTTCATCAATACCTAATGCTCTATATAACCCTTTCTTATCATGTCTAGCCCTAGAACCATTAATTACTGTGTAGTCATAAGCAGTTAAACTAAGTGCAGTTAATAAGTTTTCATCAAACTTAGGATTATCATGTGTTCCTATATTTAAAAATGATTTTAAATCTTGATATTTATATTTGGTTTCTTTATCAAAGAAAGAAGCTATTAAATATTCAGAAAATTTCTCACGAAATTCAATAAAGTGTTCTAACTGTTTTTGCTGTACTTTATTTGGTTTATCTTGGTTTAATCTACTAATTTCAGAAGTACCGTATAATTTGATACGAGTTACTAAATCTTTTACTTTAGATAAATTAGTAGTATTTTCTTGATGTATGCCAGAAACTAATACATTTCTTTCTTTGTATGGTTTATTAAGCTCTTCTTTTCTAGTCTCTTTAGTTACACCATCAAAGATTGATAAATTACCATTGTTATCTGGTTTTTGTATCTCAATAGCTAAAGCAACAGCATTAAGCAGTTTTTCATAGTAGTTATTAATTTCTGTTTTAGCAGGAATACCTAAAAAAGATTGTAAGCCATTAATGAGCTTAGTGAACAAATTAGAAGTAACTTTACCTTTAGTTTCAATGGTTTTTAAAAACTTACCAAAACCATCTTGATTAATACCTAAAGCAATTAGATTTTGATAACTTTGAGTTGCTTTAATTACATTATCAGACTGTTCTTTACCTAAATTATTTAAATTTTTTAATGTATTACTAATTTGGTCTAATTCATTTTTTAAGGTGATTAGTTTACGAGTTTGTTTAGGTAATTCTTTAAAATCTTTTGAAGTATCATACTCTAATTCATTTAATTGGTTTAAAGTATCTTTAGTAGCAAATTCTACTAAATTAACCATAAAATCGTCTATAGTCTTAGCACTAACATCTGCTTTACTACCATCAAGACTAGCAGTTAAATCAGGATAACTTTGACTAATAGCATTTACAATAATCTTCTGTTGTTCATTTAAAGTCAGTGAATCCAATATTTCGGCTAAATTATGTGAACCTTTTAAAGTATTATTTACACTACTGTCTTTAAGTGCTTTAGGTGTAATTTGTTTTAAACTCTCTACAGTTTTTACCCTATTACTAACTGCTTTTGATTTACTAACAATAGCACTTCTTGGTTTTTCTTCAATAATATTAGGTAAATCAGTCTGCTCATTTACAGGTTCTGCTGTAAATGTCATGTCATTTTCATAAACTTCATCTGGTATGGTAAATATACTTGTTTCTTGGTTTCCTGAAGTATCAGTGTAGTTATTCTCTGGTTGATAACCAGAAGTATCAATATAATTTTCTTGTTGATTATCTTGGATTTGTCTTTGTAAATCTAGGTTAGCAAATTTTTCCAATTCAGCATTATCCATTTGTCCTGCTGTTTCTTGTAAATCATTTAACCATTCATCAACACTCTGTGGTTCTTTAGTTTTAGGTACACCTTGTTGTGTTGTTTTATTTACTGGTTTAGTCTCTAAAGGTGTACTGATATTCTCTTTATTACTTGGTTCTACTTCAGTAGGTGTTTCTACTGCATTAGGCTTTGTCTCAATAGTATTAGCGTTACTGGAAATAGTATCAGCTTTAGTAGCAGTATCAGTATTATTAGTTACTGGACTAGTAGTAATTGGTTTACCATTAGCATAAAGTTCTTTACCTACTAAAGATAGTTTCTGTTTAGCAAAGTTAATCTGTTCATCATGTGGTAAGTCTCTAGTAGCTTCTACAAACTTTTTAATAAAGAATGGAACATCAGTATTTGTTCCTTTACCATCAGTATTTTTCTTAAAATATAAAGTTTTATCTCTAAGATTATCTACTTCATTTTTAAACCAACTATTATCAACATATTTATGGGTAAATAACTCTATATACTTTTCAGTAGCTTCTTTTTGATTTGCTACTTTCCATTTTTTATTAGTGGTTTTAGTATTAAAAGGATTACCAAATTGTCCTAATTTAGTCTTACCTTTTCTTATATTCATAGCTAATGAAATTGTTGTATTGTAATCAACCCAAATACCATCAGGGTCTATTTCTTTCATTTTTCTCCAAGACTCTACACCTTTAAACTGAATACCTTTACTGCTAGGTTTACTAGGTGTATAAGATGTTTCTATTGTTTTAGACTCTAAACTATCAAAAATACTTTGATAAGTTTTTGTAAATTCATCTAAGAGTTCTGCTTCTTTAAAAATAGTTTCCATTGCTTTATTTGGATTTGATGTATTTACTACAAACTTACGAGAATTGTCTGTAAGGATTGATGGGTCATCAATCTCAATCCAACTATTCTTATTGCCAGAGTAAGCCAATGTAATAGGTTTACCATCATACTTAGCTAAAGCATTCTGAATAGCATTAGCTTTACTTACATGGTCATCTCTAAACCGAGTTAAATAACCCATATACTTTAATTTAGTATCTTTATTGCCATGAGCAAATATCTCATCGTATTGGTCAATACCTAAGTTATTTTCTAAAGTCTCATTACCACCTTTAAAACCATGAATAATATGACTATGTACCCTATCTGCATCATCTGCTTTAATTCTCATTTTAATGTCTAATAATTTGATTAAATCATTAGCTTGAGATTCAGAAATAACACCATTTTTACTTAATTTGCTAATACTTTCTTTAGATTCTTCTACATTATCTAAAGTAACTGTAGAAAAACGTTTCATTAATTCTGGGATAACTTCTTCTACTTTACTTTGATTGGTTTGTTGTTGTTGTTTGGTTTGTTGATTAACCTGCTGTTGTTGTTCTAACTCTAATTGAGCTTTTTTATTCTGTAACTCTTGTATCTTTAAATCTTGTTGGTTCTGTTTTAACTGTTCTTGTTGAATTTTTGTTTGGGTATCTTGTAGATACTGTTCATCGGTATTAACTGGTACTGTGTTTAAACCAGTAGTAAAACCATCACCATCATTGACAATATCTTCATAATATTTTCTATTAGATGTTCCGTTATGGTCTTTAACTGTTTTACCAGACAATAACTTACCAACACCACCAACACCACTAATATGTGCTGTTTTAAGAAGTCCTAAAATCTCTTTAGGTGATTTACCTTTAGTGTACCCAGATTTAATCATCTGGCTTAGGTTGTTCATTGTTCCGTTGGCAAAAGCCTTATCTTGTAATTCATGTGAATTTAAAAACTTCTGTAAATCTAAACCATGATTCCAGTTACTAGGGTCATTTAATGCACTCCAACCATTTGCTTTTTTTACAGCTTCTGAACCACCATACTTTTTAGTTGTACCTTGTTTTAAGAATCCAGCAGTTTCAAGATACGCTACACCTGCTTGATACTTACCAATAAACGGTGTTCCTTTAGCTTCTTTAATATCTAACTTACCACGACTTTCTGTGTATAATGTACTAGCAATATATCTTTGCCAATCATCTTTAGTTAAGCCAACAGATTCACTAGCTTTACTAAAATTTTGCATAAATACATCTGCTGATGTATTAGCCATATCCCATACTTTTTGTCTATTTGGGTCTAAAGAAACTTTAACTTGCTGTGTAGTTTGTTGATTGGTTTGTGTATTGCCATGAAAGGCTTTTACTTTATTTATACCTGTATCATCTTGATGACCAATACGAATAGTTACACCATCAGTAAAGGTAATATCTGTATAGTTACCATACCCTGTATGATTACCTTTTTTATCCTTACCTGTAGATTTACCATAACTAATACTTTTAACTTTATCAGCCCATTCAGGTGATACTAATAACTCTTTACCTGCTTTACCACCAAAGTGTTTATTAATACTAAAATCATAACCCCTATGCCCACCATAACTTCTTTTAGCTCCATATACCTGTTCTGGTTTAAAACCAAAAGTATTAGCATAATGGTTTAAAGTTTTACCATCTACAGTAAACCTATCAAAATAACTATTTGGATTAACATTTGCACTGCGTACAGAGACATCAAAGTGGTCTGCTGAACCAGCACCAACTTGGTCTCTTGCTTTAGTATAACTACCCATAATGGCTATTGGTTTGTTTTTATTAAAACCAGTTGTATTAGATTTAGTTGGGTTGATATAACTATCTACTAAATCACTTAAAGTTTTAGAACCTACATTGGTTTCTTGTAAATTAATAGTTGTAGTAATAGGTTTAATATGTTCTTCATAAAAACTGTTTCTAAAGCCAATTAACTTTGCTTTATTTTTTTCATCAGTTTCAACACGGATTCTTTCATCAAGTGAAGTTAAGTAAGTAAATGCTTCATCTTTGGCTTTATTTAAGTGTTCTTTAGCTTTGGTTTTACTAGCTGTATCTTTTGCATTATGTAATTCTGTATAAGCTCTAGTAAATGCTTTAGATGGGTTATACTTATCATGTTGTGGGTCTAATAACTGCTCATAAGGCACATATAAAGCGTTATCAGCCTTTTTAGTGGCTTTACTACCTAAAACACTAGGTGCTTGTAATGCTCCACTCATAGCACCAGATAAAGCCATAGCATGACCTATGTTTTTACCTGTATCTTGAGTTAGTTGTTTACCACTCATAATATTTTGGTTTACTGTAGAGTTTAAAGCAATTAGACCTTCTTCACCCATATCTACAGCAGTTCCTTTAATAGCACTACTTAAACCAGTAGCTCTTGATAGTGTAGATATATCACCACCACCTAGTTTATGAGCTAATTTACCACCTGCATAGGTTATACCAGCATTACCTAAACCAGAAGCTAGTATATGAGCCTGTACCTTACTATCATTTAAATCTAGGTTATTTTGTTGTGCATAATCTTTTGCTTCACCATATCCAGATATTCCTTCTGTTAAAGAAGCTACAGCTAATGGGTTTTTAGTTACAGAAGCCAAAGCCATTGATGGTAATGATTGTACTGCTTGTTGTGTAGCTAGATAAGGGTTATCAGCAAATAGTTTTACACTTTCCCATAAATCCCCTACCTGACTTCCTGTATTAATATTATGGAATTTTTCATTAAAATCATTTTCCATTTCTCTTAAACCAGTGGATTTATTACTATTTAACCATTCTTGTCTTTGTTGTTTTTTAGTTGCTTGGTTTACTTCCTGTGCTAATTTGTTTTTATCAACTGTAGCATTACCTGTAAGCATACCTACAGCCAGTTTACCTGTTTGAGTATCTGGATTTACTTTATCTAACCCTATAAGTCTATTAAATGCTTGTCCTGCTTGTATATACTGTCCTACTGGATTTCTACTGTCTGCTATCTCACCAATTTTACTATACCCACTAAAACCAGTTTTATCAGCTAAATAATCACCTACCTTTTTCATAGGTGTAATAGTTCCATATTCAGCTATATTACTAGCAGTATCAGTAGCAACAGCAACAGCACCATCAACTAGATTATTCAAACCAACACCGAAATTAGTTAAAGTATCTTTAACTGGGTTGGTTACATTGGTAGTTACCTTTTCTACTGGTTTTGGTTCTTCATAATATGATGTAAAAGTCATATCATTTGGATTTCTTTGTTCAGGTTGATGTACTCCCATATTTTCTAGTTTTTGGTTTACTCTAGCTCTAGCTCTTTGTAATGCTTTATCGTAATCACTCATAATATTCTTCCAAAAAAAAACACTTAATTCGCATTAAGTGTATATTATTTTTATTTAAAACGTTAAAAATTATGTCTTACCATTTCTCTACTTACAATATCCAAACCATTTTCTAAAGCATAAAGGATACATAACATCATACCCAAAAATAAAGCAAAACGAACAAAATTATCAAACATAATAAGCATACGACTACTTCTAGGATTGTTCTTTTGAACCCAATAGTTAAGCCAAAACAACAAAACCAAAGGGATTAGCAAACCTAAACTAAACATACTAAATAATACCCCTGTAAGGATAACTGTTTTAGTTTTTTGAGTGATGTACATAAATAAACTCTAAATCTATGATTATATAAAATATCTGTATTATTAGTTATAAATTTAAAAAATACTTACTATAAAAATTTAAAATTTGACAAGATAAGTTTCTATGCTACCCTTATTTAAAATAGTTAATTATTAGATACTTGTTCCGCACTCTGTGCGGTTCTGTGAATAGATAGTAAATGATAAATTAACACTTTCAACAAACCACACTTTGTGTGGTTTTATAGTAAATGAAGAAATTGAAATGAATGACATTGAAACATCTAGTAATGCAACCTTAGACGAAACTGTTGATACCTTACTAACTAAACCTACAATCACTGAAAATACAACAGAAGATATAACAACAAATACAACATCTGAACTAGAAAACACTCAACAAGAATCAGCAATAAATCAGCATACTCATTGCATATACATAAACGAAAATACCTGCGACCCAATAATACAAAGAACGGTTACTAATACACAAGTTACAACAAACCTAAAAGGGAAAGAGGATTATAATGCTCGGCTTGATAGAGCTAGGGATAAAATAAACCAAAGACTAAAAAGCATGGGAGTACATCAACCTGAACAAAGAAATCCAAATGATATGACTTTTACATCATATTATGAAGAACCCAAACCTATAACAATAGAAAAGGTAACTACAGTAGAAGTACAAGCAGACAAAAATCATCTGATAAGTTTTAGTATAGTTATTATGATTGTTTTGGTGGTAAGTTTACTCTTCATTAAGGATACTTATTTTCTACAACCCTTTGTCTTAGCTAATATTAGTGCTTTAACTATTTTAGTGGCTTATGGTATGCTTGATATTTTAGGGGCATTTTTTAGTGCTGTATGTGTTTCGTTATATTGGTTTATTATGTTTATGACAAATAGAATGGATTTTCTAAATACATTTGATGATTACGATTATATTCAAAAATCTTAACCAAATAAAACCAAGTCAATGACTTGGTTTTATTATTCTACTTCTTATTATAAGATACACCATCTATAACAAATTGTAGTTTTTTTGGTAACATTGGATATACCCCCAATTCTTTTAGTGGTTTAGCATAACGCATAGCAAATTCTTCATCTGATAAGTTCTCTGCACTAGCCATAATATTAATACGATTCATTACATTATTTAAGTTACTTCTTTCATTTTTTTGTCTATTGTTATCTCTAAAAGTAGTTAGACCTTTATCAAGTTTTTCAAAAGTATTATTACCCCACCAATCTGTGTCTTGGTAATTTCCTGACAATGCTTGGGAAATTATGTACTGTTTTTCAGCATTAGAAACATTATGTTTATCAAAGAATACTGGTAAGTCTTTTAATGTTTTTTGAACATCTTTTGGTAACTTATCAAAATTACTTACAACATTCTTAGAATACCACCTAGAAAACTCATCATTAGGTATATCTTGATTTTGACTGTTATTGGTTTTATAAATAAATTGTGATAATTCATTTAACCCTTTAGGTATATTAATACTACCATCTGGATTAACTAACACATTACCATAACCATCAGGTAAACCAATAGCTTTAGCTCTAGCATTAATGGTTTCGGTATTAAATTTAGCACTCTGTTGAACCATATCAGCACTAGCTTTTAAATTATTGGTTTCAGCATTTTGTTGTGCTATATCTGCCTTTTGTTTTTCTATACCATTTAGAAATACTTGCTGTTCTCTTTTATCTTTATAAGATTCATATGCTTTAGCAACTGCATTATAAACACTTTGAGAGATTTCGGGATGAACACCATATTCTGTAATTAGTCTTGCAGTATCTGTATTAAGTAATTCAATCTCTTTACTTGCTTCTTCTCTTTGTTCTGGTGTGCTATTTGGATTAGTAAGAACATCTTTATAACGCATACTTTGGTCAAAATTATAAGATAGTTGATTTTCAACCATTGGTTTTACAGAATTAATCTGATTAGCTAGAGCTTGGTTATACTTAGTATCATAACCCATACTGCTTAGTAAAGCCCCTACACGAACATTAGCATTAGCATTAGCTACATTTTGTTCGTAAGCCAACTTAGCACTATCAGCTTCATCTTGGTTGGTACTGTTATTAGCGATATAAGACAAAGAACCCAGTAAATTACTGTCATAATTTTCTTGGTTTTCTTTAGCTTTAATGTTGTTCATAGAAGCAATAGCAGTATTATTTGTATTGGTAATCTCATCACCAATACGCTTATTTAACGTATCTTTTCTATCATCTAAATACTTATAAATGGTGTTATCTACCATGTTACCAGTATCTTTATTCATCTGATTAATGTAGTTATTAATACTTTGTTTGGTAGTATCTGTGTTTAATTCTTCTGGTTTAAATTGATTTATAAAATTCTGAACTAAAGCAGTATTTTTATCTTTAACTGCTTTACTAAAATGATTTAAGGTATCTTCAGCCGATTTAAAGGTATTTTGTCTTTGTAGCTCTGCAAGCTGTAGTAAACCATTACCATTACTAAAATCTGTTTGAGGTACTGGATTAAATCCAACTACTCTAGCCATAACTATACTCCGTATTTTCTCATATAATCACCAACAGACATTGTAGTTCTACCATTAGCTTTAGCTTCTTCTACACGTCTAATTTGTCTATCTTCTAATTGACTATTAGTCATTTTACGCTGTATATCCCAATTTCTGTTGCTATTATTAATTTGATGTTCTAACTGTTGTTTTGCTAGCTTATTGGTCTTATGTGCGTTATAAGCATTTACAAGCGTTCCTACAGTACCTAGAACTAAGTTAGCTCTATCTGTAATGGGTAACTTACCCCAACCATCTAACGCTTGATTCTTAGCTTCTAAACCCCTATTGTAAAGACTGTATGGGTCTTGTTTTTGGTTTTGAATATAATTATTTAATTTACTTTGAAAACCAGTAAATAAATTACCTACAGTATTTTTACTAGGTAAACCAGTAGGATTGTAATAATAAGGACTATCAGGTGTAATGGTTTGAAAGATTGTATCAGGCGCAATCATTTCATAATTTGGATTATTCCAGTTTAGTTGTTCAGTCATAAATATACTCTCTAATTGATTAATAAAATATCGTCTATAGATTCACTTGGTTTTTGTTGCACTTGTTTATTAGCTAAAGTCATTTCTACATAATTGCTAATCAAACCATGACTAATATCTACAACATTAAAACCAAAGTGTCTAGCATAGAACATATCTACAGTTTCAAAAACATCTACAGTAGTTGTATAGTTACTTCTTAGTAATTCATCTTGTGGATTATAGACTTTAGTAAGCAATAGTTTTTGTCTTGAAGCCAATAATTCAGATTGTTTTTTCTGGATTGTGTTAAATTCATTTTGCTGTTGTATGATGTCTTTAGTCTCTGTAATTAATTTACTATTGTAAGCGTCAAAAGATTTATTAACAAATTTCATCAAATTAGGTGCAGTTAATAATTTAGTGAAATCCCAGTTATTTTGTTTTGCTTTAAACAGAATTGCACCAACAACTAAAATAACTTTTGCTACATCTTCTTTTAAACCAAACACTTTAACAACTAGCTTAACTGTTTGTTGTAAAGCCATTTTGACTAAATAACTCTTTGCTACACTAAATAAAATTGTTCTTAAAGACTGTACAACTGAACCTGCTAAAGGTGAACCTGCAATGCTAATAGCAAAGGTAATAGTTTGTAAAACATTTCTGAATGCTTTGGTTTGATACCATTTAGTTTTAACCCACTGTCTCATATAAATCATGATATGAAAACTTTTATGTAATAGGTATTCCTGTTCCTTATGGTTTAATTGAGCAATAATATCCATATCTAGGGGTATATGGTCAGGTAAATAACCACCTAAAGTGTATGTGTTTATTGTAGAACCACCAAAGTAATTAAAAATAAATTCTATATAGTCTGTTTCTTGTTGATAAACCAGACGATAGTATTTTTTAGATTGTAAAACATTTATTTTATCTTCTTCATATTTAAAATAATATTCACCTACTTTAAGTTCTTTAAACTTTCCTTGTTTGGTTTCTTTTGTTAAGCCTACAACACTACTACTACTAATTATGAAATCATCATCTAGTCTAAGTGTTACTGAACGTTTATCTTCTACAGTGTTGTGTGCTTTAGTTAAAAATTTAAAAAGATACTCTAAAATTACTTTATCTGATTGGTTTATTTCATCTATATTAATACTGAAGTTTAAAAACATATAAGCAACATGTTGATAACCATCACCCATATTCTTTTGAATCTGCTTAGTTACTTCGTCTAAATCTAAATTAAGTTGTTTAAAAAGTTCTGTTATTTTAGTTTTAGTTTTTTCATCATGGTTTAATATATCTGCAAAATTTGCTCTTATATAAAGTCTAGGATAAAACTTACCATCATATAATCTCTTTACTATAACATCATCAGATATTTTCTTTTTAAACCAGTAATACTGATTATCCATAATGTAGTTAGCATAAAGGTAACTGTTATTATCAAGTGTAATATCTAATTTGATAGACTGTTCATTATCTTTGTCTTTAGCATAGACTAAAGTAATTTCATGTACATCTGATACAGTAATATTATCTTTTCTATTAATATCTAATTCTCTATCAAAATAAGTATTATAGTTAAAAGGTATGCTTTGGTTTCTTTGATTTTTAGTTAGTTGAAATCTAACTTCTTTTAAATAAGCATTATCTAATTCTTTTAGTTGGTTTGTTTCACTGTTATACCCATATTTGTTTAATAAAACAAACCAAGTGTCCATAAAAATATCAGATAAATCTAAAGTAAAAAATGAATGTGTAATGGTAAACTTTTTAGATTGATTTAAATTCCTTGACACTATATCATTAATATTAACACCTAGTTGTTGGGTGAAACTAGCTTTAGGTATAGCATTCGGATAATTTTTATGACACCACTTAACAACCTTTTTTAGTTTTTTAGGTAATGAATGTTGTCTTCCTTCTATTAAATATTCTGATAGTTCTTGTTTGTCATTATCCCATAAGTATCTGCTAACACTTTGTTTATGACTTGGTTTAAAGTTTTCATCTGATAACATTCTTTGATTAAAACTTTGGTCATGTATATCTGTACCCATAATTAATCCAATAAAAAAAAGAGTTAGATTATTCTAACTCTTTTTAATTTAGTTGGTTATTCCAACACTCTGTAACACTTGGCTTACTGCTCTACCAATAGTAGGGTCATTTAGTTTATTGGTTTCTGTTACTGGTGCTTCATCAGGGTCATCATTACGTCTAATCTTCCAAGTATCAACTAATATGTTAGTCATCTTAATTTTAGCATCATTTTTATAAGATATTGCTTGTTCATGTAATACTGCATTATTTCTAGCAATAACAGAATTATCACCAATAACTGTACTATCTGTTTGTGCTTTTTCAGTAACTACTTTTTGTGCATACAAATCTGCTTGCATTTGTATTTGTTTAGCTTCTAAAGGTGCTTTAGTATCTAATTCATATCTAGCTAAAGCTAGTTGCTGTTCTTTAATTGCTATGTCTTTTTCACCTAGTTTAATTTGGTGTGTTTTAACTTCTACATCTTTTTTAGCTAACTCTAATTGTTGTGTTTTAAGTTGAAGTTCTTTTTCACTATGAGCTAACTGACTTGGTTTAAGGTGCTTTAATTCGTACTCTTTTAAACTAATATCCTTGTTAATAGTATCAATATTTGCTTGAGATAACTCAGTTTGCTTTCGCATATTTTCTATTTGTGCTGGTTTAAAATGAATTAAATCAAACTCTTTAGAAGCAATATCTTTACTAATATTACTTATATTAGCAGTCATAACATCAATTTCTTTCTCTTTGATGGCAGTACCTTGTCTAACATCAGCTATATTGGCTTCTAATAGTGCAAGTTCTTTTGGTAATTTGTGTTCTATCTCTTGGTTTAGTTTCTCTGCTTGTGCTACTTCTGTGAATATTTGAGCATCAATTAAACCACCTTGTTTAGTGGCTACTACTGTATCGGTTGCTAACTTTTGTATTTGTGCTTCTAATAACTGCATTTCTAAGCCAATCTTAGCTTTACTTAAAGCATAATCACTGGCTTTATCTAATACAGCACTAATAAGATTAATATAAGCGTTAGCATAGTCTGTACCCCTAATACGTTCTGCTTCATACTCTTGATGTAAATGCAGTCTAACTGTTTTTAACATTGTGTCAAAAACACCAGTACCGTCAATAGTACCAGTGGTAAACTCATCAATATTAAAACCATTTTGAACACTAGTACTACTGATAGTTACCACAATTAATCTCCTAAACTGTTTTTAGCTTGTTGCACTTTAGCTAATTCTTCAATTTCTTCTTTAGTAGGTAGTGGTAGTTCTTGAATGTTGTAAGCAGGTAGCATAATACTTTCTACAACTTCTTTTCCTGAATTATCTGTACGAGTGCTTAAATATTGGTATTCTTTTTCTTTAATCATCTTATAAAGAATATTCTCAATTAACCACTCTTTACCAAATGGAATAACACGAGTAATTGTACCTAAATAAGCATTACCTACAGCAAAAAGTTCATTTTGCATATTACGCTTCATTGGGTCATTAGGTGTAATAATTACTTTAACTAATTTTAAGTTATCTTCTTCTAACTTTTTATAAATATCATTTTCACTTTCTTGGCTTTCAAAATTCTCAATTAATGTTTTTAATCTATTAGCAGTAATATTCTTAGGATATTCAATCCCTAACATATCTGCTTGTTCTTTTAAAGAACTTAAATCATTTGTGTTATTAGTGTCAGTCATAGTGTTTCTCCAAACAGAATTACCCTAGATTAAACTAGGGTAATTATTAATCACATTTTAACAGTTACTTTAAGAACAGCGATACGTTCTACATATTGTGGCATAAAGCCATAGAACCATTTAATAGAACTAAAACCAGTTTCACCGTATGGGTCATTTTTATTAGCAGTTTCTTCACTTGGTTTTTTGTGAATAACATGAAACTTTTGAGATTTACCATCAGTTTGAAAACCAACTGTAGTAAAAGACTCATCACCAACAACTAAGAAAGGAAATACATCATATTTGTTATTGGTTTTGTAAAAAGCATTGTTAGTAGCATTAGCTCCTTTACCTGCCCATCTAAGCATATCAGGAACTACCACAATACGAAAACCAGCAATACGACCTACTTCACCTTTTAGTAGGGTAGTACCAGAAGCATATTTATGTGCAGGAATAAATGCAGGCATATTATGATAGTCTTTCATAGCCTCCAAAGTTGGTAGTAGTTCTGAACCAACATAAGCAACACGACAATCAGGAATGGTTTTGGTATCAATCATTCGTGTACCAGTAATGATTTTGGTTTGTTTAGGTGTTTTATTTTTATCTAAATCAATACCTAATTTAACTAAATCACCATAAGTAAGTTCCATAGTGTCTGTTAATTCTGCCATTTGAGTAGCAGTACCTGCATACTTAACCAAACCAGCATTTGTAAGTAAATCTACTTGTAGTTTATCTTCATAAACTTTAACAGATGCGTTCATGAGTTCACGGTTAATATTTGCTACTAACTCAACATCAGAATCAAAACGTTCTAAGTCTGCTGAGTATTCATGAAACATACCAAATTTTTGTAAGTTAGAAGTTAGTTCAACACGAGTATAACCAATACGGTTTACACGTCCACCTGCTTCACCTAGCACTGGAAATTTAGTCGTAATTAAACCAACGTCTTTAGATGAACCGTATAAGTTACCATTGGCATATTTAGCACCAGAAGCATCTAACCCCATTTCATTACGGTTGCGGTCATCAATAGCAGGAAGATAACGATATTGTTTAATGGCTTTGCCTTGATTCTTAGGCATATTTTTTACATCAGCTAACTGTCCAAAGTAACTCTCTTGGATAGCTTCAATAAGTGCTTTACGTTCATAAGCATGTTTATTAATTTGGTCTGCACCAAGTGTTTGTGTACCATCACCATAAGTCATAGTCATAATATAAATCCTTAAATAAGAAGTTTCATTAACTCATCATCAGATACTGTTAATGGATTAAAAGGTTGTTCATGTACTGTTGTACTATTATTAGGTAAACTAGCTTGTTTCTTTTGGGTATTATTATCTACATTTGGTTTATTTGGTCTAGGTGCAGTGAAAGTATTTGTATTGGTTTTAGTCTCTTGAGCTAATAACATTGCTTCTACTTCACTATAAGCCTGTAAATAAGGTATATCAAGCATACGACCAAACATTCTTTGATTGTCTATGTAGTTAATAATCTTATCATACATACCATTAGCTTTTTGTTCTGCAATAGCTGTAATAATTTTTGGTTCACCATAAATAGCTTGTTTACTGAAATTATCCCATGATGTAATATCTTCCATCACTGTACTCATTTCTGGGTTAGTTAGTAAAACATCAGATAACACATTTTCAAATAAAGTAGGTTCTTGTAAATCCAGTGTAGGTTTATATTCATTAGCTTGTTCAGTGTCAAAATCATATAAATCAATTTCACTTTCTTTAATTAACTTAGCAATAGCTTCTGGTTTTTTATTTACCAAATCCACTAAGTAACCTAATTGTTCTTTATTATCTAAATTATGTTCTTCTAACACTTTTAATAATGCTTGTTTAGGTTTTAACTGTTCCATCTTTTTAGAATAGTTAGCACCCATTTGCATTAATCTAACTGCATCATCAGCATTTTCTACTTGTATTTCACGACCATTGGCTTTAAATGGCTTAGTCATAGTTTTGTAGAATGCTTCATAGTCAGGTACTGTAAGCTCTTCTGGTTCTTCAGCTTGACTTTCTTTATCTATATTCTCTTTAGAGTTTGCTTCAGAATTATCATCAGTAGTAGTTTCTTCTACTGTAGTTTCTTCTAATTCTGTTGAAGTAGTTTCTGTTGTTTCTTCTTCAACACTGGTTTCAAAGTCATTGGCTAGCACTTCATCATCGCTTAGGGTATATAAATCAGTCATATATAATCTCACTTTCAGGGATAGCTAATAACTCACTTAATGCTTGTCTTGCCATTGCCCCATTGGTTATTACATTACTTATAAAGTTTTGGAAACTACTAATAGCAGATAATTGTCTTACAATGTCTCTGTATTCTGTAGTATCTTCACTATGTTCATTGAGTTTACTAACTAACTGTAATACATAGTCTTTGCAGTAATACTCTTTAAATACTAATATAAAATCTGTATTAAGTGATAATTTTTTTAAACTATCATATAGTTTTATATTTAGTTCAAGTAATTCTTTATCTTGTTTAACATCATTATAAGAAATCATTATTTAATTCCTTATCTAAAAACTTATTAATTAATTGTTGTTCTTGTCTTTGGTTTTCTAACTGTAGTTTGTTATCTGCCTTTAATCTTTCAACACTATCTAAACCAGTGTTAATTAACTCTTGCTTTTCTAACTGTCTTTGATGTTGTATGCCACTATCACGTTCAAGAAAATCTAATGCTTTACTATCCGCTTCACCTTGTAAGTTTTCTGCTTTAGCATGTTCAACACTTACCTTAGCTGATTGTACTTGTGATTTGGCTTCTCTTTCCTTAGCTTCAGCCTGTATTAATGCTATTTGTGCTTCTAGTTTAGCTATTTCCAATTCTTGTAGTTTTTGTTCTAACTCATTTGGTTCTGGTTTGTAATTCTCAATAGCTTTAGCTAAATCAGGCATTTTACGCAATTGTGCAATTTGAGATAATATCATTTGAGTTACTTCTTGACCTAATGTATTACCTATGGTCTGTAACATAAAACTTAGTTCTTGGGCTTTAGCTTCATCAGCTTCAGCAGTGGATATAGACAAACTAACATCAAATTCACCTAGTAAATCATCACGTCTTACGGTAATAAATTGGTCATTTGTAATTCGTACAATTTCTTGCTCTGATAGAAAAACACTGTTCATACTCATTATCTTACGACCCAGTATCTTAAAACCATGTGAAATACGTCTTAATATACTCATTTCTCTTTTAGATACGGCATCTAAGACACCACGAACACCTACAGCAACATCACCAAGATTACTAGCACTAATACCAGTTCCACTAAATGCTTTAACACCAGATAAACTTTCAGCTTCATTATTCATCATCTGAACCATGTGTAAGGCACTATTAGGAATTTCTGGGTATTTATGGGTATATACATGCACTCTTGGGTCAAATCCTTGATTATATTCATAATCCATACCCTTTAGGAATTTTGTCTTATTAGTTGCATCTAAATAATTTTTAGCAAAACCAGTTTGACTGTTAGCACTCTTACCCATTAAATCAATCATACCGCGTGTAATTGCACCTAGAATTTCTTGGTTATCCCCTAATAATTCTGCATTAGGAATACCATACAAACTATCTTCTTCAGGTAAATAATTAAAGATAACAAAAGGTGGTTTACTATCTGGAAATGGGTTTTCTTGAATAGACAACATAATATCGTTACACCATGTAGCAACAATAGGAGTTGTCATACCTTTACCATCAATATCCCAATAACCCCAATACTCATAAACAATTAATTTTCTTCTAGCTTTATCTGTAAATTTAAATTCACTTTGCCCAGAATAACTATCATCATTGTTGTAAATACTTTGTGTTAATTTATCTAAGTTTTTATATTTACCAGATTTTTTTAAATCAGATAGACTGCTTTCATAACCATGTATAATAAACTGTGCTTTATCTAAATTACTTTTACAAGTTGGGTCAATATAGATATTTCTAATATCACAAACTTCTACAGTTGGTTTATTAACTATTGGTTTTGTTATTCTTTCCTTTTTAAAACCAAGAGAATTAGCTTCAAGTAAAATACCTTTTTCTAAACTCATCTCAAAACCTGCTTTAATATCGCTAGGTAATTGTTCATAGGTATCTGGTTCTTGTTGTTGTATTGCTTGGATTTCTTGATACTTACTTTGTAGTATTTGTTGGTAGTTAGGGTCTTGTACTTGGGTATATTCAAACTGTTCAATATCTTCAATAACTTCTTTTTCTTGATATTCCCAACCACATCTAACAATAGCAGTACCTTTTTTAACTAATTGCCTGATAATATCATCAACTAATTTAGTCTTATTGATTTGGGTGTTAAACTGTCTATTAAGAATAAGAGCATTCTGTTTAGCTCTATTAACATCATCAAAGGTAATAGGTTTAACTTCAAATAAATTATTAGTAGATAGAAATGGTTCAGATAATGCAGGTATAGCCCATTCAGCTTGTTTCCTAATTAATTTTGGATTAATCCTACTTCCTTTATGGCTTTCATTACCAAACTTAGGGGCATTGTATAATTTTTCCCAATAACTAATATCAGCAATGTGTTTTGATTGGCTTTGTTTAGCTTGCTGTAAATCAGCTTTTAATTGGTTTAAATCAGGTTCATAAAGCCAGTCAGTTAAACCAGTAGATACAGAATTATCCATTAAATAAATCCCCTTTGTTTAAATAAACTATTCTCATATAAATTATCAACATCTATGCCTTGATTTGTTAGCATACTAAGTTCTTCTAAATACTTTTGAGTGTATCTAACACTCTCATTTAAATCACCATCTAATTGATTAACAATAGACGTATATAACCTACTAGCACTAAAATAAAGTAATAAATTTAAATGAGATGTAGGTAACTCTATGTTGGTATCATTTTCTATATCTTGTTTAGTAATTTCTTTATGATTGGCTCTATATATAACTTCTACACTTGAGTTGTTACTTATTGAATGTAATAGAATAGTTTTATAATTAATTAATGTGTAATCAACATTAAGGGTTAATTCATAACCTTGTGAATTGATTTGAACTATTTCAATTAAATCTTCTTGGTTAATCGTGTAGTATCTTTGGTCTTCTTGTAGAGTAACAATAACTGATTTTCTTTTTAAGAAAAATCTAGTATAGATGTCTGTTAAACCAAGATTAATAGTTGCTAATACTCTATCTAATTTATCTGGTTTAACTGTTAGCTTGTCATTAGCTAAGAATAGGTTAGATAATTCACCTGTAGCTAATGCTTGTAAAATTGTAGATATTTTCATAATAATCACACTATATAGCTGTTTAAATAATTTTCTTCTACTATATCTTGTATATCCCAGATATGGTTAGTTTGTTTAAACTTTACTTCTTGGCTTGGCAACCATATAGTCATCATTGCTAACTGGCTTATAGTATCTAACCCATCATCATGCTTAGACCTAAACCCTGCTACAGATGCTTCACTAATTTCAGTCATTAATTCTTTTAAAGCAACTGTATGTTTTTTATCAAAAGGAAAGTAAAATCTTTTTAACTTAAAATCAGGTACAACTAAGTTAAATCTTTCTAACTTATTATTGTTTGGCTTTAAACCAAGTGTTCCATCTTTACTATTTGAAGCCAGATTAAAGAATATGTTTCTATCAAACATTTCTCTTTGTATCCAGCTTATAAATCCACCTTGTTGTCCTGATATTTCTATACCTACCGATTGTGGGTTATATTGTGAAACCAGTCTAAATAAGTCATCAATATTTTTATCCATTGTCTGTCTTGCACAAATACCATCAACCCAAAAGTAAAAACCTTTATGATTTACTGCCCAAACAGATATAAAAGAATAATCTGCTGATTGTTTTTCTGATGTAGCAAAATCTGTTGTAATATAAAAATTAAAACTAGATTGTTTATCTAATAAATGTGTTGAGTTATACCACTGTATATCGCTATCTAAAATTAATCTGTCATCATCACTTAAAATCTGTAACATAAGTTCTTGGTAAAAACTATCAACTTTACCCAGTGCTAATGCTGTTTCATATTTTTCTTTAACAAATTCATAAGTAAATCTATCTTCCCAAGCTCCTTTAAATTCTTCTTTACTACAAGGAAATCTTTCACATACTGGAAATACATTTACTTTCCAAGCACCACTCTCTACTACTTCATATAAAGGGTCATTTGCATTAAATGGTGTACCTAACCATATCTTTTTAAATCTAGTTGGGTGTAACGCATACTCTACTGCTTTATGTACTGTATCTTTGATACTCTGTAATACAGTAGGACTTCTAGCGTCATCATCACTAACCAAGTCATCTAAGACTGCTAATCTAGGTCGTTTACCTTTTTCTTTAGTACCACGAATACCTGATTTACTACCATAAGCCTTAACAATAAAACTCTCACCAGATAAGTTAGTAAACTCCCAACGAATGTCTGTAAATTTTATTTTTGGTATATATTTTTTTAAAAATTCACTATTTTCCCATCTATACTCAATATTTTTACGCATAGATTTAACACCGTTATCAATACTATCAGTAACATAAATTGCTAAATCCACTTTACCAAAATTAGGTAAACAATTAAAAACACCCAAATATAGAAATAAATACTCACCAAAAAGAGTGCTTTTACTAGCTCCACGAAAAATCATATTAGCAATTTGAGTGTCATCTGAAACCATACTGTCTAACATTTTATAATGGATAACAGGTGTTTTATTTTCTTCACCTTCATTTCCATTAACCAATTTAATAAAATTTACAAACTCAATAGCAAACTCACTAGGAACATAAGTATCATCTAGTTTATAGTTTACTTTAGCTAAATACTCACTTACTTTCATAATTAAACCAATAAAAAAGAGATTATTTTAAATCTCTTTATGTTCAATAACTAATTTGGTTTCTAAAGTATCTTTAACATTACTAACACCACTTTGTATTAATCTTCTTTGTTGGCTTGCTAGTTCTGCTGTAATCAATCTTAACTGTTCTATATCATCATTCTTTTTAACACCAATATCTAATTCTAATTTCCTTACTTCTGGTGGTTTTAAATGTATTAATAAACTATTTGCTGAATCACTCCTAACTTTCTCACTCTGTGCATTCATCATTAAATCTGCTTGTACATTAATTGCTTTTTGATATAAATCTTGGTTTAAAATCCAAGTAGGTATCATAGCTTGTTCTAATATTTTAGTAACTAACTTTGATTTATTATAAACCGTTACATAACTATTAATATCTTTAACTGGATACCCTTTATTTAGCATAGCTTGGTATCTATCAGGAAATGTTTTAATAAAGCTATCAATATTACTATGACCCATTAACTTATGCGTACAGTATTTAACAGCACTAATATAATCTTTAATTTTATATTTACCATCATTTAATATATCCATATAGCCTATAAAGTTTTCTCTATAGGTATCAAATAATTCTGGTTCAGATAAAACTTGACTGATATTATCTAATAATTCTTGGTTTACTTTATATTTCTTTGGTAAACATCTTTGTAATACTTCTTGTGAAATCATTGTATATACTCATATAAACGCTGTAGTTAAACATTATATATCAGCATATACAATTACACCATTTTATTTCTAAAACCCAACACAAGGCATTACAGAAGCAATTAGATACTATCCCATAAAGAACATAAATCATCATACTGTTGTGGATTAATGTACATTCTTGGATTAAGTATATAAGTTAGTTTTTTATATTTTTTAACTATATCAGCTTGGTTTAATTCTTTAAATCCATTACTAAAATCTTTTTTCTGTGTATTGGTTTTATTGGAACTAACCACTACACTAAAACCAGTAGAAGAAGAATAACATTGATGAAGTTCTACAAATGTTCTAAAAGCCAATGAAGATAAACCAGATAAAGTAACCAATAAATCTTTACCCTGTTGTGTTGTATATTCACTGTCTTTATACTCACCACTTAATGAAATCATTCTATACATAGGAACTCTTATCTTACGTCTTTTACGCATATAACTTACTGTCTCAAATTCTATATTGATATTTTTGGCTTTAGGTTGTATCATAAGCGTTATCCATAGTTGGTTTGGAGTTGATTAAGTAAAGAAAATTATACCAAATGTGGTAAAAAAGCAAAGAGATTTATACTAATTACGGTATAAATCTCTTTTTATTTATATAATAAAATCAATCACTTATAACAATAAAAATATACATAACGTTATATTAATTATAGAGTAACTTACCTTATAAGGTAATAAAGCGTACTTCGTACGCTTTTGTGGGTTTGCTTAATATTTATTATGTAAAATAGCCAAAAAAATAATAACAACTTGAATAGCTGTAACAATCCACATTAAAGGGTAAAAGAAACCAATTATAAAAGATATTAATAAACCAAATAAACCAGTACCAAAACAAAAAGAAACAACAACACACCAACCAAGAAACTCAATCATAAAAACCCTTAGATAAAACTACATTGTATTGGTTTAGTGTATTAAAGACTATAAACCAGTATAAATAGAGTACATAAGTATATTAAATATCCAACTTTTTATAGAGTATGTAATATAGGTTTATAGTCAGTCCTTACTGTCTTGTTCATTCTTTGGTAAGTTATCCCCCCTATGGTAGCTGTATAAAAGGATTCTTATTCCCTATCGTTATCACTCTGTATATAGCGATTTTGCTATAACGTTTAATGGAGTCCACTATGGATATTCTTATCTTTATCTTTGGTATTGTTTGCTTATTTGTAATCGGTAAACAAATCTTTAACCCTATTCGCAGAATATTTAACATCGTTGATAAATCACTTGAAGTGATTGAAACTGAAGTTGATAATTGGAGAGATGATATTAAAAAGCAATCAAAAACTAAATAAAATAAATACCCTAATCCTTTGGATTAGGGTATTTTTATTTATTTAATAATACACAATAATTTATTTCTTAACACAAACACAAACACAAACACAATTACAAACAGTACAGGTTCGTTTCCTTGTTTAAAAACTTCCTTAAATTCCCTTCATTTTGGTTTGTCAGTTCCTTTAGCCTGTACTGTTTGGTGTAATTGTATTTCCTATCGTTATCGCTCTCTAAAAAGGTTTGGCAATACAGCTAAACTGGCAGTTATTTAATTAACTGTATATCACTAAACTTAATATAGGAACATACGTATGGCACGTAATACACAAAAGCAATTCACTGAAACTGAAACTGAAACTACTAACGGTAAGAAACCAGCTAATGACCTTATTGTCTACATCCAGACTAAGCAAGGTTTAAGAACATTAGGACGTATCGGATTGTTTGGTAATAATAACATACAATCCAAAGTAGCAAACGCTACTGAAGAACAATTATCTAACCTAACTAAACTACTGTCATTTGAAGTAGTTGAGCATGGTGAGCAAGGCACTCAAACTGAAGTTGAGTTTGATTGGTAACATCAGCAATAGCAACATAACTGTAGCAATACGGTTATGTTTGCTATTTTAGTATAAATAGTTTATTTATTTATTTATTAATAAGGTTTTATATGAAAAAGTTAAAAGAATTTTTAGTTGTGCTTAATAATGGAATCGTTTGTTATGAATTTGCACATAACAAACAAGAAATCATCAACAAGTACAAAGACAATGATTATATGTATAAAATATATGTAATAAGAGAGCTAAGTATATAAAATTAAAAACCAGTGATTAATTAATTGCTGGTTTTTTTTTTTTATTTTATTTGGTTTTTGTTTATAAAGGAACAGTTTATTATGTTAGAAGATAAAGGTAATATGCTAACCATGTTTTGTAATGCCTTATGTGTAACAACCAATGGGTTTGTTAAGCGTAATGGTGAGTGTGTTATGGGTAGGGGTATAGCCAAACAGATTAAGAGTTATATACCCAATATATCACACGATTTAGGTAATTTAGTCCTTAATGAAGGTAACAAAGTACATCTAATTTATGAAGAAACAGATAATAGACCAGCAATAATTTCCTATCCTGTGAAACCAATATCTAAAGTATGTACATCGCATGATGACTATGTAAGACACATGAAGTTTAACATAGGCGATATTATTGCTGGTTGGGCTTGTAAAGCTGATATATCTATTATAGAAAAATCAGCACATGAATTAGTAGAACTAGCTAATAATCATGACTGGGAAAAGGTAATACTACCTAGAGCAGGTTGTGGTGCAGGTGAATTAAATTGGATTGATGTTAAACCAATCTTAGCAGATATATTAGATGATAGATTTGTTGCAGTAACCTACTAAACTACTAGATAATAAACCAGTGAATTTATATTTACTGGTTTTCTTTTATTTTGTTGATAGGAACAGTATATGAATATTGAACACTTACTACACCCTATACATATTAAAAAAGATATTAAACAGTATATATTAGATAATTACATAGATGATATTAATCTATGTACAGATAACCTAGTAGATTACTGTAACACTGACCATTGGGAAAGTAAGAATAACAGATTATCTCAATTAGAAAACCATCAAGAATTAATATTAAATATATTAACTACATTGGTTTTAATTGCAGATGATTATATCCCTTTAGTCAATGTATGTTGTGCTATTGAGTATCCTAACATGGATAAAGCACAATCAATACAAACCAATGCAGATATATTACACTGCATGGATATAACTGATTTAATTATATGGGATATTACCCATGATAATAAACGTATAATTAAACATGGTTTAGAATTACCTGAAAGTATATTAAGTAGAATATACCATCAATGTGTATTACCACCAATTACCTACAAACCAAGAAAATTAATACATAATAATTCTTCTGCACTAAAAACAGTAAGTACATCAAAACTAATACTAGGTGATAAAGAAAATTATCATGATAAATGTATTAGCCTAGATGTATTAAATACTTTAAATAGAACAGCTTATAAACTGGATTTATCAGTATGCAGTTTAGATACTGATAAAGAACATGAAAGCACTAAAGAACAATTTGAATACTTTGTTGAGTATTTAGATACACGGTCATTTCATTTCACACATGCAGTAGATAAACGAGGTAGAGTGTATTCAAAGGGTTATCATTTCAATACACAAGGTACAAGTTTTGATAAGGCTTGTTTAACATTAGCAGTAACAGAATATGTAAAAGGTGATTTATGATTTATAAATTTGTAAGCTATAAAAATATTTCATTATTAGCAGATATTATATTACTTAATGGATATTCAGTAAGTATATTAAAACCTAATGAAACTATAAACCAAGCATTAGAAAGAATTGGTATATCATTTGATGATATATACCCTGATTATATTATTAAATAAACCAGTATTTATTTACTGGTTTTAATTTATTAAAGGAAATTAATTATGCACTTAAATAAAACATTTAATCCAAGACAATACTTAGCCATTGATATAGCTAATCATTATGGTTTAGATAAATTAACCTTTGAAGAAAGAGTTAATTGGGTTAAAACCAATATAAACAGATTAGAAGCATTAGAAGATAATGCAGAAGAACCTTTGTTATATGCTAAAGCAGTAACAGCATTAAGAAATTCATACAATAAACCAATAGGTCATATAGTGGCTTTAGATGCTACTTGTTCTGGTTTACAAATTATGAGTGCTTTAATGCGTTGTCATAAGGGTGGTTATCTAACTAACCTAATAGACCCAGATAGTCGTAAAGACGCTTATACGCTTATTACAGAGCGTATGAACACCTATTTGAATGAGGGTATTACTGTATCAAGAAAAGATGCTAAAGAAGCTGTTATGACAGCCTTCTACGGCAGTAAAGTAGTACCAGAAACAGTGTTTCCTAATCCAAAAGCATTAAAGGCTTTTTATAAAACTTTAGAAACAGAATGTAAAGGTGCTTATGAATTATTAAATATATTATTAAATTCATGGAATCCTAAAAGAGATTATCATGATTGGTATTTACCTGATGGTCATTATGTATATTGTCCAGTAATAGAATCTGTAAATAAAAGAATTAATTTAGATAGTTGGGATTATATGCCTAATGTAATTATTAGAGAACAAAAGAATAAATCTTATGGTTTATCTAATCCTGCTAATGTAGTTCATAGCATAGACGGTTACTTATTGCGTACATTAGTGCGTAGATGTAACTATAATCCAACGGAAATCAAAAGAGCATTATTAGCTCTTAAATCTGTGTCTAATCCGACAGTAAATAATAGCTTAGGTATCGTAATTAGATGGAATAAAACACAGATGGCTGATATAACTGAATTAAACACTATTACAGATAAAGCCAATGAATTACCTAAAGAATTGATTGATAAACTCATACATATTCTTGAAATGGTTCTAACACATGAACCTTTTGACATTGTATGTATTCATGATAGCTTTGGTTGTCATGCTAACCACTGTAATCAATTAAGATTTCACTATAAAGAGATATTAGCTGAATTATCTGAAAGTACCGTAATTGAAGACATCTGCAATCAATTATATGGTTCTGAAGATACTATTGATAAGGGAGAAAGTATTGCAGAATATATAAGAAATAGTAACTATGCTATTTGTTAAATATAACCACAGGGCGAACTTCGTTCGCCTTTGTGGTTTTTTTTTTTTGGAAACCAATTTATTTGGTTTCCTTTTTTTTTTAGGAGCAATTATGCAAGTTACACCAAAACAGCTTACAGAACTTTTACCTACTGTATTAAAGAGTAAATTAGTACCCTTCATCAAAGGTAGTCCAGCATTGGGTAAATCCAGTATTGTTAAAAACATTGCTGATAAGTTTAATCTTAAACTAATTGATGTACGTTTAAGTCAATTAGAACCAACAGACTTAATTGGATTTCCTGTATTAACAGGCAATAAAGCAACCTATAAACCATTAGACACATTCCCTATTGAGTCTGACCCTATTCCAACAGGGTATAAAGGTTGGTTAGTATTTTTAGATGAATTTAACAGTTGTAACCTATCTGTACAAGCTAGTGCTTATAGACTGGTTTTAGATAGAGAAATAGGACAGCATAAACTACACAATAACTGCCTAATTGTATCTGCTGGGAACTTAGAGACAGATAATGCAATTGTTAATCCAATGAGTAGTGCATTAATCTCAAGATTTGTTCATTTTAATTTAGAATTAAATATTGATGATTGGGTTGAATGGGCTATTACAAACGACATTGATAAGCGTATTATCTCATACATCAATTTTAAACCAACAGCACTATATACATTTAATCCAGATAGTACAGAACCTTATGCTTCCCCTAGAACATGGGAAATGTTAAGTAAAGTCCTTTCTATTGCAGAACCTAATAAAATTATTTGTTCTGGTTTAGTAGGTGATGGTGTAGCTAATGAATTTATTGCTTACACACAAATCTATAAAGATTTACCTACACTAAAAGAAATTATTGATAATCCACTAATTGATTTACCAAATGAATTAGGTACTAAGTGGGCATTATTATTAATGGTAGCTGAACAAGTAGATAGAACCAATGCAAACACTTTACAAACATTCTTTGAAAGATTTCCAATTGATTTACAAATCATTGCTATGCGTACAATTAAAGCTAATGATGTAAATATCTTAATTGAACATATGTATGATTGGTTTACTAAAGTGAGTGAAAAATTATGCTAGATGAAATTAAAGCTAAAATATTATTAGATAATAGAGTAGTATTTTTAGGAACAGTATTAAGTCAATTAGATACTAGCTATAGCACCAGTGTACCTACTGGTGCTACTAATGGTAAACAGATATTAATTAATGAAAAATTCTTTAAACAATTAAACCAACAAGAACAAATATTCTTATTACTACATGAAGTAATGCACGTTGTATTACATCATGTTAGTAGAATCCAAAAAAGAGACCCAATTAGATATAACAAAGCAGGTGATTATGTTATTAATGAATATTTAATTAAACAAGGCTTTATTATGCCTGATGGTGGTTTATACGATGAACAATACACTGGTTTATCTACTGAAGAAATATATGAACTATTACCAGAAGAAGATGACAATGAATTTAATCAAGATATTATCCCAAATCCAGATGAAGAAACAGTTGATGAAATTATTACCCAAGCTAGTCATATCACCTGTATGCGTGGTTATTCAGATAGTATTCCAAGCCAAGTAAGAAAGTATTTAGATTCTAAATTAAAACCTTTAGTTAATTGGAGAATTGTATTAAGAAAGTTTTTACAAGAACTGTCTAAAAATAGATACAGTTTTAATAGACCTAATAGACGTTTCTTACCAGTATATTTACCATCTCTTTATTCACAAGATTTATCTAAGATTACTTTTGCTATTGATACATCAGGAAGTATTACAGATAAACAGTTTAATACATTTATACATGAACTAAAACAGGTATTTAAACAAGTTAAACCAAACAGATTACAGTTAATTCTTTTTGACCATAAGATACAAGTAAATAAAACACTCAAGAATGCTTCTGAATTGCGTTATATTGAATGTAAAGGTTATGGTGGTACAAAACCATCAGTAGCTATTGAAGAGTTCAATACAAGCGATTCTGTGGCTTGTATTGTTATCACTGATGGTGAGTTTAATACTAATACTGTTATTAAACCAAATAAACCAGTTATTTGGTTAGTGTTTAATAATCCAACATTTAAAATTAAATATGGAAAAGTAATTTATGTTGATTTACCTAGATGATTCTGGAGAACTGTTAGTCAGTAATTACGATGACCCTACTGGGTATATATTCAATCAAGTACCCTATATTAGTGGTAATTGGGTATATAGTTATTCATCTGATTTACAGTACCACACCACTATGCTTAATAAAACATTTAACCTTACCAAATGGGCTAAAGAGCAAGCATTGCGAATAAAACAAGCAAAGTTACTGGGGAAATTATGAAACTAACTGAAGAACAAAATCAAGCAAAAGAGCAAATAGTTAAATTACTGTTAGCTGATGAACCTTATATAGTTTTATCAGGTATAGCAGGTAGTGGTAAAACAACTACTATTAGACATATTATTGCTGATTATAAAAAGAAAATTACTTTATTAAATGGTTTAAGTAATACAAAACCTAAAAATATTGTTTATTTAGCAACAACCAATAAAGCATGTAAAGTATTAGCAGATACTTTAGGTGTACCAGTACTAACGGTACATAGATATTTCGGTATTTATTTTAAACAAAGTATCCCAAATCACTTAAAACTATTTTCAGACTGTTTATTTGTTATTGATGAATGTAGCTTTATTGGTAGTGGTTTATTCTCTACTATAAAGTCTATTACCAGTAACTGTCAGTTTATATTTATGGGTGATGAAGCACAGTTAAAACCAGTAAATGATGAAAGTGTTGTGTTTAATTGTGGTTTCCCTTTGGTTAGACTAACCAAACCAATCAGACAAGAAAATAAAGAAATAGGTGATTATGTATGTAAGATAAGAGAATACATTATTGACCCTATTAGAAATAGTTTTCCTAAGATTAAAGAATCAAATAGTTTTGTACGTTTAGAAAGAAAAGAATTTAAAGAAACTATTAAGAATTTAGCTGATACTGATAAAGTGATTTGTGCTACTAACAGTAAAGTTAAAACCTATAACACTTTTTTATTTAATAAAAAGATGAATAGAGACCACTATGAAGTAGGTGATACCTTAGTAATGAATACTTACTTTCAAGGTATTAAAACAGATACTGTTGTTGAAATTGATACCATAGAACAAGGCTATTTAGCAGGTGTTAAAGGTGTAGAACTAACCTTTGTAGGTTATCGTGATGTTGTTGGTTTTATCCCAGATAAAGGACAACAAAGCATTATAGATTATCGTAAGAATTTCTTTGAAAAGTATATTTGCGATGTTAGACCTGCTTATGCTGTAACAACCCACAAAGCACAAGGTAGCACTTATAATAAAGTTTATATAGATTTACAAAATTTTAGTCATATTAAATCTACACTGGATTTAGCACGAATGTTATATGTTGCTATTAGTCGTGCTAAACAACAAGTAATTTTCACAGGTGATTTATGAAAAGTAATACAGTATTCTGTAAAACAGTATGCAGGTATATTTGTAAACCATATAAAGAACATATTGATAAAACTTTACAAGAAGTTCTTAATGAACACGGTTGTGCATTTATACATGGTGGTGAATTGTTTGGTAGTGGGGATAATAAACCACTACCGAAACATTTAAAACATATTTTAGATGACTATATTGAAAAACGAGATAAATATACAGAAATGGTTAATACTATATTTAATTACATAGCAAGTAAATCTTATTATGACTATTCAGAACTACAAAAATGTTTAACACCTAGTTTACAAGAGAGTGTATTGGGTAAAAACCCAATTAAACCTAATGATGATATACCAAAAGAAGTTTTACAGATATATAATCAAATGGAGTTATTAGAAAAGCTATGAAACATATACAGTATTCAGCTACACCAAGTGTAGCTATTTTTATTAAAGAAAATGCTTTAGATGATACTGAACTAAGAAAGTACTATCCTATAGATGAATCTATTGTTTTTGGTTTACCTGATGATATAGATGTATATAAATTACTACCTTATATTACTGGTTTAGGAATAAATACACTGTATGTATTAGATGCTAAATTATTTAAGAAATTAACTAAGCAAACCAAAGCAGATGTACATATAGGGTATGTATTGCCTTGTAAATTGAAGGGATTTGAACATTTAAAAGTAATTTATGGAGTAAATTACAGACAGTGTTTATATAATCCAAACCAGTTAGATAGATTGAATTTATCTGTAGATACGTTAAATAACCATTTAAAAGGTACTTACACTAATCTTGGTGATAATGTCATACAAACTGCATATTATGATGATAATCTAAACAGACTACATCAATACCCTATGATTGTTTGTGATATTGAAACCACTGGATTAAAGTTAGGTAGTAAGATACTGTCTATAGCTTTTGCTTGGGATAAACACAGTGGAATGGTATTTAAAGTTAATGATACTAAAAAGATAAAAGAGTTCTTTGAAGAGTATAAAGGAATTGTCATCTATCATAACGCTACTTTTGATATAAAACATATCATCTACAACTGTTTTATGAAGAATAGTCATGATATGTTTGGATTGATATATGGCTTAAAAACCATGTGTAAACAGATACATGATACTAAAGTTATCACTTATCTAGCTACTAATAACACACAAGGTAATCAACTTGGTTTGAAAGAACTAAGTCATGAATATGTAGGTAATTATGCGATTGACTTTAACCAGAACTGTCATGCTGTACTATTAGAATACAACTTATTAGATACTTTAGCTACTTGGTTTGTCTTTGATAAGTATTACCCACTAATGTGTAAAGATAATCAAGAAACTATCTATAAAGAGCTTATGATACCTTCATTAAAGGTAATCATTGAGATGGAATTGATTGGTTTACCGATTGATATAAACCAAGTCAAAAAAGCTAGAGATGAGTTAGAAGGTATCTTTGATATACATTATAAAGCGATTATATCTGATAAAGCAGTAATACAAGCTAAAAAAGATTTACAGTTACTGGAGCTTGTATCTATTAATTCTAAACTTAAAACCAAGCAACATACATTAGATAAAGTAAAAGATTACCCATTTAATGCAAATAGTAATAAGCACTTACAGCATTTGTTATATAAAGTGCTTGGTTTACCTATAACTGATTATACAGATAGTAAACAACCATCTACATCAAGTTCTACTTTAGAGAAATACAAAGACAAACATACAGTTATTACACATCTATTAGAGCGTAATAAATGTAAAAAGATACTGACAACCTATATACCTGCTATGCTTGAAGCATTTGAAAGAGATAACCATCACTACTTACAAGGTAGCTTTAATTTAAATGGTACAGTAAGTGGTCGTATGTCTAGTAATAGCCCAAACCTACAGAATATACCTAGTAATAGTGTATATGGGAAAGTCATTAAAAAATGTTTTAAAGCACCAAGAGGTTTTATATTTGTTGGTGCTGACTTTTCTAGCCTAGAAGATTATGTAAATGCTTTAGTAACTAGAGACCCAAATAAACTTAAAGTATATACTGATGGTTATGATAGCCATTGTTTAAGAGCATATTACTATTTTAAAGACAGAATGCCAGATATTACAGATACTGTAGAGAGCATTAATTCTATTAAAACTAAATATCCAGAATTAAGACAACTATCTAAAGCACCATCATTTGCTTTAGCTTATGGTGGTTCTTATCTTACATTAATGGACAATGGTTTTAGTGAAGAAGAAGCCAAACAAATAGAAAAGAACTACCATGAATTGTATAAGCAATCAGATAACTGGGTTAAAGATAAAATCCAATTAGCTACTAAACAAGGCTATATTGATAGTGCTTTTGGTTTAAGAATAAGAACCCCTGTATTAAGTAAAACAGTATTAGATACTACTAAGACACCTAAAGAAGCCACTAAAGAAGCTAGAACACTAGGTAATGCAATTAGTGGACAATCTTACGGTTTATTAACTAATCGTGCTGTAAACGCATTTATGGAGCTTGTATGGGCTAAATATCCTACAGACATATTTCCAGTAGCACTAATTCACGATGCTATTTATCTTTTAATAAAAGATGATTTATCTATTGTTAAATGGGTAAATGATAATTTAATTAAATGTATGCAATGGCAAGAATTAAAGGAATTAAAACACGATACAGTAAAATTATCAGCTCAATTAGATTTATATTACCCTGATTGGAGTAATCCAATTACTTTAAAAAATAATATGAGTAAATTAGAGATTAAACAGTTAGTTAATGATACACTATATAATCTTTCATAATTGGAGAATATATGTTTCATAGACTAAAACATAAATACAAAGAATTTGAAGGGGATAAAAATGTTATTGTAGGTAAAGGTGAATTAGTATATTCACCTAAACATAATGGTTGGGTGAATATAGATGGAAAAGTAATTAAAGATAGAAAACAAGCTGAATTACTAGCCAGTAAAATAAATGAAATATATCAATACAATTTACAGAGAGTGTCTAAATGAAAGTATTGTGTTTAAATAGAAATGATTTACCAAATGAAGTGGGTATTATTCATATTGAAGAATTACCTAGTAATCATTATTGGTTTGATAGAACCATTGTAGATGGTAAAAAACCTAAATATTTTGATATTGGTGAACAATTTCCACAGTTATTACCATATATTATTGTTAAATGTGGTGATAAATATTTATCTTATTATCGTAAGGGTAAGGAAGATAGATTGCTTGGTAAGCGTTCTATTGGCTTTGGTGGGCATATAGAACCAGAAGACATAGAAAACTACCTAGATGTAATCAAACCTGCTTGTAGGGAATTACAAGAAGAATTAGGACTATCTATTAAACCAGTAAACTTAAATAAATTAATTATATCTAAATATGATAATGTATCTAAAGTTCATATTGGTTTATTAATGATGGTTGAATTAGATAATCCAGATATGATTAAACCAGATAAGAATGAAATAATTAATCCAGAATGGTTATCTATAGATAGTATTAGAGCTAATTTAGACCAATTTGAAACATGGTCTAAATTAGTAGCAAAGTATTTAGATAAATAAAATAAAACCCTAGTAATAACTAGGGTTTTTTATTAAGACTCAGATAAACAATCTAAAAATTTATTAGCGTAACTAGCAATTAAACTGGATTTATCCATACCATTAATAATCTTTCTTGCTTGTTCATAATCTTTACTGGATTTAATCATATTTAATGATTTACCAGTAAATAGACCTTCTAACATACCAATACACATAATATCACTGGCATGCTTAGGGTCTAATGCTAATTCTGGTTTATTTACTAAGTCTATGTTTAGTTTCTTACCTAATTTTACATAATTAGTAAGCCAAGTTAGTTGTACATATCCCCTACCATAATAAATATGTTTTAAACCAGTATAAACAGTACCATTGATGTCTATATGCTTACCATAACGCTTACCACGACCTTTACCATACTCTTCTATAGGTTGCATGGTTTTAGCTGTTTCATGCCATGCTGTAGCTAAAATATAAGCTGTTTTTACTGCGTTTATATTATAACTATTAGTGCTTTCTATAATATGATTAAAACCATCTACTTGTTTTTGGTTTAATTTACCAAAATGTTTTCTTAATTTAACCCAATCAATATAAACCATATAACACCTACTTAATGATATTCTTAAATGTTGTTTTAACTTCTTCAACAATTTCTGATAGCTTTTTACGATGAAATGTTATTAATAGTGATTGATATACAATACCTACAACTAACATACCAAATACAGACATCATTAAAGAAATGAAAGATTGACCCATTACAGAGAGTTCCCATGTAATAGCATTATCTACAATAAATTCACCTGTAGTTAAACCAAAGAAAGCACTGAAAGATAGTTTAGATATAACTGATAAATTTAAATGTAGTCGTTGTTTTTCATCTATATCACCTGTCAGAGTTAAAGCAAATATAGCCCCTATAATAACCCCAAACACTTTTATACCCCATGCTAAAGATAAACTATGATGTTCCATAATCTCTCCTAAAAATAAAAACATTATAAGCATAAATGGTTGATATAATAAAAAAATCCTTACCAAATGGTAAGGATTCATAGATTAAATTATTACTAATAACTAGCTAATAGACAAGAATTAAATTCATGTAAATCTTCAAATCTCAATAAATAATTTAATATGTGTTCAGGGAAATATGGTAAGTAATTCTTATCAATCTTGTTTAGTAAATGAACTGCTTCAGATGTCCATTGTAATCTAGTACCCATAAAGAGTAATGGAGAGTGTTTTCTGGCTAAAGCAACTCTTATAGGTGCTTGAGCTGAACCTGTAGTCGCAAAATAACTAAATGGGAAAAAGATTTTACAGATGATAATAGTACGATAGTTATCAGCATTGCTATATAAATCGTGCGGAAATGATAGTGTTGGTAAATCTGAGTCATAAATTAATTCACCATTTTTATTAAATATTTCCAGACCCAATCCTGTTTGTCTAATTGACGGGTTTATATCAAAAAATAAAATCTTAAATGGTTCTTTTGTGCATACATCAATTAGTAAATCCTGATGGCTTTTATTATGACTATATTGCGGATAATGTTTTAAAAACTCTTTTTTATGTATTGCAATAAATACCCTTGCAATACGTTTATTATCTTGTTTAAATGATAACTGTGCGTAACCAACACCGTATTTAAAACTAATCCCCACAATTGGATGCTTAATATGATTGGGTACTGGTATATCCCACACAAATCCAAATTCACTGTTG
>NZ_JBUXLH010000009.1:0-102757 GCF_055193055.1 Moraxella sp. I5G | reverse complement strand
GGCGGCGGCAGCGGCTTTTTTAACGTCGCCGATATTAGCGGCGTTGCTGTCGGTGGTGCCACCGCTTGCGACGTTGGTGATTGGTTTATTGCCTGCGCTGATGCCAGCTTTGGTGATGCTTGGACCGCCGGTGATGGCAACACCATTGTCATTTATAGTTGTGCTGCCGGTTTGCAGACTACCTGTAGCACCCAAATTAACGTTTTGTGCAAGCTTCAAACCCAAAGTATTGTTGGCGTTGTCAGCTACCACACCAATATTATTATCAGTAAGCGTACCAATTGCACCGCCTTTAACGTTGAGCGTGTTACCAAGTTTACGTTCAACCGTTGTGCCTCTATCACCGTCAAATTTGAGCGGATTAGCTGCTTGAGAAGCCACGTGATAAAGCTGGCTACCATTAATAGCATCGGTGGAAGTAGCAGAAATTTCACCCGGTGCGACGTGTTTGATTTGGCGCTCATAACCTACTCTACCCACAGAAACCTGTGAACCTTCAGTAATATGTGCCGTTCCCGCAAAACTGCTGTAAGTAACATCATTAACTGTTGCGATTGTTACAGCTGTCGCATTTGTACTTGTATTAGACCCTGCACCAATGGCAACTGATTTATCCTTGCTGGCTTCTGCACCCACACCAAACGCTGACGCACCCAGACCGGTCGCGGAAGTACCTGAACCAAAGGCGGTAGACAACACACCTTTAGCATAGGCTTTGACACCTACTGCAACAGCGGCATCGGCGGAAGTTGTACCTTTAAATGTTGAGCCACTATCTGCCCGCATTTTCATGCCTGTTAGTTCTTGAAAGACCTCATGAACCTGTTTATTTCCTGCTGCCTCAACTTGTTTGGTTCGTACGATATTCCAATCGTCGCCACCGATAGCAATGGATGAATCCCCTGTTGCACGGGTATTGTTACCAATAGAAGTTGATTGCGTGCCTGAGGCAATAGCATCTGGACCGATGGCAACTGCTTGGGTTGCACCTGTTGCTTTTGCTCCTGTACCGATGGCGATACCTTGTCTAGAGCTTGCTTTAATCTCGCCATAAATATGATCATCGCTACCAATAACAATGGAAGCCTCTCCCGTTGCCTGTGTATTTTTACCAATAGCAATTGATTTAAGAATTGATGCATTCGCGTTCGTCCCAAAAGCAACTGCATCTACTCCGGTTGCTTCTGCGTTTGTACCAAAAGCAAGCGTATCATTGCCGGAAGCTTTCGCGCGCCGACCAATGGCGGTACTGCGATCCCCAGAAGCCAAAGTTGCACCACTACCATCATTCAACTCTGTGTTATTATCTCGCCCAAAGCGATCACTACCGCCAATCGCAACCGCAAACTGGCCTGTAGCCTGTGTCCAGCCGCCAATGGCTGTCGCACCCCGCGCCTTCGCCTCGGCGCGACCACCCAAAGCGGTCGCAAATTGATCCGAGGCAATCGCATCCGAACCGATAGACGTCGCCTTAGCCCCATTTGAATTCGCACTCGTACCGATAGCAATCGCATTATTGCCATCAGCATACGTAGCCGTACCTGAATCGCTACCACCGATTGCAATAGTACCCGTGTTTATACCATGAGGAGGTGCGGTCTTTGTTCCTGCACGTGCAAAAGTACCAATTGCAACAGCGCCTGTACCTCTAGCGTCAGCGCCATTCACCGCCGTTTCACTACCGGAACCAGTGGCAACTTGACCAGTAGGCGCAACCACCGCCCAAGCCGTTCCTACCGAACCCCAAACCGCAACCGCCAACGCTGTTAAACGAAATAAAATTTTTAAACCAGTTGCTGTTTTTTTCACTGTTGTTGATTTTGTATGTCCTTTTGCCAATTCTGATGCCACCACAAAAGCACCAACCGCCTCACTCCAAACAATTTTAAAAATCTTATTCATTAATATTCCACCTAACATTGGTTAACAATCTGGTTATGATTCATAAGCTCAATATAAAGAATGATATTCGACCAAAAATGCGTATTTTTGTAACACAATCGCAATCAAACTGCAGTCTGGACATTGAAACTAACCTTTCATTTTTGAAATGCAATTTATGTGCCATTTATTATTTTTATTACCAAATATCTAAGATTTAATACCCTTTATCGACAATTTTTAAATAATTTTTTTATAATATTATTTTATTAAAATTTAACCTATTGAATTTTAAGTTATTTTTTATATAAAGATGCAATCCAAATTTTTAATGGATAAATAATAGAAAACATTTGTACTAATAAATGTAAATAAATATTTCAGATTGATAAGAATCACCTATTATTTAAACCACCAATTTTAAATTTGTCTTGAAATTAGTCCGAAAATTTATTATTATAGAAACGTCAATTAAATTTAGGAAATCTATGACAAATCAGTATCTTACATCAGGCTATCTTGACCAATTAGATGCCAGTATTAGCCGTATTGAAAGTTTTATTGAAACTTGGATAAAACAGCAAGGGCTGAATTACAACACGTTTGCCATTCTCTATACATTAGCAACCAAAGGCAGTTGCACCCAAAAACAAATTGCCATTGAATGGTATTTACCCAAACAAACTGTATTTAGTATTTGTAAGACATTGATAAATAATGGTTTTTTGGTTATAAAGGAAAATCCAGACGATAAGCGTGAAAAGTTTATTAGTCTTACCCAAAAAGGTAAGGAGTATGCGTTACCTCTTGCCCAAAAAGCCAATGAATTCAGTCATCAGGTTTTTTGTGCTTATGGTGAAAAACGTATGCAGTTTTTACTTTCTGAAATGAATGCGTTAAGTGATGTGGCTGAACGAATGTTTTTAAAAAAACACAAATAAAGAATAGCCATTATCAGGCTTGATTTGATTTTAATCTTTAGACTGTAAAATTATGGTGGTGCTGAACATGTTTATGCAATCAGCACGTATCTTTGAATGTTTGTAATCAGTTTAGGTAACCATGTTAATATTTTAAAATAAAATCCCAATCCAAAACTTGACAATAACCATACATTAAAAAGCTGGCTGCCGCTTTGGAATAGCCGCTAAAAATTCAGTTTTGGCTTGTTTATCTGTTGTCATATCCCCAAGTGTACTTAGTGTTCTGGTTGTGGATTGCTGTTTACCAACTCCTCGCATCATCATACACATATGACTAGCATCCATCACAACCGCCACCCCACGACAATTAGTCAGCTCCTGAATCGCCTCGGCAATTTGTTTGGTCAGATTTTCTTGGATTTGCAAGCGTCTTGCATACATATCCACAATGCGAGCAACTTTTGATAATCCCAAAACCTTACCATCGGGCAAGTAGCCTACATGTGCCACACCATAAAACGGCAGTAAATGGTGTTCACACAATGAATAAAATTCAATGTTTTGTATCAAAACCATTTCTGGATTGTCTGATGGAAAAATAGCATTATTTGCCACCACGTCCAAAGATTGGTGATAACCGCGAGTCAGATAATAAAAGGCTTTTGAGGCACGCATTGGCGTATCTACCAACCCTTCTCTGGTCAAATCTTCACCACAATCTTGGATAATTTGGGTGTATTGTTGGGCAGTTTTATCATAATTTGGCGTAAATACAGGGGAATTTGACATAAATTTGCACTATTAACGGTTAATTTTTAAATGCTATAGGATAACGTAATTTGCAATTTTATCAAGGTAAAATTAATAAGTTTTTAAATAGTTTACATATGTTCAATTTTTTTCATTAACCATGAGTTAAATCATGTTATAATTGGTAGGCTTTTTTATAAAATTGGAATCTTATTATGCTATTAAAAAATCAGCGTTTTGTTGTTACAGGCATCGCTAGTAAATTATCCATCGCTTGGGCAATCGCCGAAAGTTTGCACCGAGAAGGGGCAGAACTGATTTTGACTTACCCCAATGATAAAATCAAAAAACGTGTGGAAATGGCAGCTGAAACCTTTGGAGCGGTTGCTGTTCTTGAATGTGACGTTGCATCAGATGACTCTATTAACGCGTGCTTTAACCAAATTAATCAGCTTTGGGGGCAAGGTGAGGATAAAGGCATTAACGGTATTGTTCATGCCATTGGTTTTGCTCCTGCCGACCAATTAGATGGCGACTTTACAACTGCAACTACCCGTGAAGGTTCAAGCATCGCTCACGATATCAGTGCTTACAGCTTTGTAGCCCTTGCCAAGGCAGGTAGAGAACTGCTGGCAGCTCGACAAGGCTCATTACTCACCCTTACATATGAAGGCAGCATCTCAGTACTTCCAAACTACAATGTTATGGGTATGGCAAAAGCAAGTCTTGAAGCGTCTGTGCGTTATTTGGCAAGTTCTTTAGGTGGGCAAGGCATTCGCGTCAATGCCATCAGCGCAGGACCCATTCGTACATTGGCAGCAAGTGGCATTAAGTCTTTTCGTAAAATGCTTGATGTCAGCGAAAAAATTGCTCCACTACAACGCAATGTTAATCAAGAAGAAGTTGGTAATGCAGCACTGTTTTTACTTTCACCTTGGGCAAGCGGCATCACAGGCGAAATTTTATTTGTGGATGCAGGCTTTAACATCGTTGCCATCAGCGAACAAATCATGGCAATGACAGATGGTGATGAATAAACCTGCCACTAAAAATGTATTTTATTTTAACAGTTATTGTTAAAAATTGTTGCAATTAAAAGCATAAACCTAATTGGCTTATGCTTTTATTTTGTGGCTAAAAACACTAAAATTACTTGATTCAAACAAAATGGTTTTTACATACAAATTTACACTTACCTATGATGTATGGATATAAATGCAAATGACTTGTAAAATTAACCTTGGTATCATCAATGCAGGATAAAATTCCAACTTGGGTGTTAATTGGGGCGGTTGTTTTGGCATTTTGTGCAGGGATTTTAAACACTACCGCTTTAATGGGTTTTACCCACGTTTCAGCTTCACACGTGACAGGTAATGTCAGTCAAGTAGCCGTATCTTTTTTTCATGGCGATATTCAAAATCTACAGCTGTTTCTTTTGTCTATTTTTTCTTTTTGGGTAGGCTCTGTATTAAGTGGCATGATTATTGGAGGGAGCGAACTTAATATTCGCCGCCACTATGGTTATGCAATGGCTTTGGAATTGATTTTGTTGTGTCTTAGTTTATTTTTGTATTTACAAAAAAATGATTTTGGGCAAATGATGATTGCTATGGCGTGTGGACTACAAAATTCTATGGTTGCCACTTATAACGGCACCGTTATTCGCACCACACATCTAACAGGAGTGACATCGGATTTGGGAGCAAGCGTTGGTAGATGGATTGTTGGACGAAAAATAGATAAAAACAAAATCATTCTACACAGCGCTTTATGGTGGGGATTTTTTGGTGGAGGATTTGTTGCGGTATGGCTGTATGCCAAAATTGGCTACTTATCAATGTTATTGCCAATTGTTATCTTATTAATTTCAGTATTAAGTTATCAGCGTCTGGGGTTTTGGTACGATAAATCAGAGCGTTTATTGCGTTTAAAAATGATTAAACAAAAACGTAAAACCTTAAACACAAAAACCTTAGCTAAATAAAAACTTAACTAAGGTTTGATTTGTCAAACTAAGCTTAACAAAAATTATTCTGACCAACGTTTTTGACTGTCTTTGATGACTTTTTTAGCTTCATCGATTCCAAAAAACCCTTGCACAACGGTTGTGCCTGCTTTTTTCAAATCTTTATAGTGATTAAAATGAAATTCTAGCTGTTTAATCAGCTGGGCAGGCAAATCTTCTAAAGTTTGATAGGCGTTGCCATTATTGCGGTCGTCTGCAGGCACAACAATAATCTTATCATCTACTTCACCATCATCGACAAACTTCATCACGCCAATCACTTTGGCTTTTAAAAAAATGCCTGTGGTCAAAGGTTGTTCAGTAATAATGAGTGCATCAAGCTCATCGCCATCTTCATCTAGGGTTTGAGGAATAAAGCCGTAATTACAGGGCTTGGCAAAAATTGCTGGTTCAACGCGGTCGAGCTCAAAACACGCCAGTTTACGATTCCACTCAATTTTATGATTTGAACCTGTTGGAATCTCAACCACCACGTTAATCTCGCCTGCATCGACGTCGCCTGCGTCTAAAATTTTATTAAAATCAACCATATTAGCTCCAAAATAGAAAACCATTAAAAAATCTAAAAATATTTAGCGTATGCATTGTAATATCAAATGCTTCTAAGTGCAATGTTTTGATTTAATCGTTGATGGACATTGATAATAAATTTTTGAGTAAACACCTCTATATCTTTTTTTGTAAACTTGCCAAAATTAGCCAATTTAACCATCTGCATGCCTGCATACCCACAAGGATTGATTGCGTTAAACGCGGTTAAATCATTAATTAAATTAATCGCAATACCATGATAACTAAAACCTTGTTTGATTTTAAATCCTAAAGACGCAATTTTTCCCAACATCTCATGGTTATGATTGTAAATATACACCCCCGGCGCATCACGGCGAGCTTTGGCATATAGAGTTTCTGGCAGATACTCCCCAACAACATCTTCAATTGCTTGTTCGGCATGGCTGACCAAATCACGCACACCTAAGCCCCTTGCGCGCAAATCCACAAGCCAATACACCACAAGCTGCCCAACTCCATGCCAAGTAACCTGACCGCCACGGTCGGTTTTAATAATTGGGGTGCTGGTTTGATACAAAATGTGTTCTTCTTTACCCGCCTGCCCTAAGGTATAAACATCCTGATGTTCAACCAACCATAATTCATCTGTGTGTGCCTGTTCATTTTTTTTATCGGCAATTCGTTTTAAAATCACCTCCACCATACCGTCATGAGTGGCGTTATATTCAGCATTTGGATGTATAGATACTGCTAAATCATCAAATTGACAAGAAGACAAATTCAAACTGGTTAAATTGAGCTCATTCATAAGTTTTTCCCTTAAATTGTTTAAGATTGGTAAATTTTTTTTATTTTCAAGGTTAAATTAGGGTATCATAGGGTAAATTTTTTTTAAGGATTTTTTTATGGCTACTAGTGTGCCAATTATTACATCACTTTTGGATAATGATTTATACAAATTTACCATGCTTCAGGCAATGTTACATCATTTTCCTCAAACCCATGGTGTGTATCATTTTCGCTGCCGCAATCCTGACCAAGCAGTCTACCCTTTGGCTCAAATCAAGGATGATTTAGAAATTCAGTTGGATTATTTATGTCAATTGCAATTTACTCAAGATGAATTGGATTATCTACGTGGTTTGCGATTTATCAAATCTGATTTTGTAGATTATTTAGAATTGTTTAAATTAAAACGCCGTTTTATTAAAGTAACTGCCCAAGAAGATGGATTGTTAAACATTGAAATTGAAGGTCCAATGATTCAAGCCATGTTTTTTGAAGTCTTTGTTTTATGCATTGTCAGCGAACTTTATTATCAAAGACTTAATAATTCTGATGTTTTAGCTGAGGGACAAAAACGCCTTGATGCAAACATAGCCTTATTAAAACACTACGATTCATTACAAGCTGAAGATGGCAATAATCCACCATTTGTGATTGCTGATTTTGGCACAAGACGACGTTTTTCTAAAACATGGCATTATCATGTGGTAGAAACGTTCGCCAAAAACTCTCCAACAATTTTTCGAGGCACTAGTAATGTTTATCTTGCCAAAAAACTGGGGATTACTCCGATTGGTACGATGGCGCATGAATTTTTGCAAGCCTTCCAAGCTCTAGATGTTCGCCTAAGAGATTCACAAAAAGCAGCTTTGGAAACTTGGGTGCGTGAATATCGTGGCGATTTAGGTGTGGCTTTGACCGATGTGGTTGGCATGGATGCATTTTTAAGAGATTTTGATTTGTATTTTGCCAAATTATTTGATGGGCTGCGTCATGACAGTGGCGACCCTTATGCATGGGGCGATAAGGCAATTGCTCATTATCAAACCCTAAAAATTGATCCAAAAACCAAAAGTCTAACCTTTAGTGATGGTTTGACCATCAAAAAAGCGTGGGATTTGCACCAATACTTTAAAACTTGCATCAAAACCAATTTTGGTATTGGCACCAATCTCACCAACGATATGGGGCTTACTCAGCTAAATATTGTGTTAAAACTCGTACAGTGCAATGGGCAGCCAGTCGCCAAACTTTCAGATAGCCCTGGAAAGGTTATGATTGAAAATAACACTTACTTGGCATATTTAAAACAAGTATTTGACATCAAAAACTAAACTAATACAAAAAGACCGCGATTTGCGGTCTTTTTGTTAGGTTTAGCAGACTAATAACAGCTTACAAACTCACGATACACCCAACCAATGCGCTTATTGGTTTTTTCAGTGTATGCCAAAACCCAAGATCTGCCTTGGCTATCATCTGCATGGTCAACACGACGGATTTTTGTACCATTTTTTAATGTGCTAATCACTTTGCCATTGGGCGATGACCGAACATTTAACCGGGTTCCTGTTGGGTCAGTTACTTTGCAAGTTTCAGCACTAGCAGCGATGGGCAACATTGCCATCAAAGAAATCGCTGCAAGAACAATAGTTGATTTGGACATTTTCATAAAATCCCCCTATACTAAGCGTTATTTGCCATTACCTCAGCAACACGAATAACCTGGGTGCTATAACCCATTTCATTATCATACCAAACATAAAGAGTGGCACGTTTATCGTTAGCAATGGTAGCCTTAGCATCAAAAATTGCTACCTTTTGACTGCCAACAAAATCCGTTGATACCGCCTCTGGCGAATCAGAATAATCAATTTGCTCTTGCCAAGTTAGGCTTTGTGATTGCGCTTTAATAAAGACATTAAGCGCATCTGCTGAACCCACTTCTTTTTCAAAATTCAGATTTAAAATCGCCAAACTGACATTTGGGGTTGGTACACGAATGGCATTGCCCGTCAATTTACCTTTTAATTCTGGCAATGCTTTACCAACTGCAGATGCCGCTCCGGTGCTAGTCATCACCATATTCAAAGGTGCAGCGCGACCACGTCTATCAGACTTATGATGATTATCCACCAAGTTTTGGTCATTGGTAAAGGCATGAACTGTTTCCATATGACCATTGATAATACCATATTCATCATTTAAAACTTTTAAAGTTGGTGTGATGGCATTGGTGGTACAGCTGGCTGCTGAGACGATGGTGTCACTACCAATGGTATCGTGGTTAACTCCATAAACCACATTCTTGATATCACCTTTAGCAGGAGCAGTCAGTAGCACTTTTTTTACACCTTTAGATTGTAGATGCTTACCCAAACCTACTTCATCTTTCCATTTGCCAGTGTTATCAATCACAATGGCATTGTCAATGCCATAAGCCGTGTAATCCACTTCGCTTGGATCAGATGCATAAATTACTTGGATAAAACGACCATTAACAACGATGCCGTTATTATCAGAATCCACCTGAACACTACCATCAAACCAGCCATGCACACTATCACGTTCAAGAAGACTGGCTCGTTTTGCCAAATCGCCATCACCAGCAGGACGTACAACAATTGCTCGCAACTGCAAACCTTTATCACTGGCAGGACGACTCATCAGTAGACGCGCCAAAATACGTCCAATACGTCCAAAACCATACAAAACTACATCCGTTGCTGGAGTTTCTATGCCACTGGTAAAATCATTGGCTGTTTGTGAACTCTTAACCGCTTGACCCAAATCAACTGCTACATTTGCCAAATCTTTAGCAACCAAAGCATCCACTAAAGCTAATGAATCAGCAACCTTTACGCCAACTTTGGTATGTTTGGCTAAAATATCCGCCACATCAAAAGTAACCACATCACCAAAAAATGACAGTTTTACTTCATTACTTGCAAGTTTGGCAAGTTTGGCAAGCAGTTCAAGCGCTAAATTTTCGTCGGCTTTACGTGCATTTAGATAATCTTGATAAATGGCGCTCATCTATATACTCCTGATGATAAATATGAATAAATTTTTTTGATTTTAAAACAAAAATCGGGCTTTGACAATCACAATTATTGGTAAAAATGGGGGTATTTTTTTTTAAAATATCTAAATAAAATTACGAATACCACTGACGCAAAAACCACCATGTTGGCGAATTTTTGTTAAATCATTCATTTTTAAACCGCCCAAAGCAATGACTGGCATATTTGCACGTTTTGTAAGCTCGCCAAAGGCTGATAATCCAAGCGCTTGACTTTCAAGATGGGTTTGAGTGGGTTTAACAGGTGAAACAAATATTCCAATAAGTGGGTAATTTTTAGCAACCTCATTAGCTTTTTCAATACTGCCCAAATCATGACAGCTTGCCAGCCAAGGTAGATTTGTCGGTAAATTAGTGGATAAAGTTTTATCTGATAAAAAATTCATCAATTGGCTTTGGTTCAATTTTAAGGCAAAAATTTGCTTTTTTTGGCACTGCTTTTCAAAGATTTTATTTTTGTAAAGCTCTATTGGTAAAACAACTCTCAAATCTGAACGAATTTTTAATAAATTTTGCACAATTTCGATGGCTTTTTTATTATCGGCTTGTAAACGTGGGTAAAATAGCGCATTTTTAGGTAATTTTTCACAATAAAATAATAACCACTGCTGTTCATTGACAAAATCACTCAAGGGCAAACTAATAATAATGGCATCTGGCAAGCTAAGCCACTGCAAAATACGCCCATTAGCAGATGGAAATTTATCCAAGTTGGCAATTGCCCAAGATTTTTTATAAAAACCAATTGGTTGATTTTCCTTTCCTAAGACGCAATGACGATATTTTTTATACAAATTTTTATCTAAATTTATATAAAACACATGTAAACATACGGATAATTCTGGGTAGTCGTGATAAATTCTCCCCAATTTAATCATCGAATTTTTGGTAAGTTCCAAACCAATCTCTTCAGATACTTCACGCATCAAAGCTTGAACAGGTGTTTCATTTGGTTCAATTTTACCGCCAATAAATTCCAATTTTCCACCTTGATGCTGACCACTTTTTCGGGTTGCTAACAATAATTGTTCACCAAAAACCAGAACTGCAATGGCAACTTGGACTGTTTTTTTACCGTTTATCGTCATAAATATACCGTTTATCTTAAAGATGATAAATTTTTTCAATTTTTATAATTAATGTTTACAATCTTAAAAAAATTTGTTATTATAAACACAAATGATAATTATTTTTATTTACAAATAAAAATTTGTCATTCAGTTCAAAGTTTAAGCCAAAGTGGCTTGGGAAAAAACCCAACACCCACCCATAGAAGGAAAATCGCCATGACTATGACCATTGCTCGTTATTTTAGCAACCGTGAAGCTAATCGTTTACCAACATTGCACTCACAAAACTTATTTGCACTGACCAAGGAAGTTCGCATTGAGCATCAAGGGGAAGAATATCGCTTGCGTCTTACTCGCAATAATCGTTTAATTTTAACCAAGTAAACTTTTAGTAAAGCAAATTGAATAAATTAGGTTATCTTGGTTAAATAAATAGTTAAAGTTAAATAAAAGCACCATTAATATTTGGTGCTTTTTTGTATTTTGATTGCAGTTAAAATCTCCACTGATAAATCACATTCACCATATTTTCTACTGCCATCACCGCTTCTATATACACCCGACGAGTAAGCTGATAACGCATAGACAAAGACGATTCAGCATTAAATACCCCAACGCCATATCGTAAGTACAAATCAGGGGTAATATAACCTGTTACCGTTACATTTGTGTCACTTGAATTGCCCGATGCGTCCACCGTTAAACTTTCAAAACCCAATGCGTTGCCGATTTGGTTGGTGATATTTCGTGTACCTGATAATCCCAAAGAAAGTCCAGCCGCTGCCAAATTGTTGGTAACACGAGAACGAAACGTTTGTTCTGATGTTTGAATGTCGCTTGATTCATCAATCCTTCCTGTAATCAGTGCATTCATTGCTTGTTGCTCGGTCAATCCTGCGTCATTAAAAACGGTGATATCAGGATTGTTGGCTGTGCCTTTGATTCTAAGCCCAACTGTTGCCCCTTCAACTTCTTTTTCACCCTCAATAGATAAACGAGGATTGAGCATATTACCATTAAATCTTACTTGAGCGTATTTGAGTTCAATATTTTGACCAATACCATCAACAACCGTGCGTTCAGATAACTGAATTACACCTTTTGCCTTCATCGAGTCCTGACCGCTTTGAGTTAGATGCAGTGTACCTGCCAAGGGAAGTTTTGCTCCAAACCCTTGAAACGCTACATCTGAACCCAAATCCAATCCAATATTGGCATTAATGCTCCAAGGTGCTGAAACAGCCAAAATTTTATCCACATTTCCTGTCAAACGTCTATCAATCACTGAAACATCCGCGGATTTATCAATAATTTCACTACTGGTTGATGGTGGGCGAATGGTTGCTGAAGGCACCAATACTACACCTTGCACATTAACATATTTTTGTGAAGGACGAACAATCACTTCAATATCAGGGCTAAAACTTGCCACAACCAGTGGTGGATTAGAAATGGTTAGATTCTCGCCCGTTACTGCTAATTTGGCTTGAAGCTCGCCTCGCCAATCCATTTCGCCTGTTAATTTTCCTTTACCGGCACCACCAATAAAACCACCCATTAAGCTTGCTTGGGTGCCACGAATCGCCATGTCTGCATTAATATCTTTCAGCACAACAGGCACACCAGCGACTGCTAACTGACCATTTTTTAAATCAGCATTACCATAAAATAATGGTTTAGTGAGTGTGCCACCAACACCGCCGGCTAAATTGACCGTACCACTCAGCGTTTGCAAGCTTGGCAAAAATGGTCGGATAACCGCTAAATTAATATTATTTAATGCGACCGCTCCTGCAATGGGTTTATTGGGTTTATAAGCATCCACAATCACATCCGCATAACCTGAACCAATCACACCTTGAATATCGGTACGTAGTTTTAGACCCGTTGGCACAGTTTGAGCAATAATAGAAACTCGTTGGTATGGCATCTCAACATAACCCGTATCATCGCTAGACACACCAACTTTGCCATTGTCAGAATAAATCACAGCATTAACCACGGGTGATTTTCCCGCCTGCCAATTGGCAGCAAGTTTACCATTTAATGTAGACTGCCATAAAATATCACTCGGTAAAATTGTTGAAATGACCGATGTATCTAGATTTTGGACAACCAGCGCAACATCACCTGATGTATTAGAGTAATGCAAAGTATTTTGTAGACATAAAGAACCTGTTTGCACACCCTTAGCCTTACTGCTCTGCCAACAGTGGGCAGCAACCGCAATTTGATTATTTTTAACAGCATAACTAAATTCAGCAGGCTGAATCTGAGCAAGTTTGCCAAATTTACTTTGTACACTTGCCGCATCCATCACGCCTTGATAACGCCCTTTGCGTTCATCAAAACTGCCTACAATTTGAGCTTTGGTCTCTATATCGTTATTTTTAGCAGCAAAAGTTAAATTGTGCTGTTGATACGTCCCTACAAAATTCAGGTTGGCATATTTAATCACTTTACCTAAAGCAATTACATTATCCACTTCAACACGTAATTGACTTGGCAAATTTGCTAAATTGACCACCTTACCCAAAACGCTGACCTTTTGTACGATTAAATCAGCAGTTCGTACTTCATTGGCAGTTAAATCCACATAAATTGTTGGCAAAGCATAGTTATCATTCACCAAAATAATACCGCCTTTAATTTGCCCACGTGTATTAAATACAAGCTGACTTAAATCGGGTATGTTAAGGGTCGCTGATAAATTTTTATCCGTACCATCAACCAAAAGCTGACTATCACCCATTTTTAACGTTAAATGGTCAGCATTTAACATCTTAAAAATTCGTTGAGTTTGATAGGTGTTGATTTGAACTTGCTTTTGCAAATTTAAAAGTTCATTAGTATTTTTTGGTACAGCTGTAGCCGATTTTAAACGTCTAAAATAAGCGTTTAAATCATTAGGCAAATCAATTTTTGCTGATATTGCACCCTGTGCAATTACTGGCTGACCACGAAAATCGCCTGATAAATCTAACTCTTTAACTTCAAACGATTTAATTTTACCGCCCCAACTTCCTTTGGTTGAAAAACCACCTGTTAAATGCGAATCAAGTCCTTTGACAAATTTACCCGTATCAAAATTAGTCATCTTGGCATCAAATTGCCAAGATAAATCATTTAAATTGGTAAAACCTTTTGCTAAAAATTGACCTGCTGAACTTTGATGACTTAAATGGTTAAACCGCAATCTATCCCCCGCTCCCGTCATATCCAAGGAAATATTACCTGAAGCAACTGATTTATTGAGAATTTGACCATCAAATTTAACTGAAAAATTTTGCAATTTATCTTGGTAATAACTTCCCGTAGTTGCCAAATCTCCATTAATTTTGGCAATTAAATTACTGTTATTTTGGGCAAATTTTGCAGTATCCACCTCATCTAAACGGGCTTTGATACTCCATTTTACACCTTGGTTAAAAGCAATATCGCCCGCCAATGATGCTTTTATATTATCGTTGTTGATAGTAAATTTACTAATTTGGGTGTTGGATAAATTACCTTGAGCCTTGATAGCAAAATCTGACTTAGGCAGCTCAGAAAACAAAGACTGATTGACATCACCTGTTAAATCCACACCAAACACCAAAAGCTCATCCCCTTTTAATCGCGCCATCAAACCGCCTTGGGTTATTAGATGAATCTTATCTTGGGGTTTATTGGTCAAAACAGCGGTTAAATCACTGTGATTGACTGTAACTTGATGGGTGGTTTGTCCATTTTTTTGGCTCATCTGCCCTTTAGCAACCAACTGTCCTGACAAAGATTCAATAGGCGTTTTGTTAGGCACATCAAAATAAGCATTGGGTTTTAGTTTGCTGGTTTTTAAATCAACCTGCCACAATAAAGGGGATGCTTTTTTTGGTAATGTAATCTGCCCTTTTCCCGACAAATCACCTAAAACACCCTGATACGAAAAACTTGATATATCAATGAGTTGATTATTTTTTATTGCCATTTTGGTTTGATAATCGCCCGATGGTGCCACTGATAACGTTTTAATATCAGCGTGTACATCCAGCTGGGTATTACCATCACCCACTACAATAGCTGCCGCACCAGATGGGCTGTTAAGTTTGCCAATATCAGGTAAATTTTCGCGAACCAAATTTTGCCATTTAGCATCTATTTGCCAAGGAAGATTGGGCTTTTTTTGACTTTGGGCAAGACTGACATCAACCATCTCGCCGTCTTTTTGCGCAAGGTTAAACTGCCAACGAGTTTGATTTTTGGCAGTATCCAAATAAAAGTATTTCACCCCCAAAGAGCCTGAGAATGTTTTAGGTAAATAATCTTTATATTCTCGATATTGCAGTGGTAGAATGTCATTAATGGATACTTTTTGACCGTACAAATTGGTGTCAAGTTGATACTCACCCGACCAGTCCATTGTTCCATCAGCAATCAGAGTTCCGCCTTGAGTTTTGGCAGTTAAACGACTGATTGTCATACCGCCATCTGTAATCACTCCACGTCCAGTATATTTGCCATTTGGTATGTCTTTTGCCGATAACTCCGTCAAAATACGAATTTCAATATTATCAGGTGTGCCTTTGGCAGTAATTTTACCATCTGTTAAGGTGATGTTTTGCTCACTAGCGTATGGCAATACAATGTGACCAAAATTAAGTGATGCATCAAAAGGCGTATCATCACTCAAGCCTTGAGCAACCAGCGAACCTGTAAATGGGTAATTGTTATATTCGCCAGATACTGTACCAAAGGTTTGTTTTAAAGAACCATGCAAATTGGCGTTTAGCGTACTAAAATACACTTTACTGATTGCCGAAATTGTTACATCAGATTGTAGATTAAGCGGATAATCATCTTGTAGACGAATATCGCCTTGGGCGTCTTGAATTAAAACTTGATGACTCACATCAAGTCCAACACCATAAAATACAACTTTGGTATCGCGCCAATTGGCTTTTTTAATTGCAATGTCATACAAATAAACAGGGTCTTTGGTTTTTTGAGTAAAATTAACCACCTTGGCACTCACATCAGAAACTGACACTGGCAAAGGTGTTTTGATGGTCATGTAATCAAAGGGTTCACCCGTTGGAGCTTTGTTATCAATAATATCCAATCTATCTATATGAGCAAAAGATAAATGAGCCTTACCAGCAAATAAAGCATACCAGCCAACTTGCAAATCCAATTTATTGGCCTTGATGGTCAAATCTTTAGTCGCAGGTACAACCACATCAGATAATGACAGTCGCGTCAAAAAGTCTCCAGACACATAGTGAATTTTTATATTTGTTCTTTGACTGATTTCATCTAAAATAAATTGAGTGCCACGTTCGCTTGACAAAACCCCCATAATTGAGGTAATTAGTACCAACCAAAATACCAAAAACCAAATCAAAAAACGCAGTGAACGTCTCCAGAATGAATATCTCGGTTTTGCATTGGATGAATTTTTTTCAATATGGGTCATAAATTTGATTGAACCAATAAAATAACTAAAACACTTAATAAACTAAACAATCAAAATGGCGTGCCAATAAAAAACAGCAGTTTGATTGGGCGATTTTCTTCACGAATGCCAGTTGCCACATCAACACGCACCTGACCAATGGGGGATGCCCAGCGAACGCCGACACCAACACCAATTTTGGTGGGATTACTAAAACTTGTATCATAAGCATTGCCCACATCACTAAATACGCCCAAACGTACATCTTTTAAGATTTCATAATTGTATTCAGCGGTCGCAACTGCCAACACTTGACCACCGGTCAAATAACCTTTATTGGATAATGGTGATAAACTGTTGTAACTGTATCCACGAATACTTTGGTCGCCTCCAGCAAAAAACCGCAACTTATAAGGTACATCCTGAAAATTATCCGCCCAAATATAGCCCGCCTGCAAACCGCCCAATACTTGATGGCGACGTTTTTTGCCGTATTGGTTATCACCAAAACTATACACGCCATTCATACCGGCACGAAAAATTGCCATATCAGTATCACTCATCAGTGCTTTTGTGCCTGCTTCCACCGAATAATACTGCCGATAACCCTGCATGACCGCCAAAGGATTGTCTGCCACCATTTTATTCATCGCATAACCAAAAAGCACAGCCTCTTGAGTTGGCTTTCCACCTAAAAATTGTACGGGCAAATCTTTCCAGAATTCAGGCGATAACTTGGTTTCCAATTCATCCAAATGATAACGAACCGAATAAGTGCGAGTCCAGTCCTGTTTTTTAACGATATTGCGACTTAACCCCAAATCTAAGGTTTTAGAGGATAATTGCAAATTACCCTTGCCTTTGTCTAAATTTTCATCTTTATAAGATAAACTGCCCTTTAAGGTGTCGTTTAATGGGTGAGTAACAGGACGAACAATATAAGCCTGGGCCACTTTATTTTGGTTGGACAAATTGGTTTTAAATCCAGCCTGCATACCATCTCTATTTAATAAATTATGGTCAAATTTTGTACCAATTTGCGCGCCCGAATCCGAACCCCAACCAAACTGTATTTGGGCATTTTTTGGCTTGTCAGTAGCAACAAATACATAAAGTGGCACTTTTTTATCTTGATAAACTTCTTGGGCGGTTTTACGGCCTTGTAGCGTTGCAGGTTCTTGACCCTCAGGAGCAATTGCTTCATCTTTAGTTTCATCAGGCAAAATAAATTTCGCAACATTACTAATGGCATCAGAAATGCGCCCAAGCAAACTTTTGGACTTTTTATTGGTATTGATTGCCAACACTCTATCATTAGGAGAGTTATATAAACGTTCGGCCTTTTTTACCACCAGCGCCAACTTATCCATAAGAGCTTGAGAAGCAGTAAATTCCAAAGGAGCAATATCGGCACTGACGCCATCGCCTAAATCCACCGTTTGACTGGCATCTTCCTTATCTTTTTTGTCAATTTGTTCTGTCTGAATGCCTTTATCTATCTGAGTGCTGGCACTAGGCAATACTGTTTCGGTATTTACCGCATTAAAATAACCTGTTGCCAAAAGATTGTTACTAAGATTTCTTACCGCGCTACGGTTATAAGCATCACCCATTTTAAAGGTTAGTAATTTTTTTAAGAGTTCAGGTTTAACAGGTAATTTATCGGGGTCGGTTGTTGGGGTATTGGTTGTTGGGTCAATGGTAAAAAACACCACATCATCAAAGGCATATTGTTGTCCAGTTTCATATACCAAATTGACATCAGCAATGTTATCAGGCAACAATACATCCGCTGATGCGTTTAACCAGCGACTGTCAAAATAACCATGTTCGCCACTTACGCTGGCGATATCTGATTTAACTTGTTCATAATCACCCTGATTAAAAATTGCACTTTTTTTTAACTTGCTACCAGTAGCCACTGCTTCAAACGCTTTATCTGTCCTGCCCTCACCGCGAATATCCAAAACTTGATGGTCGATAATAACAGGATTTCCCAGCTGATGAATGATAACATTAACCTCACCCGATTTAGCTTTGATAACACTAAAATCGACTTCATAATAACCAACCGCTTGTGCGGCAGATAAAACCGTTTGTCTTAACTTTGGCAGCGCTGAACGAAAATCCACAATGCTTTGGGCAGTATTATTTTTTAAAGCAGCTGCAATATTGGCATATGGCTGTTGTTTAGCTTGTGAGCGGGTTATTGCTTGTAATTTATCCAAATCAGTGGTTTTGGTTTGCTGATTTGGTTTGTGTTCATATAAATGAACCTTTAACATCGGTACTTTTTCAACACCATCGTTAAATAAGTGATTGTATAATTTTTTAAATGGGTTTTGTTTCTGATTAGGTTCGTCGTTTTTATCATCTGCGGCGTTTTCGTTGCTGATTTGTTGATATTCTGGCAGATAAACAGATGGCTCAATACCTACTTGATCAGAAAGTTGATTGGCATTTTGTTCAATGCTTTGCAAGGTTGGTAATTTGGTAATGCTTTGCATATCAAGACCGATTGGTATGTCTGGACTGTCAATTTTTGCAATAGGCAATGTATCGTCTACGCCATCATTTTGCACAATAAAACTTTGTGTGTCGTTTTTTATGCCGCCATGAGCCATATCAGCTAAATCCACCAAAACAGATTGCTCTGTTTGAGTGTGTTGATGCTGCATAAGTTTATTTTCAATTTCTTGGGGTGTTAATAGCGCCACTGGTGAAGTGGATGTTTGTGATTGTTCTGGTACTTTTGCCCAAACATGAGTGGGGGCAAAACCAAACGCAATTTGCCCAACTCCAATCGCAAGCATTGCAGAATATAAACGTTTTTGAGATGAGTATTTTTGAGATGACTTGTCCATTTTCATATTCTATTTTTTACAAACCCACCATAAATAACCTTGATACAACATCATTAAAATTGTTGCCAAAAAGCAAACGCATTATAACAAAATTACAATAGTACACTTAATTTTTGTAAAATTTCTGTTATTATACACTAATTTTTTTTAATAATAATTTTAATCAGTTATGGCATCACAATTTTCTCTTTTCCAACATCGCCGTTTTAGCGCAATGTTTTTTACGCAGTTTTTAGGGGCATTTAATGATAATGTGTTTAAACAAGCACTTATTTTGGTTTTAACCTATTCTGCTGCTGCTAAAATGGGAATGGAAATCAGCCTATTAAACAATTTAGCGGCTTTATTGTTTATTCTGCCTTACTTTTTATTTTCAGCGCTGGCAGGGCAAATCGCTGATAAATATGAGAAAGCCACTTTAACTCAAGGGGTAAAGTTTCTTGAAATTGTTATTATGGGGCTTGCTATGGCAGGCTTTATGCTTGAGCAATATTGGTTGTTATTTGTAGCGCTGTTTTTAATGGGTAGTCAATCCACATTTTTTGGTCCCATAAAATACGCTTACTTGCCTGAAGTGATGCATCAAGACGAATTAGTTGGTGCTAATGGTATTTTTCAAACCGGTACAAGTCTTGCGATATTAACTGGTATGATGATGGCAGGCGTGCTAACTCAACTTGATAATTCAAGTTTGTGGATTTCACTGATGACGCTTGTAATTGCTGTTTTAGGTTTTATTGCATCAAAATTTTTACCTAAGACTAAAGCTTCCGTGCCCAATTTACGTGTTAATTATAATATATTTAGTACAAGTTTTGAGCTGATTCAATATTTATACCGTCTGCCATTACTGTATTTTATCATCTTGGGCAATAGTTGGTTTTGGTTTTATGGAGCAACATTTTTGGCTCAAATGCCCGAATTTACTAAGGTTATTTTACACGGAAATGAAACCGTGGTAATTTTATTACTAACGCTGTTTTCCGTTGGTACAGCTCTTGGGTCATTACTATGTAAAACCCTAACCAAAAATCAAATCAGTCTTAAACTGCTGCCAATTGGCATCCTTGGACTAAGTGCGTTTGCAATGGATTTATACTTTGCACTCAATGCTATTCATATTAACGCAAATACTGTTTATACTGTAGGCGCATTAATAAAAATTAGTGGCGTTTGGCGGGTATTTGGCGATTTATTTTTATTGGGGCTGTTTGGCGGGGTTTACATCGTGCCACTCTACGCCTTTATGCAAGCTTATGCTCCTCAAAGCCATCGTTCCCGCGTGGTTGGTGTCAATAATATTTTTAATGCTATTTTTATGGTTAGTTCGGCGATTTTTGCAATTGTAATTTTAACGGTTTTAAAACTATCTTTACCACAGTTATTTTTAATTATTGGCATCTGTAATGGGCTGTTTGGGTTATTTATTTACAAAAAATTATCTTACTATCAAGGCAGCATGCAAATCAATAATGATGCCATGCCATTATAAAGCCATAAATAAATTATCCAAATTTACATTTACGTAACAAATATCGCCAAAAGTCCTAAAATCTTTAGCATAAGTTTAAGATAATTTTGTTATGATTTTGGCAATTTTTTACTACCAATTTAACCTCATTTTAAGGAAATTTTGATGAAAAAACTTTTGCTTGCTAGTTTACTATTGGGTATGATGACGCCAAGTTTTGCTGAACTTAGTATCAATAAAAATCTAGCGCCTGCGATGCGTGGTGAAATCATTCAAACCGTGCAAAATGCTGAAAACGCCAATCTATTAAATACCACTGTTGCAGGTGTTCCGACCATCAGTGCTAGTGCTAATCACGTTCAAACTATCAAAACAGTATTAGTTCCTGCTGACACAACTGGCAACACACAAATTGATGTTACATTGATTGATGATTTTATTGATGACGTTTCGCCCAATGCTCGTCATTATCCACCAAACTTTCCCACTCGCACTGCTGAATATTTAACCACAGAAAATGTTAAACATTTATCAGACTGGCTAGAACCTTATGCCAGTGCAAAAAACGCATCCTTTGATGTATTGCTGCGCGCTGCTAAAATTAATGGTATGGCAAGAAATTTAAACGTTGGCGATGCTTACAATTTGCGCGCTAATAATCATATGGCAAAAGCGATTAAATTACAACCAAATCACCCAGAAGCCAATTTTTTATATGGCATGATGATTTCAGAAGCAGGCGGGTTTAAAGAAGGTCAAAAATATTTAGAAAAAGCAGCATCACTGGGTTATGTAGAGGCTGAACAAAGTCTTGCTCAAACCGACCTATTAAGCGACAATGCTGCTAGCGCTAAAAAACGACTGGCTGCACTCAAAAGCAAACACCCCGACAACCTGCAAATTGCAAGACAAGCTGATATTGTAGATGCTGGTGGTTTTTATATTTGGAAAATTGAAGACAGGGATATTTTTGTAAAGCCCATTCAGTAGTATGTTGGCTGTTGTACTTGTAAAAAACACCGTTGATTGACGGTGTTTTTTTACACAGGTTGATTTAATGGGCGTAGTGACTAAAAAACAAGGTCTTTTTTGAATTCAGCCTGTATTGGAAACGTTACTACATCCACCACCAATGCCAATGGCAACAAAGCTGTCAAAACACCTCGCTTTAGCGTACCTTTTTTGGCATGAAAATCGTAAAATTTTATCGTGATGGGTTTTTTAAAATGATACGCTGCTGCAGTATTTTTTTGATTGGTTGCTTTGGTGATGGGTGTAACTGCCATTTTGATACTGCGATAACAGCTTAAATTTTCAGTGATTTCATTACACCGAAACCCCAAAGCAGTCAGCTGATTTTCGTCAGCGATTTTTACCTGATTTTTAGGTTTCTTAAAACTTAAAGTAATATGTGTACATCCATACTCTGAAATACAAGAATAATGACCGCCTGTTGGTCTTACCATTAAAAAATCAGTATTTTGAGTTTGGTAAGTTTGAGTACTGATACTTAAATACTTTGTGGGTAATTGCTCAAAAATGGTTAAAATTTCACGGGATTTTTGCTCATCATCATCCAAACCTTCAATTAAATAGTTGTATTTTTGTCCCACCAAAACCAGTGCATAAGGATGGGTTGTAATAATGTTGGCAGGTTTACCTACAGCAACAATATTATCAGTTTTGCTTTCATTGACTGTAAAACGATTATTTTTGGATTGAGAGATTTTATTTTCCAAACCACCTGAAAAAACACAAGCAGTCAGTGATGTTATCATAAAAATCCCTAACATACTTTTTGCAATAAATCGCATAAAACCCCCTATTTTTCATGATGGTACATAGCTACTTAGTATCATAACAAAGTCTACTTTGTTTATCAAATAACAAACTAATTTACAAAAAAAAGAAAAGCAGGTTTTCGCCTGCTTTTTCTCTTTTTTAATCTTTTTAGTTTGGTTATTTTTTCTGATAAGCCAGTTTTAAACCAACAATATAGCCATCATTATCGGAAAATTTTGCCACCACATGACGGGTCGGTAATTGAGCAGTAGCATCGCCAAATTTAAGATATTTACCACCCAAAGATACAGACCATTCAGGTGTCAAATTATATTTTGCTCCAAGCCCTACACTATAATAACCTTTAATTGGTCCTAAGGTACTCACTGGGTTACCTGCACCACTATCATAACCTATAGAACCTGACACACTGATTTTGTCATTAAGTTTTTTACCCAATCCAATCTCGGCTTGCCATTGGTCTTTACTATAATCCACAATTGATGTCTGGGTTGTTGCTTTATAGAGTGCAGGATCAATGGTAAACTTACTCCATGGTACATAACGCGCCTTAGCAGTTAAAAGCATGGTTGGGCTAACGCCTGTTTGAAAATCTAAATTATACGATTCAGGGAATGATACTGAAAAATCTTGTGTTACAGAAGCAGTGCCGCCTGCCAAGGCTAATGCTGGAAAGGTTTCCATAACATCACTTTTATGTTTAATCCGTGAACGGTACGTCAAAGATGCTTTTAAGGCAATCTCAGGACGACCATACATCACGCCTGCCAAAAATCCCAAACCGTGGTCAGGACTAATTTTGGCATCATAACCAGTTGCTCTGTTATAGGCGATACCACGTAAATGCACTTCACCTGTCAAACGCTGTGCTGAAGGACCGCCATAAACTTGCCAATGATTTTTACCAAAGTTAAATTTACGACCTAACAATAAAGTAGCATTATTCGTGCGAATTTCCACGTTTGTGCCTTGACCTTCATTTTGGGCATTGAGCCTAGCAACTGCACCGATGGTTTGAGCATTACTTGCAGTAACCAGCCCTGCTGCCGCGGCTCTTGCCAGTGCTGCTTGGCTAGTAATTCGCCCATTGGTCATCGCAGAAATGGTAGCGTTGGCGTTTTGAGCATTAAAATTACTATCGCCAAAATGCTGAATTGCCGCTCCAAATGGTTCATCATAAAGCACACCCACGCTGTAGCGGTCATTAATATCTGCTTTTACCCCAAAACGAAAAAAGTCATACGCTTCAGCAATATCGCCTGTGGCTTTACCTTGTACGTAGCCATCTTCAGCACTAATACCGCCATTGGCTGCATTATCATAACCTGAAACATCGGCATCAATATATGTATATACTGCTTCAGCATAAGTACCATCTTGTAAAAAAGCAGTAACATCTTGACCTGAACGATCAAGACCCGCTCCTTGTGCTGCTGTCGCCATTCCAATTGTGCCAATCACTGCTAAAGTTTTGTTTTTTATATTCATGATTCATCTCCAAATTACATCACTTTCATTTTTACTAATTCATGGTGTACACTTATTGTAAACAAGTGTACGAAAAGTTTGGCTATTTTATCGGAAGCAAACACAAAATACAAACAAAAAATCATTGATTTTGTAAAAATAGCGATTTTTTACAACGATTTGCAGTTTATCCTAAAAATGTGGTGGCTTGTCGGCAAGCAAATCAAAAGGAGCAATGCCATTTTGGTCATGATTAAGGTTGTCTAATTTGGCATAAATCAATTTTAATTGGGCTTGCAAATCCATCAGCTGTTTATCTTGAACAGCAATCACGTGATTTAAGCTTTCGAGCATGTCTTCTAAATACGCAATTTTAATTTGTAAATCTATCAGCTCTTGCATAAGTTTTTCCCAGCCTTTATAAAATTTGCTATAATGACTAATTTTATCATTTTTAAAAAATTTATGGCGTTGATTCATCTAAAAAATATTCATTTGGCATTTGGAGTTGCTCCGATTTTGGACGGCGTAAACTTCAGTCTTAATGCTGGCGAACGAGTATGCTTGATTGGCAGAAATGGCGAGGGTAAATCCACTTTATTTAAACTCATCATGGGACTGCAAACCCCCGATTCTGGTGAAATCATCATCAATAATGGCACAAAAATTGCCATGCTTGCTCAAGATGTGCCTGATGGCGACGATGATTTACTTAGTATCGTCATGAACGGCGATAAACACCTTGCTAATTTATTACAAAAATACCACCAAAGCGCCCAAAAATGCACAAATGGCGATATGAATGCTTGTGATGAAATGGCATATTTACAACATCAAATTGATGATTTGCATGGTTGGGACTTAGAAAGAAACGCCCGAATGCTTTTGACCACCATGGGGTTAAATCCTGATGACAAATTAAGCACATTATCAGGTGGACGCAAACGCCGTGTGCTTTTAGCACAAGCCTTGGTTACGCGTCCTGATGTATTGCTACTTGATGAGCCAACCAACCATTTAGATGTCTTAAGTATTGATTGGCTGGAAAAATATCTTTTAGCTCAAAATTTAACGGTTTTATTCATCACTCACGACCGTAAATTTGTGGGTAATTTAGCCACACGCATTATTGAATTAGACCGCGGTCAATTATCCAGCTACGATGTATCGCTTGGAGTGGGTGGATACGCTCGCTATCAAGAATTAAAAGAGTTAGAATTGCAAGCTCAAGCCAAAGCCTTTGCTGATTTTGACAAAAAACTTGCTGAAGAAGAGGCATGGATTCGGCAAGGCATTAAAGCTCGGCGAACTCGTAATGAAGGGCGCGTGCGTGCTTTAAAAGCCTTACGAGAGGAACGCAAAGCTCGTCGCGATGTGGTGGGAAATGTTAGTTTAGTACAAAATAACAGTGAAAAATCAGGTAAAATCGTTTGCGAAATTAGCGATTTAACCTTGAAATATGATGGCAAGATTTTAGTTAAAGATTTTAATACTCTACTGATGCGTGGTGATAAAGTTGGCATTATTGGTCAAAATGGTGTTGGTAAAAGCACCTTAATCAGAACCATTTTAGGACTTGATGATAGCGCAAAAACAGCGGGTAACATCAAACTTGGCACCAATATCACGGTCTCATTTTTTGACCAATTAAAAGAACAGTTAGACCTTGAAAAATCTGTCGCTGAAAACGTTTCAGAAGGTTCAGATTATATTGAAGTCAATGGCAAAAAAACCCATATTTTAGGTTATTTGCAAGATTTTTTATTTACGCCTAATCGCGCCAGAACACCTGTCAAGGCATTATCGGGCGGCGAAAAAGCCCGAGTACTGCTTGCCAAACAGCTTTTAAAACCTGCCAATGTCTTGGTACTTGATGAGCCAACTAACGATTTAGACATGGCGACACTTGAGCTTTTAGAAGAATATGTCATCAATTTTGACGGTACAATTTTGCTTATCAGCCATGACCGAGCGTTTATGGATAACGTTGTTACCCAAACTTGGGTTTTTGAAACAGACAAAGATGATGCAGGCGTGGTGTCTGAATACGTTGGCGGTTATCAAGATTATTTAATCCAAAAACAAAGACAAGATGAACAAACTCAAAAACCAAAAACCCAAAAAGCAGAAAAAACACAACCTAAATCTGCCAAAAACGACAATAAAGCTGAATCAAACACTCAAAACAAACGTAAATTAAGTTATAAAGAACAAAGGGAACTGGATGCGTTACCTGATGAAATTGAACAATTAGAATCCGAACAACAAAACTTAAATGAAAAATTAGCTGATGGGACGTTATTTGTGCAAGATTTAGCACTGGCTACCAAATACAGTGAGCGCTTAACAGACATAGAAACGTTGTTACTTACCAAATTAGAACGTTGGGATGAGTTGGAAAATCTTACTAAATAACGGAGTGGTCATGAGTGAAAAATCCTTCTGTGGAAGTTGTGGTGATAAACAATCGCAAGCGGTTGATATTACTAAAATGCCAAACTTAACTGACACCCACAAACAAACTCAGATTGCAAAAAAAGCAGATTGGCAATGGCAATTTTTACACCCTAAAAATTGGGGGATTATGTTAGCAATTTTGCTAATTTTTCCACTGATTTATTTGCCGCTGCGTTTTCAGTTTATGATTGGCAGAAAATTCGGAGAGATTGCATTTTTACTGGTCAAATCGCGTGTTAAAGACACACTGACCAATCTTAAACTTGCGTTTCCTAAAAAAAGTGAAGAAGAACGGCTTTTAATCGCCAAACAAGTTTTTGTCAATCAAGGGATTGGCATTTTTGAATCGTTATGCGCATGGTACAGACCCAATGTATTTAAACGCACGTTTAGCATCTCAGGGCTTCAGCACCTTGTCAATGCCCAAAAACAAGGCAAAGCGGTGATTTTACTAGGCGGTCATTACACCACGCTGGATTTAGGTGGGCGCTTATGTACGCAATTTTTTGCTGCCGATTGTGTGTATCGTAAGCAAAACAATCCTTTTTTGGAATACCTAATTTATAACAGCCGAAGACGGATTTTTGATGAGCAAATCAGTAATCGCGATATGAAAAAACTCATTCATCGCATTCAAGACGGTAAGGTTATTTGGTACAGTCCTGACCAAGATTTTGGATTAGAACATGGAGTAATGGCAACATTTTTTGGTGTTCCAGCCGCCACCATCACCGCACAAAGACGACTTGCCAAACTGGGTAATAAAAAGAATCCTCCTGTAGTGATGGTGATGGATATGATACGTCAAACGCCTGACAACATCCCGAAAGGCAAGCGCCCCCATTATCATATCAGTCTAACGCCTGCCTTAGAAAATTATCCAAGCAGTGATGAAATTTTTGATGCCCAGCGCATCAACGACATGTTTGAAACCAACATCAAAAAGGACATTTCTCAGTGGATGTGGTTTCATCGACGATTTAAAACCCAACAAGATGGGGCTAATTTTTACCAATAATTTAATATAAGTTTTTAAATCACTTAACATTTAAAAGCCAAAAAATTTCATCAACACAAATTATCACATTGAGTATCGTATGAACCAAACCAACCCTCAAAACACTGACATCAAAAGCAAAAAACGCATTTTAACTGGCATTACCACAACTGGCATTCCTCATTTAGGCAATTATGTTGGCTCAATTCGTCCCGCTATTTTGTCCGCCAAGCAAGCCATTGCAAATAATACTGGAGACGCATTCTTTTTTTTGGCAGATTATCATGGCATTATTAAATGCTTTGACCCCGAAGAAATTCACCGTTCCACCAAAGCCATTGCTGCAACTTGGATAGCCTGTGGTTTAGACCCTGAAAAAGTTACCTTTTACCGACAATCAGACATTCCTGAGATTCCAGAACTTGCATGGATTTTAAATTGTAGCTGTGCCAAAGGTTTGATGAATCGGGCACATGCCTATAAAGCAATGGTTGATATCAATACTCAAAAAGACGATACTGACCCAGATTTCGGAGTGAGTATGGGGCTATTTAGCTATCCTGTGCTGATGAGTGCTGATATTTTAATGTTTGGTGCAACTGACGTACCCGTTGGCAAAGACCAAATTCAGCACATTGAAATGGCGCGAGATATTGCAGGCACATTTAATTTTAAATACAAACCATTATTTGTCTTACCAAATGCGGTCGTTGATGAGAGTACGCCACTTTTAACAGGACTTGATGGGCGAAAAATGAGTAAATCTTACGGAAACACCATTCCTTTGTTTGGCGATGGTAACCCACAAATTGACCCTGAAAAAGCTCTTAAAAAATCCATTGCTCAAATTGTAACCAATAGCCAAGCTCCTGAAGAGCCTAAAGACCCGAATCGCTGCAATATTTTTGAAATTTACAAAGCGTTTGGTAGCCAAGCTGAGATTGATGAGCTTGCCAAGCGTTATCAGGCAGGTATTGGCTGGGGCGAAGCCAAAGATATTTTATTTCATAAAATTAACAATGAAATTGCCCCAATGCGAAAACGCTATCAAGAATTGATGAATAACCCCAAAGAGTTAGAAGAAATTTTACAAATGGGAGCAATTAAAGCTCGCCGAGCTGCTCAAAAACAACTGGATAAAACTCGCAGAGCGATTGGTATTAAACCTTTAGCAAAATTAAAATAATACCTTATGAATAAAAAATCTGTAGTCCAGTTTTACGATATTAAAGATGTGCGTATTTTTGATACGCCCATCAATACATTGCCTAATGATTTATACATCCCCCCTCAAGCCTTTGCAATTTGGTTGGAACAATTTGCAGGGCCGTTAGATTTTTTATTATATTTGGTTAAAAAAAATAATTTTGATATTTTAGAAATGGCAATTTTACCCATTACTGAACAATATTTGGATTATATTAAAAATTTAGACGAAAGTTATTTTGAGTTGGCAGGTGATTATTTATTAATGGCAAGCACGCTTATTGCGATAAAAAGCGAATTATTACTACCTAAATCTAACCATATTAGTGATGAAATTAGCCCAAAAGCGCGCCTAATTCAGCGTTTAGAAGAATATGCTCAAATTAAAGAAACTGCTAAACAGTTAGATAATTTAATTCGTCTTGAACGCGACGTTTTTTTATCCTACATCAATCTACCACAAACCCATCAAAAACCCATTCAAAAATATTCGGCTCAACTACTTGTAGACAGCTTAATTACCATGCAAATCAAACCTGATTATCAAATGCATACGGTCAGCATTGACCCTGTACCCTTATCTGAACGCATTGCCAAAATTAGTTATTACCTAAGCCAGAAAGGCTGTGCAACTTTTCAAGAAATTTTAGATAAAAAACAAGGAAAAATTGGGGTTATTGTCAGTTTTGTAGCGGTTTTGGAATTGATAAAAAAAGGGTTTATTTTGTTGACTTATTCTGATTTAGATAATTCTACTACAGAAAATGCCTTAGAAAATAATACTAATTTAAATTGTCAAACGTTATATTGGCATCATCATTTATAAATGAGGAAAATTCAATCATGTTTAATCCATTTAAAAAAAATAAAATCAACGAAAAAGCAATTTATCAAATATTAGATGAATGCACTCTATACAATCAATCATTTCATCACTATATTGAGAAAAAAAATATTCATAATGATGTTTTAGATATTGATTTAATGATTGATACTGATATTTTGGATGTTGGTGATAACAAAAAAGCCTTGGAAGATTTATATCAAGCCATTTGTCTAAAATGTCAAAATCTAGGCATTCATGAAGTTAATTTTAATGTGGCTGTAGCAAAAAAATCATCTGCCAAGATTCATCATCCAGATTCATCCAAAAAAATTCCCACCCATACACCCATTGACAAACCCACTAAAACCGCTCCTAAACAAAAAGACATCCCTATGCACCCGCGCATTACCCACATTATTGCCGTTGCCTCAGGTAAAGGCGGGGTCGGTAAATCAACCACCAGTGTTAATCTTGCTTTAGCGCTCAAAAAACTTGGGGCAAGAGTTGGTATTTTAGATGCTGATATTTATGGCCCATCTGTGCCTGATATGTTGGGGGTAGCTGGCGTAAAACCACAAGTAGAAAATGAACAATTTGTACCAATTGAAGTTTATGGTCTTGCTACACTTTCCATTGGTAATTTGATTGATAGTGATAATACACCAATTGCCTGGCGCGGTTCAAAAGCCACAGGAGCGTTAATGCAGCTTTATGAACAAACCAATTGGCCAAATCTGGATTATCTAATCATAGACATGCCTCCTGGAACTGGTGATATTCAACTGACACTTGCCCAAAGAATTCCTATAACCGCAGCCATCATTGTAACCACACCACAACATATTGCTCTACTTGACGTCAAAAAAGGTGTTGAACTGTTTGGAAAAACTGACATCGCTGTCATGGGTATTGTGGAAAATATGGCTCTACACACTTGTAGCAACTGCGGTCATACTGAAGCAATTTTTGGTGAAGGTGGTGGTGATGAGATGAGTAAACTGTACAACATTCCGCTTTTAGGCAGATTGCCACTGGCTGCTGGTATTGGCAGACAAATTGACCAAGGCATACCAAGCGTTGTTGCTTACGATGGTCAAGGTGATGAATTTGCTCAATATTACATGCAAATTGCTCAAAACATCACAAAAAACATCCAGCCTTTTTCTAAAAAAACGGATAATAAGCGGATTTTTTAATTATGGATATAAATCATTTTTCTTTAAATATCATTAAATTATGTGAAAAACCTAATACTGCTTTAGCTGCCATTCATCAAATTTTGCAAAAAGGTCAGGTAAGCCAACATGCATTGATGGCAATCTATCAACGAGTAATGGCTGATAAAGACCAAGACGCAGCGTACTATTTAGCGGCACTTGCTCAAAAAAATGATGATTTGCCTTTTGAAGTACTGCCATTGATTTTGTTGGTATTTCATGGCGATGATAACAATGCCAAACTTGCTTTATGGGAAAAATTACCCAAATCAGCAAAAATAATTCTACAAGAACAAGGGGTTTGCTTAGAAAATTTTAATGCTTGACCGATATTTGGATTTAGCTTATATTGATGACTTTTTATTGGTAAATCTAACTTTAAAACTAGTTTAAAATCTGGAGCATCAGTATGTTTGACAGGCTACCCATCATTGCCTTATGCAGTGCATTATTATTTGGCTGCACCCAAGAAACTGCAAAACAAGAAAACACAAACGCCCCTAAAGAAATTCATAAAACTCTTGCCATTAGCGCCATTGTTGAACATCCATCACTGGATGACATACGTCGCGGGGTAATTGCAGGACTTGCCGAACAAGGCTATCAAGAAGGAAAAAACCTAACGGTTAATTTTCAATCCGCTCAAGGCAATATGGCAACCGCAGGACAAATTGCCAAGCAGTTTAGCGCTGACAGTCCTGATGCTATTGTTGCTATATCCACACCCAGCGCTCAAACTATCGCTGCTGCCACCCAAAGCATCCCAATTATTTACACCGCTGTATCCGACCCAGTTGCTGCAAAACTGATTGACGATAAAGGTATTGCCACTCAGAGCAACATCACAGGATTATCCAGCGAATTACCCTTAGAACCACAAATTGAGTTATTTCAAAAAGTAAAACCTGAAGCCAAACGCATTGGTTTTGTTTATAGTTCAGGCGAGATGAATTCAGTTTCTTTAAAAGAACGTCTAAAAGTTGAACTGCCTAAATATGGTATGGCTTTGGTGGACATTCCTATCAACCGCTCATCAGATGTTGCTGCTGCTACTCGCGCCTTAAGTGGACGAGCAGATTTGATTTACACATCGCTGGATAATAACGTTGCTTCAGCAATGGAAGCAATGGTTGGTGTTGCTAATGAATTAAAAATCCCTGTTATTGCATCTGATGAATTTTCAGTCAGACGTGGAGCAACGGCAGCGCTTGGAGTGAATGATTTTGATTTTGGATTAACCACCGCAAAATTAGTTGCCAAAAGCTTAGACGGCACGCCTGCCAATCAAATCAAACCTGAGGTAATGAATACACTGACCTTGTATGTCAGCCCAAAAAATGCTCAAAACCAAGGGGTGAGCTTATCTGATGAGCTTATCAAAACAGGTATGAATACCGACACTACACCAAGCAAAGCTGAACAAAAGCCCAGCGAGCAAACAGCAAACCAAAAACCCTAATAGATAAATAATTATCATTTGCCTATTTAATCAAAACCTGATAGGCTAATGATTTTTTTAACATCGTTTTTAAGATGGTTAAACCGATTTAATCATTTTGATGTTGTTTTGATATTAGTAACAAAGGTAGATTATGAAATTACTTAAAACACTTATGCTAACTAGTATGGTCATTTGCACTTCAGCTTTTGCTAGTCCTACTGACAAGTCAGTTGAAGAACTTGCCAAATACAGTTCGTATGAAAACTTATTTTATGCACAAATTAATGAGGCTTTAGTAGAAGACCGCATGAAATTAACATACATTGTAGCCAATGACCCAAAACTTAGTGACGAGGAACGCAAACAAGCAATTAAACTTTACGATGATTATGCTGAAGGTTTATTAAAAAGCTTGGATACACCAGAAACCAAAGCTTCTTTAAAAAAATCATATTTATCTGCTGCTAAAAGCGTATACAATCAAAAAGAAATTGATGCCCAACTTGCTTTTTATGGCAGTGTTGATGGACAAAACGCCCTAAAAAAAGAAGGGGTTTTATTGAGTACTTACCTAAAAAATGCTGAAGAGGCGAGTAAAAATACAGTAAAATCCTATGTGGATAAAAATCAAAAGAAAATGGAAGAAGCCATCAGCAAGATTCTTAAAAAGTAATTTATTTTCGTTAAATTTTGTTGCAAATAAGCCCACTAAATTTATTTCTAGTGGGTTTTATTTTAACTAAAAATCCTTATAATCGCTTTACTTTATTGCCGAATCTACCTTGTTATGAAACTACCCCAAAGCACGTACGAGCAAACAAAACAAAACCAGCTCAACAAACAACTTGATGATAAAAAAAATTCAAAATCATTTAAGATGATTTCATCATTTTCACCAAGTGGCGACCAGCCTGAAGCAATAAAACAGCTGGTTGATGGCATCACCCAAGGAAAAAAAGACCAACTGCTGCTTGGGGTTACTGGCTCAGGTAAAACCTATACCATGGCAAAAGTTATTGAAGCCTGTAATCGCCCTGCTATCATTATGGCGCACAACAAAACTTTAGCAGCCCAGTTGTATGGAGAATTTAAGGCCTTTTTTCCACACAATGCCGTAGAATATTTTGTTAGTTATTATGATTACTATCAGCCTGAAGCCTACGTGCCTGCATCAGATACATTTATTGAAAAAGATAGTGCTATTAATGACCATATCGACCAAATGCGATTGTCGGCAACACGAGCTTTATTGGAAAGACGAGATGCAATTATTGTAGTATCCGTTTCGGCAATTTATGGGCTTGGCGACCCTCAAAGCTATCTAAAAATGCTGTTTCATGTTGTGGTTGGTGATATCGTTTCACGCCAAGATTTAATCAAACGCTTGGTCGAATTACAGTATCAACGCAATGAACTTGATTTTGGACGGGGAACGTATCGGGTTTTTGGAGAAACGTTGGATATTTTCCCTGCTGAAAGTGAAAGTTTAGCAATACGCATTCGTTTATTTGATGATGAAGTAGAAAAAATCACTTGGTTTGACCCTTTGACCGGTAAAAGCATTAAAACAGTGCCACGCATTACCATCTACCCAAAATCACATTACGTTACCCCAAAAGAACAATTAGAAGCGGCAAGTCTTGCCATCAAAGATGAGCTTAATGAGCGATTGGAATATTTTAATAAACACAATAAACTGATAGAAGCTCAACGCATCAAAGAACGCACTCAATACGATTTGGAAATGATTACGCAGCTTGGCTATTGTAATGGCATCGAAAATTATTCGCGACATTTATCAGGCAGACCTCAAGGCGCCTGCCCACCCACTTTGTTTGATTATTTGCCCAAAGATGCACTGGTTTTTTTAGATGAAAGTCATGTTACCCTACCCCAAATTGGCGCAATGTATAAAGGCGATAGAAGCCGAAAAGAGACACTTGTAAACTATGGTTTTCGCCTGCCTTCAGCTTTGGACAATCGACCTATGACGTTTGAAGAATGGGAAAAAATCGTACCCACACGAATTTTTGTTTCGGCCACGCCTGCCGATTACGAATTAGTTCACGCTCAAAGCGTCATCGAACAAGTTGTGCGCCCAACAGGATTGGTTGACCCTGAAATTGAAATTCGTCCTGTTTTAACCCAAGTTGATGATGTGCTTGGAGAAATTAATCTTCGCAAATCTTTGAATGAACGTGTATTAATCACCACTTTAACCAAACGTATGGCAGAGGATTTAACCAGTTACTTAAAAGAATACAACGTAAAAGTCGCTTACTTGCATTCAGATATTGATACCGTAGAACGCATGAAAATTATTCATGAACTTAGAACGGGCGTGCATGATGTCCTTGTTGGCATTAACTTATTGCGCGAGGGTTTGGATATGCCTGAAGTATCTTTGGTAGCAATTTTTGATGCAGACAAAGAAGGTTTTTTGCGTTCAGAACGTTCACTTATCCAAACAATTGGTCGGGCAGCTCGACATATTCATGGTAAAGCTATTTTATATGCTGACACCATCACAAACAGCATGCAAAAAGCGATTGATGAAACCAACAGACGCCGAACCAAACAGCTTGCTTATAACGCCGCTCACAATATTACTCCAAAATCTGCCACACGTACCATCACTGATAAAATAGATACAGGCGAAGTAGAAAACGTTGCTAGCCCCACCATCAACATGGAGGCGCTTGGTGATATTGATGTTGATATTTTGTACAATCCAACGTTACTTGGCAAAGAAATCAATCGTCTTGAAAAGCGTATTAAAACGCTCTCTGCCGAACTCAAATTTGAAGAAGCAATAAAGGTGCGCGATAAACTACTGGCTTTAAAAGAAAAAACGCTTAAAGTTTAGTCATTTCTAACTAATTTTGTTAAAAATTGTTATAATAAGACAGTTTTGGTAGTTGTTGTCTTATTTTTGTTATTGTATTGTTATATTGATGGATTTTCATGATTACTTACACTGCTAATAAGTCCGCTAATTTGCCGATTTTATTTCACACTCTTAAAATTCAAGAGTTGCCAGAAAATCAGCAAATCGCCATCACCCAAATTGATGATGTCTTACCACAAACCCAATGTGGTCTATGCACACATCAAGATGGTTGTTTGCCTTATGCTTATAGCATTGTAGTAGATGCCCAAGCTCATAATTTGTGCATTCCTGGCGGTCAGGCGGTTACAGATGCGATTTTCGCCATTTTACAAAATCATGGCATAATGCGCGACAAACTACCTGCCACGTTGGGTAAATTTCCTTTAAATCCAACAACCCAACGCCCAAAAGCTGTACGTGCTGTTATTAAAGAAGAGGACTGTATTGGCTGCACCAAGTGTATCCCTGCTTGTCCAGTGGATGCAATTATTGGTACCGCCAAACACATGCACACCATCTTAACAGATTTGTGTACAGGTTGTGAATTGTGTCTACCGCCTTGCCCTGTAGATTGTATCAGCTTGGTTGATTTTGACGAAAATCCAAGCCATGAAGAACGTCATCAAAATCAGCAGCATTTACGTCAGCGTTACTATCGACATCTTGACCGTGTTGCTAAAAATATAACCAATGGCGCAAAACCTGTCGTTAGCACCGTAGAAAGCAGCTTAAGCAACGCCATCAATCAAAATGGGCAAACCGCACAAATCATTGATGAAAAAACAGCTAAAAACACCATTGAAATGGCAAAATTACGCAATCAAATCAAAAAATTTACCAAACAACTAGCTACAAGCGAAAATCCACAAATTCGCCAAAAGCTTGATGAAGCCACATTGAAATTAACTCAGCTGCAATCAGCTTAATTGTAAGTTGCTATTTAACCCAGTATCACCAATCTTGTATAAAAAGTTATCATTATGCAAAAGCTCAAATCCACCCAACACACCAATCTTATTCACAAACAATTAGATATGGTACGCCGCCTAGAAAATCAAAATTACATCTTTGCTACAAGCCCAAAAGATGCCACCAAAATCGCCAAAAATCTAGATGGTAGTGCCTTTGAACGCTGTGTAAAACGAGCTGAGCTGATTGATTCAGATGGTCATTTAAAAAATGCGTTACATCGAAATGAATTTTTGATGAAAATTGCCCGACGTGGTTATTACATTGCTTATTTTTTATTGGGATATCTTGCAGTTTTTGGGCTTTTAGGCACACAAATTGTCAGTTTCTTTTACGTATTTTTAAGCATTTTAGGTTTGCACACTCTTACGCTTTTTTGGTGGGTAATTAGACTTAAAAAACCCAAAAGTTATTCTTGGCTGTCTTTTATTTTTGATAAATTACGCCCCCAAAAACCGCTGGATAAAACCGCTTTTGATATTTATCAAGAAGAATTTTTTCAAAAAGACGGTGGTAAATGGCAAATTGGCAAACTGATTCACCAGGTGTGGCTGTTTGGGTTGTTTGGTAATTTATTGGCACTTTTGGGTTTGTTTTTGTTTAAAAGTTATGCTTTTATTTGGGAATCCACCCTATTAAGCAATGAGCATTTTGCACAAGCACTGTCACTTTTATCCATTATTCCTAGCTTTTTAGGTCTAAATGTACCAACAACGGCTGAGTTATTAAACAATCAAGCCACGCCTGCTAGTTTGGCTATTTTAATGATAGCAAGTGTGGTGCTGTATGGGATACTACCAAGATGTATCGCCTACTTGTACTGTGCCATCAAGGCTAAAGGCAGTTTTCGGATTGATAAAAACTTATTTTATTACGAAAATTTACTACGTCAATACAGTCAAACCATTATTGATAAAGATGATTATACACCCTCTCGTCCAAATCCTGCTAAAGCTGTTATTGATACCAAAACCAAATTGGTTGCAACACTTGAGCGACCTGCGATACACCAAAAATGGTATCAAGCTGGAGCAGGTACAGATGCCAAAAATGTTGGGGTGATTGATAGCAAAGACGATATTAGACAAGCTGTTACACTCGCTAATACACTAAATGCTCAAATTTATCTGGGTATTGATACGCATACATTGCCTGATAGAGGTGTTTTACGCAAATTTGATACGCTGGTGCAAGGCGGAAAACATGGATTGGTGGTAGAATTTTTTGGAGATGGTCAGCATCTGGGAGCATGGCATGAAGCGCTGGTTGCTCGCGGTGTCGCTGAAGTTCATCAGCATTGATAAAAAAACGTTAAATAAAACCCAATTTTAGTTCATGAAAATTGGGTTTGGGTGTAAAAAAACAAACAGTCCTTTATTACTTTATAGTAGAGTATGACTATTATATAAAACTTCATCATCTAAAATAGTCGTCAAAAACATCAAAGCTTGTCCGATTTATCTGACAAATTATCTTGTAAATTTGACAAATTTTTGAAAATTGATAAAAATACTTGATTTTTTGAAGATAACAGTGCATAGTTATCAGCCTTAGAGTAAATTGACTGTTTGGTTGTTGTTTTCTTTTTTGGCTTATAAGAGAGTGTAATTATGGCAGATAAAATGCTTGTTGGCTTAGTTGGTTGGCGTGGTATGGTTGGTTCAGTTTTAATGAACCGCATGGTAGAAGAAAATGATTTTACTCATTTTACTCCCATGTTTTTTTCTACCAGCAATGCAGGTGGCAAAGCGCCCAATTTTGGCGTTGATGCTGGCATATTGCAGGATGCTTATGACATTCAAGCCCTAAGCCAATGCGATGCCATTATTAGCTGTCAAGGCGGTGATTACACCAAAGAAATCCACCCAAAACTGCGTACGCAAGGCTGGAATGGCTATTGGATTGATGCGGCAAGTTCGCTGCGTATGGATGATGAAGCCATCATTATCTTAGACCCGGTTAATCGTGATGTGATTGATAACGCTCTAAAAAACGGTAAAAAAGACTTTATTGGTGGCAACTGTACAGTCAGTTTGATGCTCATGGCAATTGGTGAGCTGTTTCGTCGCGACTGGGTAGAATGGGTATCTGCCATGACCTATCAAGCGGCAAGTGGTGCTGGTGCCAATAATATGCGTGAGCTAATCTCTGGCATGGGCGCTTTACATAAAAGCGTCGCCGAAAATCTTGCCAACCCTGCTTCAGCAATTTTAGAGATTGATAAAATCATCGCACAAACTCAACGTTCAGATGCGTTTCCAACGCAGTATTTTGGTGCGCCTTTGGCTGGTAGTTTAATTCCCTACATTGATAGTCAGCTTGAAAATGGTCAATCTCGCGAAGAATGGAAAGGACAAGTAGAAACTAATAAAATCTTGGGTAAAACAGACGATAACCTTGTAAATATTGACGGTATTTGTGTCCGTATTGGCGCCATGCGTTGTCACAGTCAGGCGCTCACCATTAAATTAAAACAAGACATTCCTTTACAGCAAATTGAACAAGCATTGATTGACAGTAAAAATCCTTGGTTGGACGTTGTACCAAATGACAAAGCTCAAAGCATGAAACGCTTAACACCCGTTTCGGTTACTGGCACCCTAAATGTTGCCGTTGGTCGGCTTCGCAAGATGAATATGGGTGGTGAATATTTAACCGCATTTACTGTTGGCGACCAATTGCTTTGGGGGGCAGCTGAACCACTACGTCGTATGCTGGCTATCATTCAAGGCAGAATTTAATTATTTTTGCAGACCAAAAAACCTGCTAAACTTGGCGGGTTTTTTATTTATAATAAAATCATTCATTTATCACTTGTACAACAGAAAATTTTATGGCATGATGATTGCATAAAACTCAGTATTACCTTACCCAATCATTGCTGGTTTTTTAAGATATAGTTCAATTAAAAAGTCAGCTTAATTGATGCAGCTTAACCTAGTAAAGTTGCCTATCATCCCAAGCCATTGGTAATTGATTGTGTATTTTGTTATAAAATAGAAGTAAGCCGGTGTATATTCGGAAAAATATTAACTTTTAACCCCATAAAGGATAATTATGTCTTGGCACAAACCTCATCGTACCACTCTAATTCATCAAGCAGTACTTGTTTCTTTGCTTGGTACGTCCAGTCTTGCTGCTCATGCAGTAACTTTAGGTCAAGCAAATGTCACATCATCGCAAAATGAGCCTTTGTCTGCGACCATTGAAGTTACTGATATTGATGCTAAAAATTTCAACGCATCTGTTGCTACTGCCGATATTTATCAGCAACTTGGTTTAAGCGCAGACGCTAAAATTTCTGTACATTTTACTCCAACGTCAGCAACCTCAGGTCAAATTATCCTCAGTTCTAAAAGCCCAATTGCTACACCTTTTGCCGATGTTGTTTTAAATTTAAACAACAACGGCGAACAAGTGATTGAGCCACAGACCTTATTGATGCCACTACCTTCTGGAAGTTCGTTTACACTACCTGAAACCAACGGTCAAATTTTAGCATCTGACCCTTATCAAAACCTACCAATTGCAGGCGCATACGACACTTCTGATGCGATTGATACCGCTCAAACACCAACACCGCCAACTGTAGGTAAAAAATCCTCCAACAAAACCAAAGTTGAAAACACCAACGTTCAAGCTAGAACTTTAAAAGAGCAAGCACATCAACTTAAAGAAGTAGGCGAAACTGACGATTTTGACAACAGTCAAACCCCACAGGCTGGTACAGGCAGTTATAAAGTACAAAGTGGTGACAATCTTTGGAGTATTGCCAATCAAATCGCCAAGGCAAACAACTTAAAAGTTGGCGACGTGATGAAAGCCATTCATGCGGTAAATCCAGATGCATTCCAAGGCGGCAAAATGAGCCACCTAAAAGCCAATGCAAACCTACAACTGCCTGATTACAAAACCATTCCATCACAAAAGGCAATTCAAGAAGCAATCAATACCAAACGTCATGTTGAAAAACAAACAACCGCTCGCAGCACTCAAAAAGGCAAAAAGAGCGAGGTTCATCACAAGACAGGTAAAGCCATTAAAGCAGAAGTTCATCATCGCAAAAATGTTCATAAACCTGCAAGAAAAGCTCTGCCAAAAGCCCAGGTTACTTTGGTAACACCAACTCAACAAGGTAAAGCCACTGGTACGAACACTGTTGCGACACAAAATGCCAGCGCTGGTGGAACTGGTAATTTGGTTGGTACTTTACAAAATACCCGCCAAAAGACAGCGGCAAGCGCCAAGCGTGTTAATGGTTTAAACCAAGAATTGTCTGTTGCTGCTCAAAAATTGCAACTGCAAAACCAAAAATTAGCCGAACTAGAAGCTCGTTTAAAAACACTAAAAAATACAAAATAAATACGGGCGTGGTTTTAGCAAGCAGTTAAGGTGTGATACAATTCACCCTTAGCGGCTTGCTTTTATTTGGCGTTTTTGCTTATTGGAGATTTTATGAAAATTATACTTATATTAATCGCTATCATTTTGATTGCTGTGGGTGGATGGTTTATTGTACAGCACTTACAATCACGTAGACACACTCAGCCCAGACTAGCAGACGCCAACAAAACACTTAAAGTAAAGCGCGCCGAGCCTGCCATAGATACCCTTCCTGAACAACCAGACCCGTTGTCAAATGTGGATGTTTACTTACATAATCAAGATTATACATCTGCTGTTAGCGAACTAAAACGGATTTTAATGACTAATCCACGTCATATGGCAGCAATGCTGAAATTATTGCAAGTTTATGGTGTGACCAAACAATATGGAGCTTTTAATCAGTTACACCAAAAAATCCATCAAATTGCTGACCAAAAAACCATTCAAGAGGCGGATTTTTGTAAATCCTTAATTGATGAAGAGATGGTCAGTTTGCAAACTCAGACTGCAGCAAAACCAGAAGCCAATCGAGCACAAACTGCCAAACAAGATAAAATAGATATTGAGACACTGGAATTTGTCACTGAAGAAAAACCCATCCAAAAACCTACAACGCCCTCAAAAAGCTCCGCTATTACCGATGAAGAACCCATTTTGGATTTTTCATTAGATTTTGATGAACAACCATCTCAACCTACACAATCCGTTCAAACGTCAACATCTAAAAATAATGAACCTGAGATGCTTTTGGATTTGGATTTGTCATTTGATAATACCCAATCACCAACACTCAAAATCCAAAAACCTGCTGCCTCTACCAAAGATGATATTGATTTATTGCCATTAGACAATACAACATCTAAAAATGAGTTTTCTGTAGAACCAAATAAACCTACTTTTGATACACCAAATCTGGATTTAACCACAACAACGCCAAAACAACCTACTCTGGAAAATTCCCTTGAAGCAGAATTTGATTTTAATGATTTAAATCTTGATTTAGAAACAGATAAACCAGCAAAAATTGCTAAATCCAGTGATACATTAACAGAGTTTGACTCATTGTCATTATCTTCTGATTCAAAAATCAAGACAGAGGTTGAGCTTAAAAAAGAACAAACAACATTTGATTTTAGCGGACTGAGTTTAGAAACAACAGAGACTACCAGCCATCAGACATCGGTTCCAATAAAAGAGTTAGAAGCTCAAAAACCTCAAATCAAATCTGACGACAACAAAAATGATTCTGAAGAAGGTTTTGATTTTACGTTTGCCTTGGATTTTGACAAACCCAAATTGGATATTGCAGAAACAGATGTAAAAACTAAAGACTTAGTTCAAAATCAAGAAGATATTTCTAAAACCCATCATAATGATAAACCCCAAAATACATTTAATGATTTAAGCATTGATTTTGATTTTGATGAAAAAAATCTTCAAACATCGACCATAAAAGCGGACAATTCATTCACTGCAAATAACCAAAATACAGTTAAAGAAGACGCTAGCATCAATTTTGAAATGCCTATTATTGAGGTTACACCAGTACGTGTAGAAACTCAAATTGATAAAAATTTAGATAACATTGACTTTGCCAATGACAGCGCATTACAACAAACACAAACAACCACTGTTGAACCTTTAACCGTTGAACCCGTTTCTAAAGAAATCAACCATAACACTGACGACACTGCTAACGATTTATTGTTTAATGATGACAAGTTAGCTTCCAAACCTAATGATGAGTTTAGTTTTAATAGTCTTTCTTTTGATCACGTTACAGCCGATAAATCGTTGGAAATTCCTATTGAAATTAGCATCACACCAGAAACTGATGCGCTGGCTGCCGTTCAATCAGAAACGCCGATCATTGAAGTTCCAGTTGAAATTGTCAAAACTGCTGAAGAAGACAAAATTACTGTTAGTGAAACCATAACGGAAAAAGAGGTTGAAAAGCAACCAGAAGAGTCAACTCTTGCACCTTTTGGTGCAGAAACTGCTGATAACATTGGTGGTTTAGATAATATTACTGATGGCGTGGAAATTACATTGCAACTTGCCAAACAATATTTACAATTTGGCGAATATGATAGCGCAAAACGCCTATTAACTGAAGTAATCAATGATGGCAATTTGGAACAAAAAACCAGTGCCGAAGGTTTAATCATTAATTTGACCTAACAACTTACAGACACACTAAATCATTTGATGTTAGGGTGATTGATGTTATAATGGCAGCCAATTTTATCTAAAAATTGGCTGCTTGATGATTTTGGATTCCAATCTTGTTTATTTAATTTACGCAGGTGGCACCTTTGGTAGCCATGGCACACCCTTAAAACCTTTGCCATCACCTGTATTTTTACCGATTTTACAAGAACTCATTAATAAAAAAACCACTAATAAAGTCATGGTGTTAGACAATGATATTGTCAAAGATAGTAGCGCTTTAACGCCTAGTGATTTTGTGCACTTTTATCAGCTTATCAAAAATGCTTATCAAAAGGGGCTTAGACGCTGCGTATTATTAACTGGGACTGATAGCTTGAGTTTTGTATCCGCGTTTTTAGCGAACGCATTGGTAGATTTACCTGATTTAAGCCTTATCATTACAGGAGCCATGCAGCCACTACTTATCAGTGATGCCTTGCCTTATGTTATCAATGACGATAGTGATGCATGGCAAAATTTATCAAACTCCATTGCAAACCTTACCAATGTGGGTGTGATGGTGCATTTTTTTGGGCAAACATTTTGGGCAAATAATACCCAAAAATTGCACAGCCATGATAACAATGCGTTTGTTGGCACACCAATCCAGCAATCCACTACGCCAAAAGTTTATTCATATCCACCAACTCATCATGCCATTTTGACTAATCCCGAAAAAATAGACGCCATCAACATTCGTGCTATTTATTTATTACCAAACAACCCCAATCATTTGATTCACGAATTAAGTACTATTGAGCATAATGTTGATGCTGTTATTTTAATTGCCTTTGGAGCTGGCAATATTACAAAAACTGACAAATTGATTGCTCAATTAGAAAATTTATATCAACGTCAAATTCCTGTTATTTGCACGAGTATGTGCATGCTTGGCGGAGTAAGCACAACTTATCAGGCAGGCTCTTGGCAATACCAACACGGTGTTTTAAGTGGTGGCGAACTTGGTGTGGCAGGTATTTATGGAAAACTGCTATGGCTGATTGTCAGTGGCAATCTGAACGCATCTGCATGGAATGGTTATGAATCACCCTCAATTTAAGCAAACTTACGCCATTGGGATTGAATTTATTGGCACAGCTTATCGCGGCTGGCAGCGCCAAGAAGAAGTTATTAGCATTCAAGAAAAACTAGAAACCGCTCTATCCAAAATTGCCAATCACTCTATTGAGGTGATTGCTGCAGGCAGAACCGATGCAGGAGTTCATGCCAGCAATATGATTGCTCATTTTGTTAGTACCGCCAATCGCTCAGCTTATAACTGGATTCGCGGTGCTAATAGTCTACTTCCTGATGACATTGCAATTCGTTGGCTAATACCAATGCCGTCTGATTTTCATGCGCGGTTTTCTGCTATTGCTCGACGCTATCGTTATGTCACCTTAAATCAACCTTATCGCCCTGCTATTTTGCGTCATCAAGTTACCCATTTTTACGAGCCATTAAATGTTCCAAACATGAAAAAAGCCTGTCAACTGCTGCTAGGTACGCACGATTTTAGCAGCTTTCGGGCGGCGGCTTGTCAATCAAATCAGCCTGTTCGCACCTTGTCAAAGATTGATTTATTTTGTCATGGTGCGTTTTTGGTGTTAGATGTTCAGGCTGATGGGTTTTTACATCACATGGTTAGAAACATCATGGGAGCTTTATTTGCAGTGGGTACAGGACAAATGACCTTAGATGAATTAAAAACACTCATCCAAATTAAAAACCGCAGTCTAGCACCGCCAACAGCATCGGCTGACGGTCTTTATTTTATTAATGCTTATTATCCTGACAACTTTCAAAAAATGTTGCCTGATTTACCACTCACACCAACTTGGCTAAACCTACCGAAATAAAATCCAAATACCCTATTTATTTACATAGCTTTTTTTGTGATTTTAAGGTAGAATACGCATTTTTAATTTCTCATTTTGACACTTATGGCAAAAAAAGACGATATCATTGAATTTGAAGGCGAAGTTATTGACACGCTACCCAACACCCTTTTTAAAGTTCGCCTCGATAATGGGCATGAGATTATTGCTCATATTTCAGGTAAAATGCGCAAGCACTACATTCGCATTTTGACAGGCGATAAAGTCAAAGTTGAAATGACCCCTTATGATTTGAGCAAAGGTCGCATTACTTATCGCGGTAAAAACTAAATTTACCCGCCCTTGATGGGTTTTTCTATGACAACCACACCCACCATTTTAATCCATGGATTGCACCAAAATCGTTACGCCATGTATCCTTTGGCGTATCGTCTAAAAAAAGATGGTTTCACTGTACATTGCCATGGATATCATTGTCTAAAAGACGGTATCGCTACCCATTCTGAAGGTTTAAATGATTGGCTAAATATCCATCATAATCCAAATGCACCCTTAAATTTTGTTGCCCACAGTTTGGGTGGCTTGGTGCTGCGTGATTTTATCGCTCGTTACCCCAAATGGCAAATAGGGCGAGCGGTTACCTTAGGCACGCCACACCAAGGCAGTTTATGTGCTGACTATACCAAGCGTCTGATTCCTTGGCTTATTGGAAAATCCTACGAAGGAGCGCTTGATGGTCATTGCTTACCCTTACCTGAAGGGGTTGATATTGGCGTAATTGCTGGCAACAAACCTTATGGGTTGGGTTTACCATTCTTATTATACCATCAGTACAAACACGGTATAAAAAACGACCACGATGGTACGGTTTTTTTATCTGAAAGCATCTTACCAACCACAAGCGATTACTTGGTGATGCCTGTAACACATTCGGGTTTTTTAACCAATAGAAAAGTTGCCAAACAAGTAGGTTATTTTTTACAAAATGGTTGTTTTTTACGCTGATTTAGTTAATTTTAGATATTTTACTACGCCCTCTGCAGCAATTCGACCTGTAGCAAAACACGCAGTTAGTAAATAGCCACCAGTTGGCGCATCAAAATCGAGCATCTCTCCAGCACAAAAAACAAATGGATTGGATACTAATTGCAGATTATGGGTTAAGCTGTCTTTTTTAACACCACCACCAGTGCTAATGGCTTCGGCAATTGGGCGAAAGCCATCAAAATCGATTGGTAATTCTTTAATAAATTTCGCCATTTTATCACCATCTTGCCAATCATTTTTTGATGTACATTCCCTTAACACAGCGATTTTAACATCATCCAAACCAGTTTTACATAGTTTAGTATTTAAAGATTGTTTTGTTTGATGGCACAATATTTTTTTAATCTCATTAATGTGTTTATTGGGCAATAAATCCAGATAAATGGTTATTTTATGATTTTTATTGAACTGTGTTCTCATTTTCTGATTATAATAATAAATCAACCCACTTTCCATACCATAATGGCTAATAATAATATCACCATGTTTCTTTTCGGCATTTTTAGCTTCTGTTTGCAGCCAAATATCAACACGTTTTAATGGTTTTCCAAAATATATTTTCATATAATCTGACCATGTCTTTGTAATACCTACATTACTTGCATACAAAGGACTGATTTGTTTTTTATCAAACCAATGCTGCCAAATACCGTTACTGCCTAACTGGGGGTAAGAAACGCCACCACAAGCCAAAATAATCGCATCAAATTTTTTATTCATAAAAATACTTTCTTGGTTATTTTGTTTTATTAAAAATCTTAATGTATTTTTATCAATTTCAATGCAAGAATGACGATAAAAAAAGTTTACATTATGTTTTAGTAAACGTAAAAGCCATGCTCGTAAAAATTTAGATGCTTTCATCTCAACGGGAAATACACGGCCCGACGAACCAATATAAGTTTGAATCCCAAGCTTGTCAAACCAACGTATTAGCCACTGATTAGAATACTTATACAGAAAAGGCGTTAGCCAATCTTTTGGTGTATAACGACGGACAAACTCGGTCATTGGTTCACTATGGGTAATGTTTAAACCTGTTTTGCCTGCCCATAAAATCTTTCGCCCTGCGCTTGGCATTTGCTCATAAACTTCCACATTGACATTATACTCAGCCAAAAAATCTGCCGCCATCAAACCGCCTGCACCTGCCCCAATAATTGCAACGGTTTTTTGAGTGAAATTTTGTTTTGTATTTTGAGAATTATTCATTATTTAGTCCAAGTGGCAATATCTTATCAAAACGAGTTTGGTAATGCGTAGGTTTAGTGATGATTAATTCTTGACACATCTCACCTCTTTGCAAATATTTTATTTCAAAATGCGTTCTTTTAGAGTCTTTTGGAATGTTTATTTTTTGATAATTCAAACACCATGTTTCTTTTAATAATTGTTCTGCTTCATTGATATATTCAGTTATATTGCTTGCCAAAATAATTTGCCCATTGTCTGTTAAACGTGATAATAAAAATTCAAAAAATGGCATATTTAAAAAACGCTGATTTTTATTATGTGGTTCTGGATTGGGATATAAAATAAAACATTGTTTAATTTGTTGAGGAAAAACACCATAAACCACCCATGAAATTGCATCAGCATGGATAGGAATAAGATTATTGTATTTGGCTTGTTTGGCAAGTTTATCAAAAGTATGAAATTTTTCTGCCGTTCGTTCGATAGCGTATAAAGTTTGCTGCGGATTTTGATTGGCAAATAACAGCGCGTGTTTGCCCTTACCTGCACCAATTTCTAAATATATGGGTGTGTTATCAATTGGCACAAATCCCTTTGGAGCATGTAAAGCGTATGGATTAAATAAGCGCTTAAAATGATGACTTTTCATATTGTCTCTTTATCAATTTAAAACACCTATTATAAAATAGGCCAACAAAAAAGACAGCTAATTACAGCTGTCTTTTTGATGCATGATGAATCAAAATAGAGTTTGTTTTTTGCGGTTTAGTGTAAACCCATGACCTTGGTTGTTTTTACATGTCATGCCTGTTTTTTCATTCATGCACTGCCATCCACTGCCTTTTATTGAGCTACCATAAGACAAGGTCTTTACACCTTGTGTCTGAAAAGGATAGTCAAAACTACACTCTATTTTTGCCTTACCACGAGCCTCCAAAGAAAACATATCACCCCAATCACCATCACAGTCTTTTGGTTTGGGAAGAGCGGGTTTTTTATTGTCTTGTTTATGCAAATGGCACATTAACATACCACCAATATCACCACAGATGACATTACCATCAGGCGATTGAAAATCAGCAAAAGCATTAGAACCACATATTGCCAAGAAACAAATCAAAGCCACCTTTTTCATACGTTTCTCCTTAGTAGGCTGATTAAAAGAACCAACTATTTGGCTAAAAACAACCAAGTATCAAGCACTGTATCAGGGTTTAATGATACTGAACTGATGCCTTGCTCCATTAACCATTTTGCTAAATCTGGATGGTCAGAAGGTCCTTGACCGCAGATACCAACGTATTTACCTTGTTTTTTACACGCTTCAATCGCCATGGATAATAGTTTTTTCACCGCTAAATCACGCTCATCAAACAGATGCGACACAATACCGCTATCACGGTCAAGCCCTAAAGTTAGTTGGGTTAGGTCATTTGAGCCAATGGAAAAACCATCAAAATATTCTAAAAATTCATCGGCAAGTAAGGCATTAGTTGGCAACTCACACATCATAATGATTTCCAATCCATTTTCACCACGTTTTAATCCGTGTTTTTCCAAAAGTTCAATGACTGCTTTAGCACCTTTGGTAGTACGCACAAATGGAATCATAATTTTGATATTGGTTAAACCCATTTCATCGCGTACGTATTTTAAAGCGCGACATTCAAGCTCAAAACAGTCAGCAAAATTTTCTGACACGTAGCGGCTGGCTCCACGAAAACCCAACATGGGGTTTTCTTCTGATGGTTCATACAATTTACCACCAATTAAATTAGCATATTCATTGGATTTAAAATCACTCATACGCACAATTACAGGTTTATCACGAAACGCCACACCCAGTGTTGCAATGCCTTCAATTAATTTATTGATGTAAAAATCTATAGGTGATGGGTAGCCAGCAATGCGTTCGTTGATTGCTAAAACCACTTCTTGGGGTAGGCTGTCCATATTTAACAAGGCTTTTGGATGCACGCCAATCATACGGTTAATAATAAACTCAAGCCGAGCAAGACCAACGCCTTCATTAGGAATCTGTGCAAAATCAAACGCTCTGTCAGGGTTGCCTACGTTCATCATAACCTTAAAGGCTAGTTCTGGCATAGCATCAATGGTATTAGACTGCATTTCAAAATCTATCAGCCCTTCATACACAAACCCTGTGTCACCTTCAGCACAAGAGGCTGTTACTTCTTGCCCTTCAGTTAAAGTCTCTGTTGCATTACCACAACCAACAATTGCAGGCACGCCAAGCTCACGAGCAATAATTGCCGCATGACAAGTTCGTCCACCGCGATTGGTAATAATGGCACTGGCGCGTTTCATTACAGGTTCCCAATCTGGATCGGTCATATCCGAAACCAAAATATCGCCATCTTCCACTTTGCTCATTTCGGCTAAATTATGCACGATGCGAACTTTGCCACTGCCAACACGTTGACCGATGGAACGCCCTTCAGTTAATACTTTCGCACCCTTAGAATTAATTAAATAGCGTTCCATTTTGCCTTTGTCTTGGCGAGATTTTACTGTTTCGGGTCGAGCTTGAACAATAAAAATTTCACCCGAATCGCCATCTTTTGCCCATTCCACATCCATTGGGCAGCCATAGTGCTTTTCAATAATCATGGCTTGTTTGGCAAGAACACACAATTCATCATCGCTTAATGCAAATTGACTGCGGTCTGCTTTTTCTACCTCAACAATTTTGGTGGATTTAGCGGTACTGCCTTCATCACCATAAACCATTTTACGCTCTTTAGAACCTAGGTTACGACGAATGACTGCGGGACGATTTTGGTCCAATAAAATTTTTGAAACATAAAACTCATCAGGGTTTACAGCCCCTTGAACCACCATTTCGCCCAAGCCATAACTTGCTGTAACAAAAACCACTTCATCAAAACCACTTTCGGTATCAATGCTAAACATCACCCCTGATGTTCCAGTTTCAGAGCGAACCATACGCTGAACACCTGCTGACAACGCCACGCCTTGATGCTCAAAACCTTTATGCACCCGATACGCAATTGCACGGTCATTATAAAGGCTAGCAAATACTTCCTTGATGGCGACAAGTACGTTGTCAATGCCGCGAATATTTAAAAAAGTTTCTTGTTGACCTGCAAAAGATGCATCGGGTAAATCTTCAGCTGTCGCCGATGAACGCACTGCAACTGCCACATCTTCGCCACCTGTAAGCTCTTGATAAGAATGACGAATTTCATCTTCTAAAGACTTAGGAAGCGTTTGTTCAATTACCCATCCACGAATTTTTTTACCTGTAGCGGCCAGCGCTTCTACATCATTAACATCCAATGTATGAAGCTCGGCATTAATTTTATCCAAAAGTCCAGTTTCATTTAAAAAACAATTAAATGCGTCAGCAGTTGTTGCAAAACCGTTAGGAACATTGACACCCAAAGGCTGCAGATGGCTAATCATCTCCCCTAAAGATGCGTTTTTACCGCCAACAATTTCTACATCGTGTCTGCCAAGTTGGTTAAAAGGAATTACTTGAGTGGTCATACACTGCCCCAATTAAAAAATATTATCATTAAAAACTAGTCGCCAAGATTATAACGATAATTTTAAGACTTCTCAATTTTATTTTATATAAAAATGGCTATATTTTTAAAAAAAATACTTACTTTATCTAAATACCGCCAAGCATTAATTTTAAGACAATCAAAAAATAATATTGAAAGAAAAAATTAATTTATTACACGACGCTTTTATCTTTAAAATCATAAAATATTTGATTAATTCTTGATTAAATACTAATAAAATCAACCATGATACAACTTAAACTGATTCGATATATCAAAAAAATAGGCAATCCAAGCCATTGGATTACCTAAATAATTGTTATAGAATTTAGATGATTTATTCACGAATAAAAATTCTACCATTACCATTTGGCTGACTAATAAATCCTGAGCCGTGATTTTTTGGTATATTAATTGGGATTGGGTCTGGTTTAATTTGTCCGCCATGGCTCACCGTTGGAGTTGTTGGCACATAAGGCTGTCCACCCAAACGTCCAAAACTTAGCAAATCATCCGCCAAAATCTGACCTAGCGCTGTGTAGCCTACCGCACTAAAATGCACCCCGTCTTTAGATGCTCTACCACTATTAATCCATGATTTCATTGAACAGTTGCCGCCCATTGCGCCCTGCCAGTCCCAATATAGTGTGCGTTCATTTTGAGCAACTTCTCTTTGTGCATATTGAATCGCAGTTAAATTATTGGGACGCGTACCACAGCCACCACTTGTGCCTCTCAACGATTCTGGCGCGCCTAATACCAAGATTGCTGAACGCGGTGTCGCTTGGCGGACTTCACGAATTTTTTGAGTTAAAACCGAACGAACGGTCTCGGCTGAAACATTATTATATGCTTCATTTGTCCCGTAAGCGAACACCACTAAATTTGGTGATATTTTACCCAATTCACTTTGCCAAGCGTTTTTATTCCAACGACTCCAATGGGAAAGCTCTGCTCCATTGATTCCAATTGCTGAAACCGTTGCGCCGCTACCTGTAGCGCTCAGCGCCCACCAACCGCCAATATCCGTATTTCGTGCGCCATCATTGTAGATGGTAATGGGCAATTTTGCATCAAAAGATACCAGCTGCCAAGTATTGTTTTTATGAGGTACTTCTATATTAATCATACGTCCTGATGCGTCCGTTACAGTAAACTTACCATCACTGGGTGCTTGTTTAATACTGACCAACATTTTTTGCATGGGTTCGGCTTGTTTGGCTTTAAGCGTCAACGTTGCTCCTAAACCATTAGGTCTGGCAATCAGCCCACCTGCGGTATAATCACCACTTTGAACCGTACGGCTAGAAACTGGAGAAAAGTTTTTGTTATCATAGCCAAATCTTGCCATTCTTTGACCACTAAAATACATTGGCATTGCCCAGCCCATACCGCCTTTACCAAGCACACTTTGCAAACGCTCTCTTAACGCTTCAGTCATAGTATCACCTGCGGTATGTGAGTCACCAAACTGTACAATATGTACATTTTGTTTACTGATGGCTTCTTGAAAACTTGCCGCCTTAGGGTCACCAAAATTAACCAAATATCCAGCGCTAGCAGCTTGCATACCCAAAGTCAATGCTGATAAAAAAAACAGTGATTTTTTAACCAGTTTATCAAAGACAATACAACTTAACATAACACAACTCATCATTTATTATCAAAAAATTATTTTATAGTTAAATATGATAACACTTCATTAGCAAGAATTTGTTGCCCTTGTGGTGAAAAATGAATACCATCACTACTGCGTGTTTTAATTTTTTTATCATTTTGTAACAAATAATCACTATAAATATTCGAATCACCACCCATGATTGGTCTAGAATCAATCACTTTCACATTATGACGGTTTAACTCTTCGTTCATAACTGAAATCAGGCGAATCATTTGTTCATTCAGTGATGATTTTTTCATATTTGGCGGAGTAATCCAAATCACACCTACCTTTTTTTCTTCTGCAAAATTAATAATTTGGGCAATTCGTGACTGATATTCTTGATTCCATTCTGGACTATTAAATTTTAAATAAGCACCACCACTTGCTTTTGGCATATCCCATGGGTCATTAGGCCCAAGCATAACCATCAAAACTTGAATATCCGAATGCTCCATTAACGTTTTTTTAATGGTTGCTGGCCAATCAAAAAATTTAGGGTATGCCAAACCAGTACTTTGTTTGCTTAAATTAATAGATTGAATTTGTTGATTTTGCAAAGATTTTTGCATATATGGCGCGATGCCCTGCATCATAGAATCACCAGCAAACAATACTTTTTTAGATTTATCTACGGTTAATAAGGTTTGCAATTGTTCTTGTTTTTGGCTAGATAGCATTTGTTGATTTTTCAATGCTTCTTCTGCTTGTCTCTTTATTGCCTCTTCTTGCTGCTTTTTTTCCAAAAATACTTTATATTCTGGCGTATAGGCATAATTTTCATTAAAATCATCAATTACATTTTGATTATAAGCCTGAATATTATCTGCTAAATTATCACGAGCATCGTAAAAAGTTTTTCCAATTTCTGCTCCAGCAAGCCAAATCGGGTGATCAATATTTTCCAGCGGGCTATTTTTATGATAAGTTTGGCTATAATACGAATTAATGGAGTTTTGCATAATCCAAAACGACAAAACTAATGCACCCATCAAGAAAAATAAAATTAAAATTACATGATAAAAACTTGTATCTTCATCATTGTAATCATCATCAAAGTCATCATGTAACGTATTCATTTATCAATTCCAGCCATGAATTAAAAGTTTGCATAAATAAACCCAGGAATACCAGAAGGCGCAAAAACCACAATTATCATAAATAAAATAAACAGCAAAACATAGGAAATAATACTAGGAATTCTTATCATGATATGATAAATGCTTTTCATAATTGATTTAGAAAAAGGATAAATCATCCAAGCAATTGATAATATAAATAACAAATATAAAGGGTTGTTTACCCAAGCAACATTGATGTAATTATAAACTAAAGATTCAAAAATCAATCTGGATTCATCAAACGTTGTTGCTCTAAAAAATACAAAGGCAAAGGCAACAAAATGAACAGTGATAATAACACTGATGATTTTTCCAAAAACCCCACTATTTGCTAAAAAATTTCTTTGCTTTTTTTGACCTGATAGGATTTGACATATTTTATCACCAATATTTAATAAACTAATCGCTACACCATGCAGAAGCCCCCATAGTAAAAAATTAATAGTTGAACCATGCCAAATACCTGATAATCCCATAGCAATGATTAGATTAATTTGTGTTCTGTTAAGCCCTTTTCTACTGCCACCCAAAGGAATATAAATGTAATCTCGAATCCAAGTTGATAAGCTAATGTGCCACCTATCCCAAAATTCTCGAATATTATGCGCTAATAATGGCTGATCAAAATTCATGGGGATTTTAAACCCCAATAATAAAGCAAATGCTACCATCATTTCACTATAGCCTGAAAAATCCAAAAATAACTGCAAAGTATAACCATAAATTGCTGTTAAAATCTCTAAACTATGAAATCCTTCAGGATTTGCAAATACAGGATTTACCCAGATATCTGCCAGATAAGAAGCCAGCCACCATTTTTTTAATAATGCCAAAATCAACAATGAAAAGGCTAAGATTGGTAGTAAAGGTTTTCTTGGCGATTGGACTGTAATCTGTTCATACATACCACATGGATTGCCCTGTACATCATTTAATCCTTTGGTATTGTCGATGCGCGCAATTGGTCCTGCACTAATGGTCATAAAAGATGAAAAATAAACGCACGTCTGTAAAAATGTCAGGCTTTTTGGGTTATCTGTATTTTTATATGTGGTGTGTAAATAACTGATTGCCTGAAAGGTATAATAAGAAATACCCAAAGGAAAAATGATATTAACCAAAATGTATGAGCTATCCAAATTATAAGACTCTAACATCGTACGAATATTGGTAGCAAAAAAATCATAATATTTAAATAAGATTAAATTTATTAAAGATAATAAAATACCTACAATAAACCAGCCCTTACCTGCCGAATGAATTTCTTCAGGTTCTATTTCTTTTTCATCAATCAATTCTTGATATGCTAATTTTGTACGATAAATTTTTTGATTAATTATAAAAATAAATAAAGTAAAACCAGCTAAAATACTAATTGCCAGCCAACCTGCCATTTTATAAACAACAAAATAACTAAATAATAGTAATAAGAAATTTTGAATTTGCGGTTTTTTATAAAATAACCAATATACAGCAAAAAATACTGTAAAACATATTGAAAATTCTATAGATAAAAAAGAAAACATATTGAAGATTTATTAAATAGAAAGTAGCAAATTGTATCATTATTGTACAATAACTGCAATGTAACTTGATGGATATTTTAGCATTTATACTTAATTTATTTTATGCTATACTTGCCAAGACTTTTGTTTTGTGTTTGTTGCACCATCACGCCATTACTACCAAGGATTGTTATGTATATTTATAATGAAAATCAAAATTTCACTCAACCCAATCCCAATCAAAACACACCAAAACGCAGTGCTTTTTTTATCTCAGATGGTACGGCAATCACTGCAGAAACGCTTGGTCGGTCACTTTTAAGTCAATTTGGTGATGTGCAATTTGATATAAAAATCATTCCTTATGTTAATACACTAGAATTAGCCCGAGATGCCGTCAAGCGTATTGAGGAAGCTTATCGTTTAACGCAATTAAAACCTTTAGTTTTTGACACCATTGTCAGCGATGATATTCGCAACATTATCAATGAAGCGCCCGCCTGCAATTTGGATATTTATGAAGGGTTAATCACTCGCATTGCTGATGAAATTGGGCACACTCCCAATCCACATTCTGGTATGGCGCATGGACGCGTAGATTCTGACGATTATAAAGCCCGAATTGATGCGGTGCATTTTGCCTTAGACAACGATGATGGCGCGCGTACCACACACTATGATGGTGCTGATATTATTTTAATTGGACTTTCTCGCTCAGGAAAAACGCCCACTTCTTTGTATCTTGCTTTGCAATTTGGTATTCGTGCTGCTAATTATCCTTTTACTGAAGATGATTTAGACAGCAATCGATTACCCAAAGCCTTGCAACCTTATCGCCATAAATTATTTGGTCTAACAATTGATACTGAGCGCTTGGTGCGTATCCGTCAAGAAAGAAAGGCAGGAAGCCGTTACGCCAGTCTTGCCCAATGTCAAGAAGAACAGCGCGCTATCCAAGCCATCTACACCACCCAAAAAATTCCTAATTTAAATGTTTCTGAAATGTCCATCGAAGAGATTGCCACACGTATTTTGCAAATAACTGGACTGTCTCGACGTATTAATTAGTTGTTTAAACCTAGCTGTCCAACAAAGCTCACAATATTTAGGATTGATTATGTCAATAGCAAAAAACCAAAAAGATTCATCCAATTATCCAATCAGCAGCGAAGTTATCAAAACCAAAAAAGAGAATGATACCATTAAAGTCAATGCTTCAAAAATAGATGGTGACGCGAAAAACTCTACCAAAATTGCCATCAGCACCACTCATGAAGACCCAATCCACCACCTTATTAGTCCCTTAGATGGACAACGTGTTGCCCTAAAAACTACCAAGCAAAAGACTAAACACAGTTTTGACTATGATGTGGTGGTGCTGGGTGCAGGTCCTGCAGGCGAAGCGGCGGCAATGAAACTTGCAAAATCGGGTAAAAAGGTAGCGGTGGTTGATCCACGTGAACAAGTTGGCGGAAACTGTGCTCATGTTGGCACTATCCCTAGTAAAGCCCTGCGTCAATCGGTATTTAATGTTATTGGTATTCGTCGCGACCCGCTATTTAGCTCGATTACTGACAGTTTTTCAGTGCCATTAAATAAAGTATTGAGCAAAGCTCGCCGAGTTATTTTAAGCCAAGTAAACACCCATAAACTATTTTATCAAAGAAATGGGATTGATATTATTCAGGGTTGGGGTAGTTTTAGAGATGAACACACTTTAGATATTGACGACTTAGACGCTGAAACCGACCGTTCCATTACCTTTGAACAGGCTATCATTGCTGTTGGTTCTCGCCCTTATCGCCCTGATATTTTAGACTTTGACCATCCACGTGTTTTTGACTCAGATAAAATTTTACAGATGGACTATGTAGCTCGTAAAATCATCATTTATGGTGCGGGCGTCATTGGTTGTGAATATGCATCTATTTTTACAGGTCTTGGCTATGTTGTTGATTTAATTAACAATAAAGACCAACTTTTGAGTTACCTAGATGACGAAATCTCAGATGCACTCAGTCATGACTTTCGCCAATTTGGAGTGCGAATTCGTAATAATGAAGAAATTGACCGTCTAGAAACTTTTGATGACTGCGTGATTTTGCACTTAAAAAGCGGTAAAAAAATCAAATCTGAAGCTATTTTATGGTGTAATGGACGTTCTGGTAATACTGATGGTTTAAATCTTGAAGCAGTTGGTTTAAAAGCCAATAGTCGCGGGCAACTGGAAGTTGATCGAACTTATCGCACCGCCGCCCCTCATATCTACGCAGTAGGTGATGTGATTGGTTGGCCTTCTCTAGCATCGGCTGCCTATGACCAAGGAAGAAATGCTGCTGGTTTTATGGTTGGTGATAAACATGCTGAATTTATCTCCAGTGTACCCACAGGCATTTACACCATTCCTGAAATTTCAAGTATTGGTAAAACTGAAAAAGAACTCACTGCCGATAAAATACCTTATGAAGTTGGTCAAGCATTTTTTAAACACCTAGCTCGAGCCCAAATTATCGGGGAACGCTCTGGAGTTTTAAAAATACTTTTTCATCGTGAAACTTTGGAGATTTTAGGCATTCATTGTTATGGCAACCACGCTTCTGAGATTATTCATATCGGGCAAGCAGTAATGAAATGTGGGCATACTTTGGAATACTTCGTTAATACCACATTTAACTATCCCACTATGGCAGAAGCCTATCGTGTGGCGGCGCTTAATGGGCTAAACCGTATTTTTTAACAAGCAGATATTATGACAATCACCAAAATTTATCTGGCACGAAATAACGTTCAGGCTGGGCCTTATACTCTTGAGCAAATCAACACCATGTTAGCATCTGGTGAGGTTTTACTGGATGATTTAATCTGGCATAAGGGCATGTCAAATTGGCAAACAGTTGGTGAGGTAACTGGTGGACGTTTATTTTATCAGCCCAATCAGCCCCCTATTCAAAGCACTTCGCCACCCAATCGTGGTTTTGGAGACAATGTAGACATCTATCCGCATCAAACTTCAAACCGCCCAGATGTAGACAAGCTATATGGCCGTAAACCGGTTGCTCAACCCCAAAAAATTACCGTGGTATTATCCAAAGATACCGCGGTCAAATACGCTAGTATCAGTCAACGATTTTGTGCTTTTGGAATCAATACATTACTGTATCTTTTGGCGATTATGCCTTTATTGATTGCTTTTTTAAGTCTATTTGATGCCAATGCACTAGGTCAATCATCAAATGCCAGTGAAATTTTTGCTTATTCTAACAAACTTGCCAGTCAAATCCCTACTAGCACTTTAAACATCAGTCATACCATGTTGTTTGTCCTATTGGGTATGCAGTTATTACTGATTTTTAAACGCGGACAATCTTTTGGTAAAATGGTGATGGGCATTCGGGTGGTCAATCCTACTACCTATAAAACCCCAAATCTTTTTACGCTGTTGTTTATGCGAACAATATTCTTGATTTGCATTTATATCATAGGAATGTTGTTTTTTTCAGGATTGCCAGCGTTATTGATGTTAGCCATTAATTATTTTATGGCAAACAACAGTTCCACCAAACAAGGTTGGCATGATACTTTGACCAAAACGGTTGTTGTGCAAGCAAACCCAAACCAATTGGATAAAACCATATGAAAACTTACACCCCAGTAGAACAAGAAATTTTAAACCGCGCTCAAATTCCAGATGATTGGAAAACGGTATTAGCTGATGCTTTATTAAGCAAGGATATGAGTGCTTTACGCGAGTTTTTACAACACGAATATCAGCAGCAAAAGACTATTTATCCACCTAAAGACAAAATTTTTAATGCATTTAATCTAACACCATTGTCTCAAGTAAAAGTGGTTATTTTAGGGCAAGACCCCTATCATGGCGCAGGACAAGCTATGGGATTGTCATTTAGTGTACCTAAAATTATTCCAAAGCCACCATCATTGCAAAATATTTTAAAAGAACTGTCTTTGGATTTAGGTATTGCCATTAGTAAACACGGCGATTTAACGGAATGGGCAAAACAAGGCGTTCTATTATTAAATGCTACCTTAACCGTTGAAGACAGCAAAGCTGGCAGTCACCAAAACCAAGGTTGGGAAAGTTTTACGGATGCGGTCATTGATGCAATTAACACCCACACTCAAAATACTGTTTTTATTCTTTGGGGCAGTTTTGCTAAGAAAAAGGGGCGTTTTATTGATACCAATCGTCATTTAGTATTAACTGCAAGCCATCCATCACCACTATCAGCAAATCGTGGTGGATTTTTTGGCACAAAACCTTTTTCCAAGACTAATACTTATCTAATAGAACATGGTAAAACCCCCATCAATTGGCAACTTTCTCAATAATTGGCATTCAAATTCATCAACAATTTTTGACTTAAGTTTATGCTTGTTTTGGACTGACTTTGATGCGCAGATGATGAAACAAGCGTTGGTTCTTGCGAATACAGGGGCAGTTCTTGGTGAAGTGCCTGTTGGTGCAGTGATTACTTATCAAAATCAAATTATTGGGGAAGGTTTTAACTGCCCAATCAGCACCTCTGACCCAACTGCTCATGCTGAAATTGTCGCCATTCGCCAAGCCTGTCAGCATTTAAAAAACTACCGCGTACCTGAAGGCAGTACTTTATATGTAACGTTAGAGCCCTGCACCATGTGTTTAGGCATGCTGGTACATGCTCGCATTTCACGAGTAGTTTTTGCTACGACAGAACCCAAAGCAGGTGCGGTGATTAGCCAAGAGAATTTTATGGAAAAATCTTATTTTAATCACAAAATCACCATTGTAAGCGGTCTTTTTGCCGAAGAATCTTCCAAGTTATTAAGTTCTTTTTTTAAACAAAGGCGACTTGCTAAAAAATCAAAGCCCCAAATCGATTAAAAACGTTTATTAGGAAAATTATGCAAAAAAAACAACCCATCATTACCATTGACGGTCCAAGCGGTTCAGGCAAGGGCACATTAGCCTATCGTTTGGCAGTGCATTTAAATCTACCTTTATTAGACAGCGGGGCTTTATATCGCATCGTTGGGCTTTTAGCTTATCAAAAAGGTCTATTAACAGCAGCGCCTAATGAAGATGCTTTAGCTCAAATGACCCAAAATTTATCTTTAACTTTTCGTCCCAATCCTAATACCAAAATGGTAGATATTTATATTGACAATCAGTTATTTACAGACAATATCCGCACAGAAACGGTTGGTAATTACGCATCTAAAGTTGCCCTTTTTCCAAAAGTTCGTAACGCCCTTCTTATGGTTCAGCAAAATATGAAGCAAACAGGCGTGGTAGCTGACGGTCGTGATATGGGAACGGTGGTTTTTCCTGATGCCGATGTTAAAATTTTTTTAACCGCTAGCGCTGAATCTCGTGCCAAAAGACGTGTTCTGCAATTAGAGCAATTAGAGCAAGCCGCAGATTTTGATGAAATTTTAAATACCATCCTACTACGAGACGAAAGAGATAAAACACGAGAAGTTGCCCCCTTAATCGCCGCAAGTGATGCTTTAGAGATTGACAGCTCCAATTTAACTGCTGATGAAGTCTTTAACCAAGTTGTAACATTTTGTCAAAAAAAATTAAAATTTTAGAAAATTTTTGTATAAATTTCATAAATTCCGCAAATAAACGTGTAATTGTGCTAAAAGTTTGCTAAAATACCTACTTTTATTTGCGTCCAAATCCATGCCAAAGCCAGTATTGCATCATTTGGACGTTCACAAGAACCGTACTGACTGGACAGGCTACGGGTATTTTTAAAGGTAAACATAAATGGAATCATTTGCTGAACTGTTTGAAGCAAAGAACGCAAACGAAGTAAAAGTTGAAATCGGTGCTGTTATCTCTGGCGTAGTTGTTGCTATTGATAATGAACGTATCACCGTAGATACTGGATTAAAATCAGAAGGCTTCATCGCTCGCAGCGAATTTTTAAATGAAAGTGGTGAACTTGAAGTTGCCATCGGCGACAAAGTTGATGTTGTCGTTGAAAAAGTTGATAACGGCATGGGCGAAACCATTCTTTCTCGTGAAAAAGCTAAGCGCGAAGAAAGCTGGCGTATGCTTGAGCAGTTACACGAAAATGATGAAATCGTTAAAGGTCTTATTTCTTCTAAAGTAAAAGGTGGCTTTACGGTTGAAATTGGCTCAGTACGTGCCTTCTTACCAGGTTCATTGGTTGATGTACGCCCTGTACGTGATACCGCTCACATTGAAGGCAAAGAACTTGAATTCAAAGTTATCAAAATTGACAAACAACGCAACAATATCGTTGTTTCTCGCCGCGCAGTCATGGAAGCTGAAAACTCAGCAGAACGCGATGAATTGCTTGCTAAACTTGAAGAAGGCATGGAAGTACAAGGTGTGGTGAAAAACCTAACCGATTATGGTGCATTTGTTGATTTAGGTGGCATTGACGGTCTATTACACATCACTGATATGGCATGGAGACGCATCAAGCACCCATCAGAAGCTGTTGAAGTAGGTCAAGATGTTACTGTTAAAGTATTAAAATTTGATCGTGAACGCAACCGCGTTAGCCTTGGCTTAAAACAATTGGGTGCTGACCCTTGGAGCGAAGTTGAGCAAACTTACCCAGTTGGCACTATCACAAAAGCTCGCGTTACTAACTTAACCGACTATGGTTGTTTTGCTGAAATCGCTGAAGGCATTGAAGGCTTGGTACACGTTTCAGAAATGGATCATACCAACAAAAATATTCACCCATCAAAAGTTGTTCAAGTTGGTGATGAAGTCAATGTTATGGTGCTTGAAATTGATGGTGAGCGCCGTCGTATCAGCCTTGGCATCAAACAAACCATGGCAAACCCATGGGAAGAGTTTGACAAAAAGTACTCTAAAGGTGACAAAATCACAGGTACCATCAAATCAATCACTGACTTTGGCTTGTTCATTGGTCTAGAAGGCGGTATTGATGGTTTGGTTCACTTGTCTGATATCTCTTGGACTGAAAGTGGCGATGATGCCATCCGCAACTACAGCAAAGGTGAAACTGTAGAAGCGCAAGTACTACAAGTTGACGCTGAAAATAACCGCATCAGTCTTGGCATTAAACAGCTAAATTCTGACCCATTTAACGAATACTTGGCCGCTAATGAGCGTGGAGCTATCGTTAAGGGCACCGTAAAAGAAGTGGACGCCAAGGGTGCCATCGTTGCTCTAGCTGATGAAGTGGAAGGTTATTTGGCAGCTGCTGATATTGCTCGTGAGCGCACCGAAGATGCTAGTAAAGTACTAAACGTTGGCGAGGAAGTAGAAGCTAAAATCGTTCGTGCTGACCGCAAATCAAGAAGCATTACTTTGTCTATCAAAGCCAAAGATGAAGCTGAAGAGCGTCAAGCCATCAAAGAGTTATCAAATACCGCTACCGAAAATCAACCTAAAACATTAGGTGATATTTTTGCTGACCAGCTAAAAGGCTAACTCACAATAAAAAAGTGGTGATACATTTCACCACTTTTTTTATGAAGAAAAAATATCCTCTTTTGTTGAGGATATTTTTTATTTTATTAACAATTAATCGTTTTGTAGATAGCCAATTAAACGCAACATTTCAACATACATCCAAACCAATGTTGCCAAAATACCAACGCTATGCACCCATTCAAATTCTTGGTCTACACCATAACTGACACTGCGTTCTACATTATCAAAATCAAGCAACAAATTAAAGGATGCGATAATAGTAACAAATACACTAAAACCAATGGCAATCAAACCGCCACCAAAAAGTCCTGGAATACTGCTACTAAAAATTAAGCTCATGCCTAACTGGATAAAGTACACAATAGCAATGGCAATGGTTGCTGATGTGATGATGGAACGAAATTTTTCACCCACTTTTACGATGCCTGTTGTGTATAAAGTTAGCATCACCGCTGCAGTAATAAAGGTTGCAGATAATGCCATCAAAGGAACGCTAGGTGCTTTATAGTAAGCTGCCGCACTGACTGCCCCTAAAAACACTCCTTCAATCATTGCATAAGGAACTGATAATGTCTTAGCTAAATGTGGTTTAAACGCCATCAAAAGCCCAATGCCCATTGCTGAAAAAACAGCAACAATCGCTAGTATATACAACATGCCTGGTGCAATTGCGCCCATCAACGTAAAAAAGAAGATACCAAAACCGACAAAAGCGGATAGCCCTAATAAAAATGCAGTTTTTTTGACCACGCCATTAACCGTCATTGGAACAGCACCAACAGCAAGTTCAGTGCGGCTTATAATTGGGTTTGCCATAGTTTTCCTTTAAAATTAACCAATAAATCAAAATATAAGAGAACTTTTCTTATACAATAAATGATTAAATAAATCAATCAATTTTGGACAAACTTAATAAAATTTTACAATAGACCTAAAAGATAGTTACAAATTTGTATACGATTTTATCTTAGCACTTGTTTTTCTTGAGCTTATGAAAAACTTTCGGTATGATACGCCTACCTTAATTTATCCATCAAAAACCATGACCACAGTGCACACTTTAACACGCAGCCATTTTAAAAAAATTGGACTGATTGGACGGGCGGGCAAAAAAAGTATCACCACCACACTTAATCAGCTTATTGAGCTATTGCATCGATGGAACCTTTTAACAATTATTGACACCAGCACCGCTAGCATTGAAGGAATTTTAATAGATTTTAATCACACAGATGAGCATCATATCAAGATTGTGCCACGTTGGCGGATGGGCGAATACTGTGATTTGGTAATTGTCGTTGGTGGTGATGGTTCTATTTTGCAGGCTGGTTCGCTATTAGCAGGTACAGGTGTTCCTGTTTTAGGCATTAACCGTGGTCGTTTAGGATTTTTAGCCGATGTCAATCCTGACAAATTAGAAGAACAATTATTGCAAATCCTACAAGGCAACTATCACACTGATGAGCGTTTTTTATTAAAAATGCAGATATTAGGACAAGATGATTATGACAAACCTTGTGTTTTTCATGAAAGTTTTGCTTTAAACGATGTTGTACTTCATGCTGGAAAATCAGTACATACTATTGATTTTAATCTAAAAATTGATAATGTTGCCGTATATCGCCAACATGCTGATGGTCTGATTATCTCCACACCAACAGGTTCCACCGCTTATTCTTTGTCTGCAGGCGGCCCTATTATTCATCCAAACTTAGACGCCATCTGTCTTGCGCCCATGCATCCACACACATTATCTAGCCGTCCAATCGTAGTTACAGGCACCAGCAAAATTAGCATTAATATCAATAAAGATAATCGTACCCAGCCGATGGTAAGCTCTGACGGGGAAGCTAGTGTGCCATTAAAAAGCGACCAAACACTTTTGATTACTAAACATGATAAATCATTGATATTGTTACACCCTATTGGCATCGATTTTTACCAAGCCTGCCGAACCAAGCTTAATTGGAGCTTATACAGTGAAGAATTTTCCTTAATTGAAGATTAATTAATGGCAATAAAACAAGACAATATTCGCTCTAAATTGTTTAAAATTTGGGCATCTACAATTTACATCAGTCTGTTGGTAGCTTGTCAGGGTTTACCAAAAAATCCACATTTACCAAAAAATTCATTAGATCATCAGCCTTATGCGCTAAAAAGCACGACATCTGAATCAGCATTTTTACAAAATATCAAACAACAATCAGCTCAACATCCCAATTTATCAGGCTATCGTTTAATTGCTTCAGGTTCAGATGCTTTTAGCACACGCACGCTTTTAACTCAATCCGCCCAAAAAAGTATTGATATTCAATACTATATCTGGCACGATGATACTACAGGTATTTTTTTATTAAAACAGCTTTGGGCTGCCGCCGAACGTGGCGTTATGGTGCGATTATTATTGGATGATTTTAACAGCTCGCCTAGCCGCGACAAGATTTTAACCGCTTTTGCAAGCCATCCCAATATTTCCGTACGAGTTGCCAATCCTTTGGTTTATCGAAAATACCGTAAATTAAATTTTGTTACTCGTCCACGACAAAGCCAAACGCGCATGCATAATAAAAGCATGACCTTTGATAATGTAGTGAGTATTGTTGGCGGGCGAAATATTGGTGATGAATATTTAAACAGCAATCAAAAAAGAAGGTTTGCTGACCTTGATGTACTAGTTGCAGGGCAAGTAATTGACGACATCAAAACCAGCTTTGAGAGCTATTGGCAATCCAATTTATCATTTGATATACAGGTTTTAACTCAAAATAAATATAGCCCTACAGCGTTTAATTTTACACTCAACCCTAATGAAATTAGCACTTACCAAATCGCCACCCAAAATAGTTCGATGACGACCCTAATTCAAAATGTAATGCCACTACGTTGGGCTCGCATGTATTTTTTGGCCGATGATGTTAAAAAATTAAGCGGTAATGCTGATGAAAATGGGTTGTTAGTTACTCAATTACGCAATATGCTTCCTACCCCCAAAAAACGCTTGAGCATTATTTCATCGTATTTTGCTCCAACAAAAAAAGGGGTAAAAATTTTAAAACAGCTTAGCGAAAATGGCGTGCAAATCAGCATTTTAACAAATGCTTACACTGCTACCGATGTGCGTTTGGTGCATATGGGCTATGGGCATTGGCGCAAGGATTTATTAAAGTCAGGTATTCAGCTTTATGAACTCAAAGCAAATGCCAATAGCTTACATCAAATTAACAAACACAATGATAAGCCATCATTTATGACAAAAAAGAGTTTACACGCTAAAGCATTTGCAATTGATAATCAAGCAGTGTTTATTGGCTCTTATAATATTGACCCTCGTTCAGCTAATATTAATAGTGAACTTGGCATGGTAATTGATGATAATATGCTTGCTTGGCATATCCATAAAGCTCTTAATAACGATATAATCAAGCAAAACAGCCCAGATATTTTGCATCAAACCTATAAAGTAGAAATCAACCCAAGTTATCAATTGCAGTGGCGAACCATAGAAAACAATCAAGAGGTTATTTACACCAAAGAGCCAAAAACCTCTTTAATAAATCGCACAAATATCGCACTTTTGAGTTTATTGCCCATTGATGGGTTTTTATAAATCACTTATTCATAGATTAAATTTATAAATATATTATAATAGGCGCCAATACAAAAACAGACAATTTACAACGGCGCAAAAAAGCAACTGTAAAACAAGATATAATACGCATAAATCATATGGTAGGATACTCATGTCAAACTCTCTAACCTCTACGCATTTAACTATAATTGCCATTGCCGCGGTTACGGCAGGGATTGGCTTTTTTGATTATATGATTTTTGTGTACCTCAACGACGTGCTTAGTGAACTATTTTTTATTGGGCAAAGTCATGATTGGTTTTACGAAATGCAATTAATTGGTCTATTTGTGCTTAGTTGTTTGGCGATGCCTCTTGGTGGATTCTTAATTGGTGAATACGCAGATGATGAAGGGCGAAAACCTGCCTTTGGACTTAGTGTCATGGCAATGGGTGTATTTACTTTTATCATTGGACTTTTGCCAACGGATACTCATATTGGTGTTTTAGCATCATTTTTATTTATTTTAGCAAAACTTGGGCAAGGCATGGCGTTTGGTGGTCTGATTCCAACAATTTGGGTTTATTTAAGTGAACGTCTTCCAAATAAAAGTTTAGGTCTAGGGTTGGGTGTGGTTACCGCAAGTTCATTGTTTGCGGTTTTGCTCTTACTTTTTTTGGTGCTTGGGCTAGAAAATTATTTGTCCAATGACGATATTATGCTTTTTGGTTGGCGAATTCCCTTTTTGCTTGGTGGCGCAGTTTGTGCTGTTTTATATTTATTTGTACGTCGTTTTAGTGAAACACCTGTTTTTTTGCGTTTAAATACCAATCATGACGATAAGGCATTGAGTATTCACACTCTAGAAAATCAAAACGTAACGGAAAATTCATCCAAAGAATCCATTGGTTTTTACACTCTAATTCAAAAGCGGCTGGCTATTTTTTTACCTGCCATTACTTTATCTTGGCTAGCCGCTAGTTTGTTTGTCGTATTGGTTATTTTATTGCCTGATTTAATCAGCACTAATTTTATTTTGGATGAAAGTGTATTAAATTTAGGCGTCATTATTGGCATAACCTTTATGATTATTGGTTGTGTTGTTTATGGATTTATGGCAGATTTTGCCAATACTGCTCAAGTTATGTTGTTTGGTGGCATCTTTTTTATTTTGCAAATTTTATTATTTTTTGGTCATTTAACGGGTGGCGGTGAACTAATTTTAGTATTTTTTGCCCTACTTGGGTTCTCTAGTGGCATCATGGCGGTCGCGCCGATGATTATTATTCGACTGTTTCCAACTCGCATTCGCGCTACTTACACATGTGTGGTATACAACATCGCTTTTGCACTCATCAGTACTTTACTACCATTTATCCTAGGATTTGTCAGTTTTTATTTTCGCTTAATGCCGGCAATGTATTTAGTGTTAGCTGTGGGGGCGACGGTATTTATTAGCTTTTATGCTTACCACATTCCTCAAATTAAAAATGATAATTACACAGATTAATGCTATTTAAAAAAGAAAAATTTATTATGCTGACACACTGTTTAAAATTTCGTCAAAAAACCTTAGATTTATCCACCCCAAAAGTCATGGGGGTGCTGAATGTTACCCCTGATTCATTTTCAGATGGCGGGCAGTTTAATAGCGTAGATAAAGCTATTGCCCACGCCGAAACAATGATAAATTTTGGTGTGGACATTATTGATATTGGTGGCGAATCAACGCGTCCAAATGCTCCTATTGTCAGTACTGATGAAGAACTGTCCCGGGTAATGCCTGTGGTTGAGAAGATACGCAAGCAATTTGGTCATGATATTTGGTTATCGGTTGATACTAGCAATCCTGTTGTCATGCAGCAAAGCATTGATGTAGGTGCTGATATCATCAATGATGTGCGAGCGCTAGCATATAAAGGAGCAAAACAGATGGTTGCACAATTAAACTGTCCTGTTGTACTCATGCACAATCGGGGTAATCCCCGCACTATGGATGATTTGATTGATTATACCGATGTTATTAAAAACATTACTGATGAACTGCAAGATGCCATCACTCAAGCAGTAAATGCAGGGATTGACCATAAAAATATAATCATTGATGTTGGTATGGGCTTTGCCAAAGGATATCGTGAACATAAAATGTTAATCAACCATCTATCTGACATCATACAACATTTTAAGCTGCCCATGCTGTTTGGGGTATCACGTAAACGTTTTTTAGGGGAAATTTTAGGGCAAATGCAGCTGCCCTATCTTGATAACCATTTAGCTTCTGAACGGGATATGGTTGGGGTGATTGCCCATCTTTTAGCCATCAAACAAGGCGTTCAAATCGTACGAGTACACGATGTTAAAAATATGGTACAAGCAATAAAAGCCTATCAATTGTTTACCAACTAACAAATTACCAATCAGCAAACAAAAACCAAATAAAAATCCCAAAGCTAAACTTTGGGATTTTTGTACACATTGACCAAATTTAACTTAATAATCGTTTATTAAACACAAAATTACCTTGGCCGTCTACGTCCACTAAAATGGTATCGTGAGGTAAAAATTCACCATTTAACAATTTAACAGATAATGGGTTTTCAATTTCTTGTTGGATGGCACGTTTTAAAGGTCTTGCCCCAAACGCGGCGTCATAGCCATTATTTGCCAATTTTTGTGTAGCTAAATCGCTAAAAATAATTTGCATGTCTTTTTCATTTAAACGCTTAGCAAGGCGCGATAATTGAATAGTTACAATGCCTGCCATTTGTGCTTGTCCTAATGGGTGAAACACCACTATTTCATCGATGCGATTGATAAATTCTGGTCTAAAATGTGTGCCAACAGATTGCATGACTGCTTCTTTGATTTTGTCATAACTTTCATTTGCCATATCAAAAATCTTATGACTACCCAAGTTTGATGTCATAATGATAACCGTATTTTTAAAATCTACGGTACGACCTTGAGAATCTGTTAAACGCCCATCATCCAGCACTTGCAACAAAATGTTAAACACATCAGGATGGGCTTTTTCTACTTCATCAAACAATACCACACTATAAGGTTTACGGCGCACCGCTTCGGTCAAAACCCCACCCTCTTCATAGCCTACATACCCTGGAGGAGCCCCAACTAGACGGCTAACTGAGTGTTTTTCCATAAATTCGCTCATATCAATACGAATCATGGCGTTCTCATCATCAAATAAAAAGTTTGTCAAAGATTTAGTAAGCTCAGTTTTCCCCACCCCTGTTGGTCCTAAAAACAAGAATGAACCAGCGGGTTTATTTGGGTCAGAAAGTCCAGCTCTGCTACGACGAATGGCGTTAGCAACTGCATTTACAGCCTCATCTTGACCAACAACTCGGGCGTGTAATACTGACTCCATTGTTAACATTTTATCTTTTTCGCCTTGGAGCATTTTAGCAACAGGAATCCCCGTGGCTGCTGACACCACCTCAGCAATTTCATTATCTGTTACTTTGTTACGAAGCAGTTTTGGTGCATCGAGTTTGTCATTTTCATCTTGAGCAAGACGTTTTTGCAGCTCTGGAATTACTCCATATTGCAGGCGTGATGCTTCAGCAAAATCACTTTCTCTTTGAGCTTTTTCCAAAGCAAAGCGAGCTTTATCGAGTTCAATTTGAGCATTTTTGGTATTTTCCACCAATGCCTTTTCAGATTTCCAGATTTCTTCTAAATCTGTATATTCTTTTTGAGCGTCATCAATTTGTTTTTGCAAATTAACTGCTTGTGCTTTTGAACCTTCATCGTCGTCTTTTTTAACCGCTTCTAATTGCATTTTTAGCTGAATAATACGGCGGTCTAATTTATCCAAACTTTCAGGTTTGCTGTCTAATTCCATTTTGATACGACTTGCCGCCTCGTCAATCAAATCAATGGCTTTATCAGGTAACTGACGGTCTGTAATATAGCGGTGCGACATTTTAGCAGCAGCAATAATAGCACTGTCTAAAATTTTAACGCCATGATGCACTTCATATCGCTCTTTTAAACCACGTAAAATTGCAATAGTATCTTCGACACTTGGCTCATCAATGAGCACTTTTTGAAAACGTCGTTCAAGAGCAGGGTCTTTTTCGATGTATTGACGATACTCATCAAGTGTGGTCGCCCCCACACAGCGTAACTCACCACGTGCTAACGCTGGTTTTAGCATATTGCCTGCATCCATTGCTCCAGAGGTTTTGCCAGCCCCAACCATAGTATGCAGTTCATCAATAAATAAAATGATATTGCCATCTTGTTTGGCAAGGTCACTTAATACTGCTTTTAGTCGCTCTTCAAATTCACCATGATATTTTGCACCAGCAATCAAAGACCCCATATCCAGCGATAAAACCTCTTTGTTTTTCAGGCTGTCAGGTACTTCGCCATTGATAATTCTCTGGGCAAGCCCTTCAACAATTGCTGTTTTACCTACACCTGGCTCACCAATCAATACAGGATTGTTTTTAGTACGACGAGATAACACCTGCACTGTACGGCGGATTTCGTCATCGCGACCAATCACAGGGTCAAGTTTACCCTCTTTAGCTCTATCCGTTAGGTTGATAGTGTATTTTTCCAAAGCATTTCGAGTTTCTTCAGCATTTTGATTCTTCACGGTGTCATTTCCTCTTAGTTCTTGAATAATTTTTGTTAAATTTTGAGCATTAATGCCTGCTTTACTAAATACTTTTTTACTGTCTGTTTGTTCGCATAAAGCCAAAAGTAGCCACTCAGTTGCTACAAACTCATCACCCGCTTTTTTAGCATAACTTTCAGTTAAGTTTAGTATTTGGCTAGCATCAGCGCCTAAATTTAACTGACCTGTTGGTGTCATGGTGGTTACTTGACGTTCTAAAAAGGCTTTAGTTTCCTGATTTAAAATAGCAACATTTGCCCCTGCATTTTCAAGTGTTGCCAAAACTGCTTTATCGGCTAGAACAGACGCAAGTAAATGGGCTGAACCAAGGCTTGTATTATTTAGGCTAACTGCCAGCGTTTGGGCTTCTTGAATGATGTTTTGTAATTTGTTGGTATATTTTTGGAAATTCATACAACCTCCGTAAATTTTTATTGCTTTCTTGAGTGATATATGATAGACAGTAATTGATTTTTCAATTAAAATTTTTTTAATTTGAGAAAAAAATTTATAAGATATTGATTTTATTTTAAATTTTTAATTTTTAAAAAAGACTTGTAATTTAAAACCTAGATACCATATAACAAAAGTCCATTTAAAAACTAAGGAAAAATTATGGCGCGTCTTATTGTTCATACTCCAGACACTGCTCCTGAAGCTGCTAAAGAACGTATTGAAGCAGTACAAAAAGCCAATGGTTTTATTCCAAATCTTATTGGAGTGTTGGCAAACTCTCCCCAAGCATTGGCATTTTATCAAGAAGTTGGTAAAATGAACGGTTCTAATTCATTGACCGCTGAAGAAGTAGAAGTGGTACAGATCACGGCTGCTGCTCATAATGGTTGTGATTTTTGTGTAGCAGGTCATAGTAAAATTGCTACGTTGCGTCTAAAAACACCCGAACCCATTTTAGAAGCATTACGCAACCGCACAAGCATCGACGACAATCCAAAATATCAAGCGTTAGCACAGTTTACCATGCAGTTGATTGATAAACGTGGTCAAGTATCTGATGATGAATTAAATGCATTTAAATCTGCAGGTTACAACGACCAAAATGTGCTTGATGTCATTATGGGTGTAGCGCTAGCAACCTTATGTAACTACGCCAATAATGTCGCTAAAACTGACATTAATCCTGAACTGGCTGCCTATGCACCAAAACACTAATTTTGTTTAGCCCATAAATAATTGTCAATAATTGTTGAGGTTTGCATAATTCACTTGCATTTTTCAGCAGTTATGATACCATGGGAACAATTGGGGATGTTCTGGCTTTGACGCTGGTAATGAAACCTAATGATGCATGTCAAGAGTGTATGCCTCTTGTAAATACCCATACCTTTAAAATAGTCGCAAACGACGAAACTTACGCTCTAGCAGCCTAAGGGCTGCTTGGGTCGGCACAGATTGCCTTTGGTCTGGTTGCTCACCCCGAAGCGAACGTACAAGGGATAGTTTAGGTTAGTGTTCCAATAGCTTAGGCGAAACTTTAGGAAATCGTCCAATCCTACCTGACTGTCGGTTCGGTGCGGATTAAAGCCATAGACAGATTCTAAGCATGTAGAATCATGGGCGTAGTGCTGGCGGACGCGGGTTCAACTCCCGCCATCTCCACCATTATAAAGCTATCATTTATAATCAAACAATATCACTGATTATCATAAAACCCCAAAAAAACCCTTGTAGTTATTAAATTACAGGGGTTTTTTAGTGTCTTAAACTGTCATGTGTTATCACTAACAATTATTGATTATCATAAATTATCAAGCTAAAATAACACACAAATTACACATAGCTAACACACCATGGCACTAACAGACGGTCAAATCAAATCGCTTAAAGTTTAGGCAAAATGTTGCTCAAAATCTGACGACGACGGATTATCGCTTAATATAATGCGCTAGCTGGTAAAAAGTCATAGATTTTGGACTTAAATCAAACTTAGTCAAAAACCCTTGAAAATCATGAATTTCAAGGGTTTTTTAATATCTAAACCAATCAAAATTATAGCCAAATATCATATAAATAACACACCCAAAATCAAATTGGTGTGTTATTTCTTATTATTTAGACTTATTTGGTGGCATAGAAACGTCTGTCTGTACGTCTGCCTGAGTGGCATTTTGAGACTGATTTGCCTCTGACTGTACGGATTGCACTTCTGGATTTGCTACACCAGCTACATTTTTTGGTTCAAGCACTCTAATATTATCAGGCTTGGTTTGAGTTAATTGCAGCTTTTCATCTTCAATTTGTGTTTTTTGATTTGCAATATCCGCCAAAGTTGCTAAATTTGCCGTCTTCATTGCTTCACGTTGCTGATGAAATTCAGCAATCTGTTCAGCTGTCAAACTTGCACCACCACCCAAACGTTGATATAGTTCAATTTGACTGATGATTTTTTGTTGCTCCAGACTCAAAATACCTTGTTGATTAGCAAATAATGAACGTTCTGCATCTAAGACATTTAAATAATCATCCAAACCTGAACGAAATCTAGCATAAGCAATATCATAAGTTTGTTGATAATTTTTTTGTAAACGATACTGAGAATCCAGTCTTTGACCAAGCGTTGCTCGATTTGCTAAAACATCATTGACTTCTTTAAAAGCAGTTTGAATGGTTTTTTCATAAGCTGCTAAAGCCGATTTTTGAGCAACTTCCGCTACTTCATAGTTGGCGCGACGACTGCCTGCATCAAAAATTGGCAAACTAATTGATGGCCCAAATGACCAACCAAATGCTGAACTATTGAACAAATCTTTTAAATGAGATGAACTGTAGCCAATATTACTTGATAAACTAATCGATGGAAAATAAGCCGCACGCGCAACATCAATATTGGCGCCAGCGGCACGCAATGCATGTTCAGCTTGGACAATATCGGGACGATAGTACAAAAGTTCGCTAGGTAAGCCGGTTTGGAAAATTGTCTGTGTTGTAATGTTTGCTACCGCCATCTCAGGCATCAATTCTTTAGGAATGGGCTTGCCAATAAGCAATTGTAAAGCATTTTTTAATTGCAAAATGTTTGTATCAGCTTCATAAATAGAAATTTTAGCCGATTCTAAAGATGCTTCTGCCTGCAAACTTGGTGAACGCGAATCAATACCTGCACTAAAACGCTTTTTTGTAATCATCAGTGAATGTTCGCGCGTTTTTAGAGTTTCTTTGGCAAGATGACGTTGGGCAAGTGCATAACTCAAATTTACATAAGTTTGAGCAATATTGGAAATCAAAGAAATTTGGGCGGCATCTTTAGCAGCATTTGTTGCTAAAAAATCATGCAATGCGGCTTCTTTGCTATTGGCGACTTTACCCCAAAAATCCAATTCATAACTGGACATCGCCAGCCCAACGTTATATGCTGTACTTGGATTTTGATCTCTTCCCCCTGCTGAACGCGTTACTCCAGCACTAGCGCCAACGGTTGGTAAACCACCAGCACTGGTGATTTGATATTTAGCTTTAGCACTTTGTATTGCTAAAATAGCTTGCTCCAAATCTTTGTTATGTTCAAGCCCCATCTGTATCAACTGCTTTAATTTGGGGTCAGCGTAAAAATCCTGCCAACGCAGCCCCGCCAAACTAGGTCTTTGAGGAACGCTGATGGTTTCTTGATCAAGAACTTCAAAGTTTTTATCCAAAGGCACATTTGGCACAGCAATCGGTGTTTGTGCCTTTGGAGGGATGACACTGCAAGCAGACATCGCCAAACTCAGAGCTGCAATAGTAAAGAAATGTATTTGTTTTATCATCTTTGATTCTCCTTATGAGTTTGACTTATCCAAATTTACAGTGGGTTTGTGCTTGTAAGGAAAAATAGTTCGCACCCACACATAAAACATCGGAATAAAGAAAATACCCAAAAATGTTGCAGTAATCACCCCACCAAGAACACTGGTACCAACAGCATTTTGACTGCCAGAACCTGCACCAGTTGCTTGATACAAAGGCACAACACCAATACCAAATGCCAAAGATGTCATAATAATAGGTCTAAGACGCATACGCGCCGCGGTCATTACTGATTCTTTTAAGGATTTGCCTTTTTCTTGAATTTCTTTAGCAAACTCAATAATCAAGATGGCGTTTTTAGCGGATAAACCAACTACCGTTAGCAAACCCACTTGCAGATACACGTCATTTGAAAAACCACGCATTGCTGTAAATAATACCGCACCCAATACTCCAAGCGGAATCACCAAAAGCACCGAAAATGGAATTGACCAGCTTTCATACAGTGCTGCCAAACATAAAAACACCACCAAAATAGAAATAGCGTATAAAATTGGAGCTTTGCCGCCTGATTTTTGCTCTTCTAGTGCCAAGCCTGTCCACTCGTGCCCAATACCTTCTGGCAGCTGCTTCATCATCACTTCCATTGCAGCAATTGATTCACCAGTACTTTTTCCAGGAGCTGAAGTACCTTGCAGCGCCATACTAGAAAAACCATTGTATCGCGTTAAATTAGGCGAACCATATTGCCAACGACTGGTTGCAAATGAAGCAAACGAAATCATCTCACCATTATTATTGCGCACATACCATTTAGCAATGTCTTCAGGGGTGGCACGGCTATCAGGTTTGCCTTGTAGATAGACTTTTTTAATGCGTCCACGGTCAATAAAGTCATTTACATAACTACCTCCCCATGCCTGAGAAATGGTGCTATTAATGCTTGACATGGATAAATTATAGGCGGCAGCTTGTTCTCTATTAATATCAATTTTTAATTTAGGAGCGTCTTCTTGACCACCTGGACGAATTGAACCAATGGTGTCTTTGCTTTGCATTGCCATACCCATCAACATGTTACGCGCTTCTAAAAGCTTTTCGTGACCCACGCCACCGCGGTCTTGCAGCTGTAAATCAAACCCACTGGATGTGCCAAAGCCTTGAATAGCTGGAGGCGCAAGTGGCAAGATTAGTTTAGCTTCTGGAATGATGCCATTCATCACCATAGCGCGCTGAGCGATGGCTTGAGCGGTTGATTTATCAGTTGTACGCTCACTCCAGTCTTTGAGTTTAACAAACGCCATACCCATGTTTTGACCACTTCCCATAAAACTAAAACCTGAAATGGTAAATATACTATCAACATTATCTTTTTCTTGGGTCTGATAGTAACCCAAAACTTTATCCATGACTTGATTGGTTTTATCCATCGTGGAACCTGCTGGCAATTGTACAATTGTCATTAGCATGCCTTGGTCTTCTTCTGGCACAAATGAACTGGGCAATTTAACAAACGTGCGTGCAAAAATTGCCACAATCACCACATACAGCACCAAATAGACAAATTTGGCATTAAATGTTTTGCCTACAAAACCTTCATATTTTTGGCTGGCTTTTAAGAACAGACGGTTAAACCAACCAAAAAAACCTTTTTGGGTTTGCACATCTTTGTGCTGACCACGTTTTAAAATGGTTACACAAAGCGCTGGAGTAAAAATAAGCGCGACCATTGCTGATAACGACATACTGATGATGAGCGTTGCGGCAAACTGACGATAAATGACACCACTAGAGCCACCAAAGAAAATCATGGGTACAAAAACCACGGATAAAATCAAAGCAATACCAATGACTACTTTACTGATTTCACCCATAGACTGAATGGTAGCATCTTTGACTGGAATGGTATGATTTTCTTCCAAAATCCGTTCAACGTTTTCAACCACTACGATTGCATCATCTACAAGCAGACCAATAGCAAGCACCATTGCAAACATGGTTAAGATATTGATGGTAAAACCAAATTGCGATAATAATGCAAACGTACCCAAAATAACTACAGGAACGGCTAAAGTTGGAATGATAGTTGCACGCCAGCTTTGTAAGAAAAGCAACATCACCAAAAATACCAATCCAATTGCTTCAAGTAAGGTTTTGACAACTTGAGTGATGGATAAGCGTACAAATGGCGTAGTATCGTAAGGTACTTCGTATTTTAAACCTTTTGGAAAAGACGTGGACAATTCATTTAAACGAGCCTCAACTGCCTCACGAACTTCCAAAGCGTTGGCGCCTGAAGCAAGACTGATTGCCACGCCTGCTGCTATTTTACCATTGTACAGTGTACGTGATGAATAAGATTGACTACCAAGTTCAACATCAGCAACATCACCTAAATACACTTTAGCGCCAGAAGCATCGGTTTTCACCAAAATTTTACGAAATTCTTCAGGGGTTTGCATGTAGCTTTGAACACTAACACTAGCATTGATAACTTGGCGCGTTTCATCAGATGGTAAATTCGCAATTTGACCTGCTGAAACTTGCACGTTTTGACTACTGATTGCTGCAGAAATATCTGATGGCATTAACGAATATGAACGCAGTTTTTCAGGGTCAAGCCAAATACGCATGGCATAACTAGAGCCAAAAACATTAACCGAACCGACACCATTGACACGGCTAACCGCGTCAACAATACTGGAGTTTAGATAATCGCCAATATCATCTTCTGACATGCTGCCATCTTCTGATACAAATGCTGCAACCATCAAAAATCCACTGGACGATTTATTGACGGTAACACCTTGTCTTTGCACTGCTTCAGGCAAAGAACTGGTCGCAGCTTGCAGTTTATTTTGCACCTGCACTTGGGCGGTATCTGGGTCAATGCTGTTATCAAAAGTTAAAGTAACTTCTGCCGAACCTGTTGATGATGAACTCGATGACAAATAAGACAAACCATCCAAGCCCTTCATTTGTTGTTCAATTACTTGCGTTACAGAGTTTTCCACCGTTTCAGCATCAGCGCCTGGATAAGTGGCACGAATAGACACTGTTGGCGGTGCAATGCGCGGATATTGCTCAATAGGCAACCCATAAATTGCAATACTACCAACTAACATAATTAAGATAGCGATAACCCACGCAAAAATGGGACGCTCAATAAAAAATTTAGACATAGGTCTTCCTTAATTGCCTGAACTGTCGCTACCATCCGCCATGCTTTCAGCTTCTTTTTGCGCGGCATTTGCTTCATCTTCTTGCTCTTTAGACTTTGGCGCCATGACACTATTTTGACCTACTTTTTCAGTTGGAGCACTAGGGTTTTGGGCTGGTTGAGATGCTGCTTCGGGATTTTGTGCTTGGGCATTTGGGTTTTGGGCATCTTGATTTTGAGCATTGGAATTTTCAGGGGTAGGCCCTGGGGTTTGACCTGCCAGCTTAACTTCAACCGCCTGACCTGCAGTAACTTTAGCACCACCCATGACCACCACCGCATCACCATTGGTTAAACCTTCAGTTACTACCCATTGACCTTTGAACGTGCCTGATGTTTTGATGGTGCGTTTTTCAATCTTTTTCTCACCATTGACTACCAATACTTCAGCTTCACCTTTTGGTGTCAAAGTCACTGCTGTTTGTGGTAATAGTACTGCATTACCAATCACTGCTTGGGCAAGATTAGCATTAACATACATTCCAGGAATTAAAACACCGTTTGGATTTTCAAACACAGCACGCAACGTAACCGTGCCTGTGCTTTTTTCTACTTTGGCATCTGAAAGCGCTAATTTACCAATTAAAGGATATATTTCACCATCTTCTAAAACGATTTGTACTTGAGTGGTACCAAAACCTGCTTTGCCTGATTCAATTTGTTGGCGCAATCTTAACATTTCTGATGATGACTGCTGAATATCCACATACACCACATCCGTACGAGAAATGGTTACCATCGGGGTAGCTTGTGATGCCGATACCAAAGCCCCAGATGTTACTGACGAAATGCCCACTCTGCCTGAAATCGGCGCGCGAACAATGGTGCGGTCAATGTCTAAACGGCTAGCATCGTGCACTGCTTTGGCGCTACTGATGGATGCTTCAGCTTGTCTAACCGTTGCTTTGGCTGCCTCAACATTTGCCTGAGCAGTACGAACGGCCGTTTTATACTGGTCGTACATTTGTTTAGAAACAGCATCAATACCAACCAAACTTTGTACACGATTTAAATCTGATTGAGCTTGAGCAAGAGTTGCTTCTTGAGCGGCAAGTGAAGCTCTGGCGCTGACAAGACTGGCTTCAGCGGTAGCAATGGATGCAAGACTAGTATTGGCAGCACTAACATAATTATCACGATTGATGCGATATAATTCCTGTCCTTTTTTAACAAAACTACCTTCTTTAAACAAAACCGCATCAACAATCCCGCCAACTTGTGGACGCACTTCGGACGTTTCAAAAGCTGCAACTCGACCCGAAAACGTCTGCATAATTGGCACAACACCCAGTTCAATCACCTGCACTTCCACCACAGGCGTTGGCGCTTTTTGCTGAGCTGAAGCCTCAGTCTTGGCATCTTTTGCCTCTTGTTTTTTACAACCAAAAAGTATTGCCATGCTACTAAATGCCAACGCCATACTCAGCGTTTTTAAATTGAATCTCATAAAAAACCTTTCTTATTTGTGTTATAAAGCCTCTAATCTTGCCAAACTTGTTACAATTTGCTAATTCTTGATAAAATTTTATACAGAATAACACACAACCATTGCACAAAGTTAAAGATTTTCATTATAACGTATTTTTTGCTCATTTTTAGTAAGTTTTTGCACTTGTGCGTTCATAAAAACAGTTTGTAAATTACCTAAAACTATGTTCAAAGCAAGTTTTTTCTAAATTATGGATATTTTTTTAAAAAAATACTTGCAATCTAAAAAATTTTTGATATTATATGCATCATTCAAGCGATGGCTGGGTGGCAGAGTGGTCATGCAGCGGACTGCAACTCCGTGTACGCCGGTTCGATTCCGACCTCAGCCTCCAACCAAACCTTGCCCGAGTGGTGAAATCGGTAGACACAAGGGATTTAAAATCCCTCGCTCTTTTGAGCGTGCCAGTTCAAGTCTGGCCTCGGGCACCATATAAGAAAAACCCTAAGCAAATTACTTAGGGTTTTTGATTTTACCAAAACTAGTTTATGGCACATTATAAATTAGCCATAAAACTTGCCACCACAATGACCAAAAATACAAATCGCCCTACCCATGCATTTGCCAAAAATGCAGCAAAACACGCTAGTCGTTCTTTATATTTAATTTGATGATACTGTTTAACCATCATTGCTGCTACTACAAACATTGAATAAACAGGAATGACGCCTATTTTTGTATTGGCAAAATAATGATATAAAATCACCGTCATCAGTACTACAAAAGCGCTTTGCAATAACATAATAATAATGATGTCAAAGCGCCCAAATAAAATTGCGGTGGACTTAACGCCAATTTTTATATCATCATTACGGTCACACATGGCATACTCAGTATCATAAGCTACCGTCCAACACATATAAGCAGCAAAAACAAGCCAGCCCCATACATCTACATAACCCAAAACACACACGTAAGCCATGGGCACTGCCCAACCAAACGCTGCTGCCAATACCACTTGGGGCAAATGAGTATAGCGTTTCATAAAAGGATAAATAAACGCTAAAAACACTGCAACCAACGACCAATAAAACACTTGCACTGGCAAAAATAATAACAAACTTGCTGACAATAAAGACAAACCACAAAACGTTGCCACAGCTGTTTTTGCAGATAATCGCCCATCAGCCAGAGGTCGAGATTTGGTGCGTTCAACTTTACCATCTACTTTTCGGTCAGCAAAATCATTAATTGCACAACCTGAAGCGCGCATTAATATCGCTCCTAGCGCAAAAATTACTACAAATTTCACTGATGGTAACTGATTTTTTGTCATACTCGCTAAAAATAGTGACCACAATGTTGGATAAAGTAGAAGTTCAATGCCAATGGGTTTATCAAAACGGGTTAATTGTATCCACGCAACCAATTTATCTTGAAGGTTTTTTGTCATTTTGTACAATAATATTTAATTTTTTTGTTATTGTAGCATATTTTAATTTTGCTGAATTGTTACTTTTTGTCCATCTAAAAGTGATCGTTATTTTTAAAAAAATATGGCAAAATTAGCATATTTTGCTAAAATGGGTAAATTTTTTCGTTTTTCGGTGCATTATGACCTTTAGACAAGCTGGCCAAATTCAAAATAATAATTTATACATTGACCCAATCATTTTAGCAGAAGCCCTACCATTTTTAGATTATCAAAATAATGAACTGCATATTGATAACGTCAGTGTAAAAACTTTGGTTAAAGCCTATGGTACACCTTTATACGTTTACAGCCAAAATGCGTTGCTTGCCAATTATCGAGCTTATGTTGATGGGTTTAGCAGCCTAAAAAATGTACAAATTTGCTATGCAGTTAAAGCCAATTCCAATTTAGCAATCCTGTCAGTGCTTGCCAAGGCTGGAGCGGGTTTTGATATTGTATCCTTAGGGGAGTTAGCTCGAGTATTAAAAGCAGGCGGCAATGCTAAAAAAATTGTTTATTCTGGGGTTGGTAAAACCGCAAGCGATATCGAAACTGCTTTAAACGTTGGTGTGGGCTGTTTTAATGTTGAAGCAATGAGTGAACTTGAGCTTATCAGTCAAGTTGCTACAAAACTAGGTAAAACTGCTGCTATCGCCATTCGTGTCAATCCCGATGTGGACGCCAAAACTCATCCTTATATTTCCACAGGTATGAAAGACAATAAATTTGGTATTCATCATGAAGATGCATTGAATAGCTATAAAATCGCTCAAAGTTTACCTAATTTAGAAATTATTGGCATTGATTGCCACATTGGCTCACAGCTCATTCAAACCAAACCTTTTGTAGATGCTTTAGATAAATTAATTGAACTGATTGACACGCTGGCAGATAATGGTATTCACCTAAAACACATTGACCTTGGTGGTGGGCTTGGTGTACGTTATATTGACGAAAATCCCGATAGTGTCAGTGAATTTGCAGGGGCGTTACTGCCTAAACTCACCAAACTACAAAACCAATATGGTTTAGGACTACATCTAGAGCCTGGTCGTAATATCGTCGCCAACACAGGTGTGCTTTTGACACGCGTTGACGTCTTAAAACCCACTCAATACAAAAATTTTGCGATTGTTGATGCTTCAATGTCTGAACTGATTCGTCCTGCTTTATACCAGTCACAAATGGCAATTATTCCAGCCATTTTATCCAAAAATGAAATAAACAATCATTATCAGGCTTGGGATATTGTTGGTTCAGTGTGTGAATCTAGTGATTTTTTAGGCAAAAATCGTTTATTGGATTTGCGCGTTGGTGATATTTTGGCAGTAACTGGTGCTGGTGCATACGGTTTTGTAATGGCAAGCAACTATAACAGCCGCCTAAGACCTGCTGAAGTCTTATGTGACGCTGGCACTCATCGAATTATCAAAGAACGAGAAACCCTGAATGATTTATGGCGTGGGGAATTTTTGTAATGTTTTATGTTTTAAAGATGATTTCTTATTATACACTCTGATAATAAATCATTCTTACTTACTTATAATAATTTTAGCCATAATATATGAATCAAGCAATTAAATTATGACATCAGAAACTCAAGACGATTTTACTCACAATTACGATACCACAACAGCTGCTTTGATTGAAGGATTATTTGCAAGCTGGCAAAATACTTTAGGCAATATCAAGCACAGCTACGCTATGACTGCTGATGCCTTGGTTGATGAAATATTAATCACTATTAACCAAAAACAAATCAATGATGCGTTAAATCGTTTTGTGGTGCAAAATGTAGGACTGCTTTTACAATTACGTCTTGAACTGTTTGATGGTTATTTACGTTTATATTGCATTGCTGATGTTTTAGGACTGCATTTATCGGTTGCCAGTAACTTTAAACTCACTCAAATTCGTTTGGATAAACATCAACAAAGATTGGTTTTTGAGCAAATCAGTGAAACGGATATCTTAGATTTGCACGCCAAAACATGGTGGAAAGCCCCTGCTATTTTACTATTTATACGCTGGTATCGACGATTTTTCAAAAAAGACCCTTTGCCATTTTTGCTAAGTTTATCTCCCAAGCTAAAGGGGCTACCTTTTATTGAATACAAAGATAATTTTATTTATCTACAAATTGGACGTTGGTTTCCAAAATCTTTTCATGAGCGTCTAAAAAAAATACAGGTGAATCGTGGAGTGGTAAAACCTGAACAATTGTTATTACAGGTGCAACCAAATTTTGTAGAGATTTTAAGTTTTGGCGACCCTAATGCTGACATTATTACCCAAGCAGACAATCCTAATAACCAAGCTAGTTAATTTACTTTGAATTACAATTGGCTGATTTAACAGCTTGATTTTTTAAAATTATCCCTTATAAATATAGGGTTTTTACAATTTTAGGATAATCATGAGCAGCCATCAAACTTTGCATTACAATTATCAGCAACCAACACCAAATCTTCTACAAAAAATGGATTTACCTTGTGAACAAAACGCAGGACATGGCGACCACTGGGCAATTTTAACAGATAATATTGGTCAAGATGTGCCCAACTGGTTGCAAAAAATGCTGGAAAATGCATCACTACCTGTGGGTCTCGCCCCCAATATGGCAAGCAATGCTCGTTTATTGTTAGGACAAAATCAAACCTGTCATATTAAACAAATTTTATCAATGGTTGATGGTAAACCAACCGCCTTCATCAATGCCTTTCCCTGTGTAGAAAGTCCTTATGTACTAGAGTGCGAAATTCAACGAATCATTCGCTGCGAAAAAACAGCTGATGCCATTTTACGATTAAAAAGCCAAGATGGAACCATTATCTACGCTTTTGACCAACTTTACAGCATTAATAATCATCAATATCAAGCAAATAAAGTTTATACTGCTCATTTTAGCGCTTGGGCATACCAGATAGAACCCAGTAATCAAGAACAAACAATTTTAGTAGAAGACCCTAAAGCAATTCGCTATCATCGTGCTTTTAATGACATTGTTTCAAAAAATAATGGACAAGTTCCTGACAATATCAATGAACAAATCAAAGCATGGCAACCGGAAGACCCAAATGCAACCCTTGCTCCTGTAGAAATTAATTTGGGTCATAGTTGTATTTATTTGTTTGGGGATACCTACGGTCAAGAGGATGAGGCGTGGTGCCAAGGTCAAGTGTTGGGCATTAGCCAAGTTCGGTTTTTTGAAAAAGACATTACTCTGTTTGATGTAGTAATTTTGCGCGAATATGGCAGCAAGCCTTTAGTAGTGCGCATTGCCACACCAACCACTGTCCAAACTAGCAGTATTAAAGTTCATGACTACATTCAAGCCAATATTTGGCTACAAGTAGCAATCTATCAAAATAATTAAACAGATTTAAAAAAAAGACCTTAAATCAATCATTAAGGTCTTTTTTTTAGGTTCAGTGATTTTATTGATCATCTTGTTGCTGACTAATAAAGCGAACATATGCTGCAAGTAGCATGATGCGCTCATTACCCAACTTAGTACTCCACTCAGGCATCACACCAGAGCGTCCATGACGAATGGTTTGCTGCACAGTTTCACGATCGCCGCCAAATAACCAAATATCATCGGTTAAATTAGGTGCACCCATCGCAGTTTGACCCTTAGCATCAGCGCCATGACAAAGTACGCAGTTAGCTTCAAAAATGGCTTTACCTTGAGTAACTTTAGCCTGGTCAAGTTCATAACCATTTTGATTACCTGAAATGCTTAGTACATATTCAGCAGCTGCACGAACTCCAGACTCACCCAATTGCTTTTGCCATGCTGCCATTGCACCAACACGACCATTGTGCACTGTTAGCAAAATCTCTTCGGGTTTACCGCCATACAGCCAGTCATTATCAGTTAGGTTTGGATAACCTTTGGCGCCTTGAGCATCTGAACCATGACACAATGCACAGTTTTGCAAAAATAAGTTGTTACCAATTTTTGCTGCTTCTTGGTTTTGTGCTAGTTTATCCACAAAAGGTGCAAGTAATTTTACTTGCTCATCAATTTGAGTTTGCAATTCTTTATCAGGTTCGGCATTTTTTCTTTGGGTTGCTTGCAATTCATTTAGTTTTGCTAAAATTGGCAATGCCCCTTCTGCACCTGCATCTGCTAAAATTACTTCTTCAAAGTTTTTGCTAAAGGTTTGATTGTTACGCTCAAGTCCACTGTTTAGTTCATTTGCTGATGTCCAAGAAACTTCCTGACCATCTACAGAAACTGTAGCCACACCTTTCCAGTTGGCTGGTTGGATTGATGGATAAAAGACAAAATAACCCAAACTCCAAGCCAATGTGCCAAAAAATACAACTAACCACCATTTTGGTAAAGGGTTATCATATTCTTTAATACCGTCATATTCATGACCGGTGGTATGATTTTCATCTAAAGTAGGTTTTGTTTTTAAAGTCCATGCCAATACGCCGAAGATAAATAACCAACAGCCTAGCGATAGGACAGTAATCCAAGAACTCCAAAAAAAGCTCATTGTATATCCTTAGTGCGTTGTTTTAATGAATGCGATTCACCATCTAACGCAAGTTGTGCATCTTCTTCAAAGCGTTTTTTATTTTTGGGGGAATATGCCCACCATGCAACGGCGATAAACGCTACAAAAGCCGCCACCGTTGCAATACTATGTAAAACGCCCCAGTTCATTAACGTTGACCCTGCATCGCAATACCAAGCTGCTGCAAATACGCAACGAGTGCGTCTAGCTCGGTCGCACCCTGAACTTGGTCAGGTGCTGCTTGAATATCAGCTTCGGTGTATGGTAATCCAAAACGGTCTTTGAATAGACGCATTTTGGCTTGAACTTTACTACCGTCAACTTCATTTTTCTCAAGCCAAGGATAAGACGGCATGACTGATTTTGGCATGACTGAACGTGGATTAATCAAATGGTCCTTATGCCATTGGTCAGAATAACGACCGCCTACGCGCGCCAAATCAGGGCCTGTACGTTTGGAACCCCATAAAAATGGATGGTCCCAGGCAGATTCAGCAGCACGACTATAAGGTCCATAACGCTCAACCTCAGCACGCAAAGGGCGAACCATCTGCGTATGACAAACATGACAGCCTTCGCGGATATAGATATCACGACCTTCAAGCTCTAACGCTGTCCAAGGTCGCATATTTGGTAAAGGCTTATTTACACCACCTTTGTCAGGGGCATTGGCATCATAAATTAATGGCAAAATCTCAACCAAAGTTGCAAAACTAATGGCGATAACAATAAAGATGACCAGTAAACCCGTATTTTTCTCAACAATCTCATGAGTAAGATTTGACATGGTTCTCCCCTTATGCGTTCACAACAGCAGCATTACTGCCAGTACCATCAGCAATTTCGCCTAATGTACTTGGCATTTTGATGGTTTTGTAGCAGTTATACGCCATGACAATCATACCCGTTACATACAAGAAACCGCCCAACGCACGCACTACAAATGGAATGTGTGAAACAGCAACTGAACTGATAAAGTCATAATTTAGCGTACCGTCAATTGGGTTTGTAGAACGCCACATTAGACCTTGGGTAATACCAGAAATCCACAAAGCAACGATATAAAGCACTGTACCGGTTGTTGCCAGCCAGAAATGCACAGTAATTAAGTTGATGGAATACATTCTTGCTTTATTATAAAGACGTGGCAACAATACATAAATTGAACCAACGGTAATCATACCTACCCAGCCCAACGCGCCAGAATGCACGTGACCTACTGTCCAGTCTGTATTATGGCTGATGGCGTTTACTTCTTTAATGGAAAGCATTGGACCTTCAAAGGTACTCATTGCATAGAATGATAAAGCAACAATCAAGAAACGAATAATTGGGTCAGTACGCAGCTTATCCCAGCTACCAGATAACGTCATAACACCATTAATCATACCGCCCCAAGAAGGCGCAAATAAAATTAATGAGAATACCATACCCAAAGACTGTGTCCAATCAGGCAATGCTGAATAGTGCAAATGGTGTCCACCTGCCCACATATAAGAAGCAATCAATGCCCAAAAGTGCACAATAGACAAACGGTAAGAATAAACAGGTCGACCAATTTGTACAGGTACAAAATAATACATCATGCCCAAAAACGCAGCAGTCAAATAAAAACCAACAGCATTATGACCATACCACCATTGTACCATTGCGTCTGTTGCACCACCAAACAAAGAATAAGATTTCCAAGCAGACAACGGAATAGCAAGGTTATTAACGATATGTAGTAAAGCAATGGTAATGATAAAGGCTGCAAAGAACCAGTTTGCTACGTAGATATGAGAAGTTTTACGCTTAATTAATGTGCCAAAAAACACAATAGCGTAAGCAACCCATACCAAAGCAATCAAGATGTCAATTGGCCATTCAAGCTCTGCATACTCTTTAGTGGTAGTGATACCAAGTGGCAAAGTTATGACCGCAGAAACAATTACTGCCTGCCAACCCCAAAACGTAAACCACGCTAAATAAGGTGCAAAAAGTCGCGTTTTGCAAGTACGCTGAACGATATAATAGGAAGTTGCAAAAAGTGCTGACCCCCCAAATGCAAAAATTACCGCATTGGTATGTAGCGGTCTTAAACGCCCAAATGATAGCCAAGCAGTGTCAAAGTTTAATATTGGCCATGCCAACTGTGATGCGATAAATACACCAACAGTCATGCCGATGATACCCCAAAATACCGCCATGATAGTAAAGAAACGCACAACGCTAATTTCATACTCATGGTCAACCGATAGGGGGGCTACTGTTGTATTAGATAGACTCATTGGATAGTTTCCTGTGCAGCCCAATTATTTTTGTATTGCGTTTAGGGTAATATCATTTAGTAATGTTGCTTTACCCAAAATCCACGCCTTAAAATTTGTTTTACTATTGTAACGCAATTTTTAACAAATATCACGACCAACCAACAGGCAAGACTAAAATCCATCTAAAAACAATGAATGGATGTAATAAAAATGGCTGATTCTAACCGATTTTATGTTGCTTGCGAAAGTCGTGTTTTGACTTTGTGTATTGCAAATTATTGATAAAATTTAGCAACAACACTTAGCTTGCGTTTAACAAATCCACACTTATAACAAGGTGTTTTTGTAAGTTTTCATGCTGTATTATACAACACTATTGTAAATTTTCCGCTACCTTTTGTAAAAATAATGCAATTTTTTGGCAAATTTTTCTTATTTTTTTACAAATTTCTTTGATGGTAATCAATTTTTTGGCAGGTCTGGCGTGATTTTAAGAACAAAAGGTGAATTTTTACCCTTTTATAGTAAATTTCTTTTATAATAATGATAACTATCAAGAATTTTTTAAGGATACCTGATGACACAAACTACAACCTTTAATTTTTTAACTCAATCATGGTTTGATGCAGTTGCTAGACTTAATCAAGAAGTAGGTGAATTAAATCTACCTCCAAACCTTGCTGAACTTATCATCAATGTTACCGTTAAATCTGAAAATCCAACACTTTTGCACTTACAGGCTGGAAAAATCAACCAACACCACATACAAAACGCTGATGCCACAATTTATATTGACCAAGATACACTCAATCAAATTATTCATGATAATTCTGTGGATACAGCGCTAGAAGCGTTTATGACTGGGAAAATTTTTATTGAAGGCGATATGTCTAAAGTAATGGCATTGCAATCAGCTCGCCCCAGCCAAGAACAAAAGGCGTTATATAAACAAATTAAAGAAATGACCAATTTTAATCAAAATTTCTAATATGCAACTAAATGTTAAAATTGTTACGGCTTTATTGGACTTTTGGATAAAACGTAGTAGAATAAGCATATTCTAAAAATGAAATTTAGATTTACCCAGCCAAAAATGTATTTAGTTGAGAAATTTTTTATCAACTTGTCTGACTAAATATATTTTCCATAGCTAAGGTTGTTGCCATGTCTGAATCAAACGAAAAAATACCTCCTGAAACCCCCAAAAAAACCAAACCTGAACCTGTCAAAAAAATTCCCATTGCACCGGTACCAGATGCCACCAAAAAACGCATACACCCACGTTTTGTAAAGGGCAAATACCAAAACATTCGTTTGATTACAATGTATGCAATTTTAGTGGGATTTTTGGTAATGCCATGGTTTCGCTGGAATGGTCATCAGGCGATTTTATTTGACGTGATGAGCGCCAGATTTTATATCTTTGGGGCAACATTTATGCCTCAAGATTTTTACTTTTTTGCGTTTTGTTTTATGATTGCTGCCATGTTGCTCTTTATGGTAACGGTCTATGCAGGACGGATTTGGTGCGGATATGCTTGCCCGCAAACCATCTATGTGCATTTATATCAACACGTAGAAAAATGGGTGCTTGGCGAACGCAACAAGCGCATGAAGTTTGAAAAAGAACCCATGAGTGGCAAAAAACTTGCCAAAAAGGCCTTAATTCATTTTATTTGGGGCATTTTTAGTGCCATTACTGCCTTGACCTTTATCGCGCTGGTAGTAGGCACAGATTATTTGATTTTTAACGGCTCTACCCCATTTTTTATGGGTTGGGGTAAGATGACTTGGGTATTTTTCGGCATTATTACATTTGTAACCCATATGAATGCTGGCTATATGCGCGAACATATGTGTGTTCATATCTGCCCTTATGGTCGTTTCCAATCGGTGATGTTTGACAAAGATACTTTAATCATTTCATACGATTATGAGCGAGGCGAACCACGCGGCGCTAGAAGAAAAAATGCTGAACATTCAAGCCTTGGCGATTGTGTTGATTGCACCATGTGTGTGCAAGTCTGCCCAACAGGGATTGATATTCGTAATGGTTTACAAGTTGAATGCATCCAATGTGCTGCTTGTGTTGATGCTTGTAATGAAATTATGGACAAAGTGGGTTATTCGCGCGGTCTAATTCGTTATACCACTGAACGTCAATTGGTAGAGAAGAAAAAAGCCAAATTACTCAGTTTTCGTATTTTTGCCTATATTTTTGTTTTATCAGCGCTAATTATAGTTGCAACATTGGTGGGATTGGGTCGCAAACCTCTTGAGATGGAAATTCGTCATGAACGTAAACAGCTTAGCATGAAAAGCCGTGATGGCATGGTTGAAAACAGTTATGTGGTTAAGATTATTAACAAAACCGACCAAAAACAAACCTATAAAGTTAAACTAGAAGATGTGGAAGGATTGACTTTGCGGTCTCGTTTTAAAGAAATTTCACTAAACGCCAATGAACCTTACAACATCCCTGTTAGCATTGTTGGCGACCCTAAAGTGATTAAAGAAGGTCATACACCTGTTACTATTACTGTATATAGTACCAATGGTCAATACAGTACCAGTGCTGAAGATGTGTTTATTTTAGAATCCAAAAACAAAAAATAAATCACACCGATAAATTAGCTAAAAGCTCCTGTCCTAAAGGAGCTTTTTTATTTTCTAAAAACTTATATTGTGTTATGATTACTTAATTCATCCATTGATATTTACTATGTTTTATTTTGCCCCTCATCCAAAAACATTCATAATTTGCATTAGTTTATGCAGTTTTAGTGCCTTTGCTGAAAATACTGATAATGTAAATAATGTCATTTCAGAAAACGTCAATATAACTAACAATGAATTTACCACCACCTCAAGCACCCCTACCCTTGAGCCAAAAAAGCACAACTCTTGGCTTGATAAACACAAAAGTTCTTTGACAAAATTTATTGACGCCACCGCTTATAAATTAGATGATTTTTTTGGTACGCCCAATCCAAGCAAACCTGCTGAAGCCAGTTTACGGATAATGCTGGATATGTATGATGACAAACACAATGGTTTGGTTCTTAAACCTCGTCTGCGTGGTAAAATCCGCCTACCAACTTTAGAACACCATTTGCAAGCGGTTATTGGCGATGATGATTTGGACAATGAACAAGGTGGCGGTGCTCACACAACCACTCGTCCAAGCAAAACTGATGACCTGATTGACCGTCAAAGCCACAAAGACAACTCATCATTAGCTCTACGATTTAGTCGTTTAAAACAGGATTTAAACATTCAGACTGATTTAGATTTAGGTTTGCGTGGCAGTGATGTCTATCTTAAACTGTACGGACAAAAACAATGGGATTTACCCCACCATTTCCACAGCAAAATCGAGCAAGTCTATAAATACGGCACAAAAAGTGAGCATTATGCCCTATCCACTATGGAATTTTCGCAACCCCAATCCAAAACACGTACACTATACAGCCGCTCACATCTTATTTATACACACAAAAATCATGAAGAAGACCTAAACTGGAGTCACAGTTTATATCAACAGCATCAATGGCATGCAAAACATGGCATCAAAGAATTTAGTTATGGTGTTTATTTGGGTGGTGATGTCAATAATCATTCCAAAGCCAATTTAAACAATTACGGTCCTTATGTTAGTTATCGTCAGCCGATTTGGCGCGATTGGTTATTTGTACAAAGCCAGATTAGTTTTTATAACAACAAAGATTTAAATCAAGAACATCATTTAGCTGCCTTTGGACGCATTGAAATACTATTTTAATTTAACTGTATTTTGATTATCATGACTTGGTGGTTTGATACAATTTACAAGCCAAGCATTTTGACAATAATTCCATAGTGGTCTTCAAAAAAACGATTGCCATCAAGTTTTGACAACGGCAGCCAAAACGCACAATTGGCATCATCCGCCCCAACAACAGTAGGTAACTTATTACCATAAAGTTCACAATAAAACACCGTGGTGATGGTACGTCCACGCAATGAGCGGTCAGGCTTATCAAAGATTTCTTGGGTTTTAATACATGATTTATTCAAAATAAGTCCAGTTTCTTCTTTTACTTCGCGTATCATGCATTGTAACAATGTTTCATCTTTATCTAAAAAACCTCCAGGCATTGCCCAAAGCCCTTGACCATATTCCCCACCGCGCTCAATCAATAAAATATGTCCCGCCTGCACAATCAGCGCATCTGTGGTAACAAAAATTGGCGGATAAGGGGCATGCTGCCACGCATTTTGATAATTTACGATATGTTGATATTCTTTTTGTAATTGAGAAAAATCTTTGGTCTGACTAAAATTCTGTAAAAATTTTTGACTGGACGCTGGCAAATATCTATCAATATCATCACAACCTGAAAAATAACTCAATCTTAATGGAGTGGCTGATAAATTTTCAAAATTGGGTAAAGTTACCAAGCGCCATTGTGGAAATAATGATAAATAATAAGAACTTTCATCTTTATTATGACCAATAATACCGATTTTTGCATTCACATCATCCTTGGTAACTGCGCTAACTTGCCATTGAATATTTTGTATCCATTGATGGTCATTGTATAAAGTGTCATCTATTGGTAAAAAATGCAGTCGCTGACAAATGTTATCATCAAAAGCGCCTTGTATCATCAAGACTCGTTCATCAAAACTAAAAGGGTTTTTGAGCGTGCGGGGAGCATTTGCCGAACCGATTAAAATAATCAGTTGTCGCGCCTGTTGCATAGCTTGTTCAATAACAAATTTATGACCCAAATGAAATGGCTCAAACCGACCAATAAACACCAAATAATCAAATTTATTCATAAAAATCTCAATATACCTTGATAAATTTGCGTTATGTTACCATATTAGAGAAAATTTTTGTTTTTTGAGACAATCATGAGTGAAAACACCAACGAATTAACCAGTAATATTGTAATTACTGAATCTGCGCAAGCCTATTTGAGCGAACTACTTGCTAAACAAGAAACTGAAGGAATTGGCGTACGAATTTTTGTAGAACACGCAGGCACACCAAGAGCTGAATGCTGTATGTCTTATTGTCATCCTGACGAAATCATAGACAGTGATTTGCAAATTACCTATCCTAATTTTATCGCCTATATTGACGCGCCTAGTATCACTTATCTGCATGACGCTGTTATTGACTACAATAAAGACCGTTTTGGTGGTCAATTAACCTTTAGAGCCCCCAATTCAAAAGTTCCTCAAGTTGGTGAAAATGCCAGCATTGAAGAACGCATTAATTATGTATTACAATCAGAAATTAATCCTCAGCTTGCCGGCCATGGCGGCAATGTGGAACTAGTAGAAGTTCTTGAAGATGAAGCGGGTAAAATTGCTGTTTTAAAATTTGGTGGCGGCTGTCAAGGCTGTTCTGCTGTTGATGTTACTTTACGTCAAGGCGTAGAAGTGCAACTAAAACAACAAATTCCCGAACTAACCCAAGTCATTGATGAAACAGACCATACTCAAACTCAAAATGCATATTACAAATAATCTGTAATATCAAATGATAAAAAACACGCATAAAAGAGCGTGTTTTTTATGATAAGTCCTTCACAACTAAATTACCAAGAATCGCTTGCCATCATAGATGATATAAAAATCAAAAAGACGATTATCAACATTGGTAGACCTAGTCCAAAAAGCCACAACCACTGAAACAGTGGTTTGATTTGCCAGCTAAATATTTCGCTAACAAAAACTGAGGCTGCTTTGATCCAACACACAAAATAAAACACCCAATACAATTTATCTGCTGTGATTAACGACGTTTTAGGCAGCTTACCTCTTATCACAAAGGTATACAACCCGGTGATAAGTATAGGCACCCAAATTGGTGAGGACAGCGCTAGTATTGTTGCCAATATTGTTACAAGCATTTGTTTTTATTCCAAATATTATCAAATATCAATGGTCATTTGGTACTTTATCCATATCAATATCAGGATTTTTGACTAAATGGATGATTGACCAAATCAAACCGCCCCAAATTGCTACCATGGCAAAAACCATCACCGCTAATGCAGATGAACTCATACAACATCTCCTTATTTATTTATGCCTGTTTTATGTTCATGATGAGATGCATGACCTTTTGCAAGAGTAAACACCAGTGCCACCAGTGCAAAAAATGCCACCGTACCCCAACCAAAAATCACCTGAGTCAATACATCATACTCACCATAACCTTTGGTTAGCAATTCTTTTAAGGTTAGAACCAATGCGGTAATTAATGCTGATGGCGTAACAATTGTTAGCATAAATAACCAAATTTTGCCCACTTTAAAACTTGAAATGGCATTAATGTGAGCGACTAGTTTTGCTGCTACAGGACGATTAAACCAAGTTACCCAAATGATGGATAAAATTGCACCCAAAACGATGCCAATATTATTAGCAAAGTTATCAACAATGTCCACAAATGTAATGGTTGTTTTGGTAGAAAACAAAAATACCGAAATAAGCGCTGATACACCGCCTACTACAGTCACTGCTTTTTTATGCGACCAGCCAAATTTATCTTTAACCGCTGAAATTGGCACTTGTACAATACTTGCCATGGATGTCAATCCTGCCGCAAAGAGCGAACCAAAGAACAGTACCCCAATTAAGGTGCCAGAATCGCCCATGGTTGAAATAATTTTTGGAAATGCCACAAATGCAAGACCTGGACCGCCTTTAGCAACTTCTTGCACAGGAACATTAGTTGCAGTTGCCATAAAACCTAATACAGAAAAAATCCCAACTCCCGCCAAAATCTCAAATGATGAGTTGGCAAAACCAACCACCAAACCAGAACCTGTTAAATTAGCATTTCGGTTAAGATAAGAGGCGTAAGTTACCATAATCCCAAAACCGATAGACATTGAGAAGAATACATGGCTAAAAGCCGCCAGCCAAACTTTAGGGTCAGTCATTTTTTCCCAGTTTGGTGCAAATAAAGCGTCCAGTCCTACGCTTGCTCCTTCAAGTTGGCTCGCCTTAAATACCATCACACCAAACATTAAAATAAGTAAGGGAATGCAAATTCGGTTAACCAGTTCCACACCTTTACGCACGCCGCCATACATAATAAACATGACAACCGCCCAAACTAAAACGATGTCAATAAATAAATGAGGTACAATGGTGAAATCAAGTCCACTGCCTGCTTGTAAGTAAGTTGCTTCAAAAAATTGACCTGGGTCTTGCCCCCATGCTTGAGTAAAAGCGTAAAGCGTATAATGACCCGCCCAACTCAACACACTGGCATAATAAATTCCAATGATACTACAAACTGCTACCTGCCACCAGCCAATACCTTCAGCCGACTTAATCATGCGTCGATAAGCAGTGGGTGGAGCACCTTTATATTTTTGCCCAACTACATAATCTAAAAACAGCAAAGGAAAACCTGCTGCCACTAACGCCACCAAATAAGGTAATAAAAATGCACCGCCGCCATTTTCATAAGTCACATATGGAAATCGCCAAATATTACCCAGCCCTACTGCCGACCCAATCGCCGCTAAAATAAAGCCGGAACGTGCCGACCAATTTTCACGTTGTTCAGACATTTATTTTTCTCCTTGTCATTATTTTTAAAAATAATTTTTTGATTAAAATCAATTATTTATAACGTTATGATTTATTTATAAATGATAAAGATAAACAAATCAGCAACAATATAGTTTGATTTAAGAGATAGAAAAAGTCAAGTAAATTAATTTAATTTATTAAAGATTTTTATCAGTCTATCTGTAAATTTAGACAACAAAACCCATAACAAACATTGTTATGGGTTTAAATCAATACAAAACAACGAGTTGTAATAATTACTTAATCAGTCCACGTTTGCTTTTTTGAATTGATTGAATTAATAAGGCAATTTTAGGCTCATCAGATAATAATTTATTCAATTCTATCAATGCTTCATCTTTAAGAAGCGATGAACGAAAAGCAATTCGATAGGCTTTATCAAGATTTTGAATGGTTTGCGCAGACCAGCCCTTACGTCTCATACCCTCTTTATTAATACCATGAGTCTGAGCAGGATTGCCTGATATGGTAACAAATGCCGCCACATCCTTCACAATAATACTACCACCACCAATCATACTATAATCATCGATATGACAAAACTGATGGATGCCTGATTGACCACCAATGATAATATGATTGCCAATATGTGCATGACCTGCCACACCCACATTGTTTGCCAAAATATTATAATCCCCTACCATGCAGTCATGAGCGATGTGCGTATTTACCATGAATAAATTATGGTTACCAATTTTGGTTAAACCGCCGCCATCTTTTGTTCCTCGGTGAAGCGTACAAGATTCACGAATACGGTTATAATCACCAATTTCTAAAAATGTCTCTTCACCTGCAAATTTCAAATCTTGTGGCACTTCACCAACACTGGCAAATTGATAAACTTCATTATGCTGACCAATGGTGGTGTTATCACCAACAATAACATGACTTTTTAAAACTGTATGCGCGCCAATTTTAACATTTTTGCCAATAATACAGTATGCACCAATTATTGCAGTATCATCAATCGCAGCAGTATCATCAATAATAGCGGTTGGATGGATGTTATTCATAGTAGAAGTTTGATTTTTCATAATTATACATCGGTTAATTTTTGGCGAGCAATCATAATTTCGGCACTGCAAGCCAATACACCATCAACGTGAGCAGTACAACTAAATTTATAAATTTCACGTTTATTCATCAAGGTTTTAGCGCGCAAAACCAGTGTATCGCCTGTACTGACTAAGCGCTTAAACCGCACTTTATCCACGCCCGCAAACAAATATAAATAGCCATCTTTTGACGTTTGATTAGCGCTAATAAAACCTAAAATCCCTGCAAGCTGCGCCATCGCCTCCACCATCAAAACCCCCGGCATAATTGGATTATCGGGAAAATGACCATTAAATAATTCTTCGTTAGCAGTAATGTTTTTATAACCTGTAATCCAATTATCAGGTGAACATGCAGTTACCCTATCAATCAACATAAATGGATAACGATGAGGTAGATATAGTTTGATTTGGTCATATTTTAAAGGCATAACCAAGCCACGCTCTGCTAATGCTTGGAGGTCTGATCCATTTAATAAATCATAATCAAGAGTAGAATTTGACATAAAATTTCCACGTTGTTTTTTGTTCTATGATAAACAATTTAATAATATTGATAACTTTATTTATCGCCAGATTGACGAAATTTGACAGCCGCTCGACGCCATTTAGCAGAAGGCATAGCTGGAACACCCGACGAATAAGTCCCCGATTCTTTGATAGACCCAGTAACCATTGTCATACCCGTTAAAGTCACTCCATCAGCGATGGTTAGATGCCCTGCGATGCCAACTGCTCCACCAATGATACAGTTTTTGCCAATAATGGTGCTACCTGCAATGCCTGTTTTTGCAGCAATTGCCGTGCCAGATTTAATGACAACATTATGGGCAATTTGCACCAAATTATCAATAATTACGTTCTTTTCAATGACGGTATCGCCCACCGCTCCTCTGTCAATACAAGTATTGGCACCAATGCGTACATTATCACCAATAACTACTTTGCCAAGCTGGGCAATTCTTTGCCACATCAGACCTTCTTTGCTGATATGTGGTGCAAACCCAAAACCTTCAGCGCCAATACTTGCTCCTGCATGAATACGAACATTTTGACCGATTTGACATTGATGGTGAATATGTACGCCACTAGCAATAAAACAATTGTTACCAATGACTGCACCATCATCAACTACCGCATGATTTTCAATATGTACACCATCACCAATTACCACATCATCACCAATAACACTATAAGCACCAATGACGACATCACTGCCTAATTTAGCAGTTTTAGCGACAATCGCTGTTTGATGAATACCTATCTTTTTGTTAGGATACGCAAATAATGTGCTAATACTAGCATGAGCCAAATACGCATCTGCAACAATCACAAAAATTGTTGGTATCTCTGGCAAATTATCTGCAAATTGTTGAGAAATCAGCACAATACCAGCCTTAGTTTTTGCTAAATCATTACTGTATTTTGCACTGGATAAAAATGCAATGGAGTTATCATCAGCACTGGATAAATCTGCCACTTTATTAACCGATTTATCCAAGGATAACAAAGATTGCTTGTTGATGACAGGCTGACAAAGTTCAATATTTTGAATAAGTTTATCTAAGGTTATCATCAGAATACACTACCAATTTGGAATTGAACTTTTTCAGTTTCATCGTTTGCTTTGTCATTTAGTGGTTGAGCATAGCTTAATGAAATTGGTCCGATTGGTGTATACCATGTTACACCCACTCCTGCACTGTAGCGAATCTCTTTATCTTGTTGAACATAGGTCAAATCATTAACATTAGTTAAACCCAAAATACCCACTGTTTGTTTATCTAATTTACTGGTGTCATAAACTTGACCTGCATCCACAAACAGCACGGGACGCACCTGATTTACCCAATCGCCCTTAAATGGCACAGGTAAAATCAATTCCATTCCACCTGTAACTAAAGCATTGCCACCGATTTCTTCACCACGAACGGTTCTTCTGCCATTAGCTAGATATATATAGCCTTGTGATTGTGGTCCTAAAGTTGATGCCTCATAACCACGTACCGAACCATAACCACCTGCATAAAAGTTTTCATAAAATGGTAAATTATGACCGTAACCTAACTTCGTCCACCCACGCAGTACCGTACCTTTCCACATTGGAAAATAAATATTGCCACGATACACCGCCTTTTGATAGGTTTGGTCGCCAAAACCCAATGTTAAGTCCAAATTATGACTCATGCCCTTGGTTGGAAAAACTGGTTTATCCAAACTTGAATAACTCCAACCCAACATCCCGCCATAAATCATATATTTATTGGAAAAAGACGCATCCGAACCATTAATGTTTGCTGTGCCGCCATCACTCAATAATTGCTTAATGTTTGCAATGCCCATATAAGGACCGCCACGCACTTTGGTGCTATCCAAGGTAAAGCCACCATTTAAACGTTGATGTTCATTAATTGGGTAGCCATACGCCAAAGATACACCATAAGAATCCAGCACATAGTTACTAATATTGCTGTTATCGTATTTGGTTTTTCGATAGTAAGCATTAAGACTTTGTGACACTCCATTAATAGTAAAGAATGGGTCTGTCAAACCTAGACTATAACTATCGCGAGTTTCTGAACGTGAAAATGATGCGGTTACTTTGTTACCCGTTCCCATAAAGTTGTTTTGTGATAGGTCTGCTTGGAACGTAATACCGCCACTTTGTGAATAACCTGCTGCAATGGTTGATGAACCTGATGGCTGCTCTTCAACCATATAATTCACATCCACTTGGTCGGGACTATTGGGTACAGGTTTAACATCAACTTTAACGTCCTTAAAAAAGCCAGTACGCATTAAACGCACGCGCGATAATTGAATTTTTTGGTTGGATGCCAATGCGCCTTCTAGCTGTCTCATTTCGCGACGAAGCACTTCATCTTTGGTTTTTAGGTTGCCTGTAAAATTAATGCGACGTACATATACAGGGCGTACTGGGTCAATGTAATAATCAATATCTACTGTGTGCGTTTGGTCGTCAATGCGGCTAATTGGGCGGATTTGGGCGTAATAATAGCCATCATCCCCAAATTTAGAAATAATATCATTGGTGGTTTGGTCAAGGTCTTTTTGTGAATAAATCGCCCCTTGTTTAAATTTCACCATGTTTTGTAATTCTTCAGTCTTATAGGTAGGATTGCCTAAAAACTGAATTTTGCCAAATTTATATTGCTCACCTTCATTGATACTAACTTCAATAAAAACTTTTTGCTTCGCTTCATCAATATTGAGTATTGCCTGACCAACATCTACACGCACAAAACCTACATTTAAATATTTGGCTTTGATGTTTTCAACACTGGCGTTTAATTTTTCTTGAGTATAGCGATTCGCCCTTGATAAAGGATTGATGGTTTTATCTTTTAATGCCAATTCTTCTTTAAGTGATTTACTACTAAAGTACTGATTACCAATAATATTAATATCTACTACTTTGGCGGGTTTTCCTTCTATAAATTTTAAATCCAATTTAACGCGGTTACCGTCCAGCTCAGTTTGTTTAACCTCAATATCACTATTATAGTAGCCTTGAGAAATATACTGGTTTTCAAGCTCGCTTTCTAACGCCTGAATGGTAGATTGTTTAAGCACATTACCCACTGCAAGACCTGTACTTTTTAAGCCCTGCTCGAGCCCATCTTTAGGGATGAGTTTATTGCCCTCAAATTTTAACTCAGCAATGACGGGGCGTTCGGTTACATAAAAAGTTAATTTTTCACCTTGTACGTCTGCTTGAATGTTGGAAAATTGTTCAGTATCGTATAAAGCTCGGATGCTATTTGCTAATGCCTCATCGCTAACCATCTGTCCTTCGGTGATTGGCAAAGCGACTTTTAGACTTTCAGGGGTTACTCGTTTTAATCCAGAAAATGCAATTTCTTCAGCAACAAAAGATTCTGCTGAAGCTGTAGTCGCCATCACTAGAAGCACTGATGAAGTGATTGATTTTTGTATAAAATTGCTAAACTTAGAATAACGCATATATTTTTTCCGTTATGTGAATACAATACTGATTGCAGTAAATTAAGCTAAAAAGGTCAATTTGGCAAGCATAAATCAGGTTTTTTACTAAATTTTCATAAAATAATCAGATTATCAATGGGTTAGCCAAAAATTCGTAGTATATCATTACCAATTGCTAAAATCATGAAACACAAAAGCAAGGTAAAACCAACACGAAAACCGGTCATTTGCACTTTTTCTGACATTGATTTTCTAAAAATCAGCTCGTAAGTGTAAAATACCAAATGCCCACCATCAAGCACAGGAATTGGCAGCAAATTTAACACCGCCAAGCTTAAACTAATCAGAGCCATAGTTGATAATACTTGTTGCCAGCCCATCTCAAAACTGTCCTTTGAGACTTCAGCAATTGTAATTGGTCCTGATAGATTATCCAGACCAATCATGCCCATTATCATTTTACTCATGGATGATAACGTCATTACGGCTAGCTCATAGGTTTTGACAAATGATTTTTGTATCGCCTCAATTGGTGTATAGGAAATTTTACTGATGAATTCTTCAGGAACTTTAACATCTTTTGGCGGTTTGATGCTAGCACCAATCTGTCCTATGCGCTGACCATTTTCTTTGGTAGCTCGTGGCATGACTTTAATATCTTGAGCAACCTCATTTCTTAGAACTGAAAAAGTTAAAAGCACTTCGGGATTTTTACGCACGATAGTAGTAACATCAAACCAGTCATCAACTTTTTTACCATTGATATGAGTAATTATATCCCCTGACTTTAAACCCATCAAAGCACCCGCTCCATCAGGTGAAAGTGTATCAATGATAGGCAAAATATAAGGTCGGTATGGCAACGCCCCTAAGGCGGTTAAGGGGTCAAACCCTTTTTGCTCGCCTTGCATAAAATTAGCAACTGCGATTTGAGTGGTTTTTGATTGATTATCTGCGGTTGTGGTCAGCTCAATCACTCCTGACTCACCCATACGATTCGCCAGTTTATAATTAATATCATTCCATGTTTCTACCATTTGCCCATCAATTGCAACAATTTTATCGCCAATTTGTAAACCAGATTTTGAAACCGGTGAATCAGCAATAATACGTCCAATTTTGGTGTTTAATTGCTCACTTGGCTGTAAAAAAAGCACAAAAAATAACAAAATAGTGATGATAAAATTCATCATAGGACCTGCCACCACAATGGCAATTTTTTTTAGTGGATGCTGGTTATTAAATGCCAAATGTTTTTCATCATCAGCTACTTCACCCTCTCGTTCATCCAACATTTTGACATAGCCGCCCAAAGGAATCAGACCAATGCGATATTCTATGCCTGTTTTTTTGCTCGTCCAACCAATAAGTTTTGAACCAAAACCGATTGAATAAGTCAAAACCTTGACTCCACAAAGCCGCGCTACGATATAATGACCCCACTCATGCAAAGCAATTAAAGGGGTTAAGACAAAAAGCGCCGCTAAAAACATCAAAATTGCTGTCATCATTGTCTGCCTATTATCCTATTTTATTTTGCTGTTTATGATGGCTTCACCAGTCAAACGAGCATGCTTATCAAAAGCCAAAATATCATCCAAATCATTAAAAGTTTGGCATAAAGACGATGATAATGTTTGATGATTAAGCGATGCTTCCACAACATCAGCAATGTCTGTCAAAGCAATTTTTTCTTGTAAAAACGCTGATACTGCCACTTCATTGACTGCATTTAAGACAATACAAGCTCCATTACCTGTTTTTATTGCCTCACGTGCCAGCATCAAGCACTTGAATTTTTGAATATTAGGAGCGATAAATTCCAATTGTGCCATATCAAATAAATTCAGTGGCATAACACCACTTTGAATGCGCTTAGGGTAAGCCAAAGCATGAGCAATGGGTGTCTTCATATCAGGCGTGCCACACTGAGCCAACAGTGAACCATCAATATATTCAACCAAGGAATGTATGATGCTTTGAGGATGAATAGCAATATCAATCTTACTTTCATTTAGATTAAATAAATGACAAGCTTCTATCAGCTCAAGCCCTTTATTCATCATAGTAGAGCTATCAATAGAAATTTTTTGCCCCATAGACCAATTGGGGTGTTTCACTGCCTGAGCAACGGTTGCTGTTTGCATTTGCTCATAGCTTTTGTACAAAAAACTACCGCCGCTTGCCGTTAGCCACAATTTTTTTATACCCAAATCAAGATTATGAATGTGCGTATTATTTTCTTGAACGGTTCTGGGCAAACATTGAAAAATGGCATTATGTTCGCTATCTATGGGTAAAATAGTTGCGTTTGATTGTTTGGCGGTTTGCATCATTAAATCGCCCGCCATTACAAGGCTTTCTTTGTTGGCAAGTAAAACTGTTTTTCCAGCCTTAATTGCAGAAAATGTGGAAATCAGTCCTGCTGCACCAACGATTGCCGCAACAACTTTATCCACCTTTTTATCACAAGCGATGGCACAAAGCCCTTCTTGTCCTGAAACCACGGTTGTATCAATTTTAGCAACTGCCAGTTGCTTAGCAAAATCTGTTTTGTCTTTATCTGCCACACAAACCATTTGTGGGCGAAATTCTTGGCATAATTCAAACAGTTTTTGGGTTTGACTAAATCCTGACAAAGCAAATATTTGATATTTATCTGCATGTAATCTTATCAAATCTAGTGTACTTGCACCAATTGAACCTGTTGCTCCTAGCAGACTAATATTTTGCTTTACCATAAGAATTATTTATCACAATAAAAATACATCATTTTAGCATAAAAGTATAAAAAAACTAAATATCGATTCATCGCATAAAATTACATATATTTACTTATTTTTACTAATTTAACAAATATATTATTAAATTGCATAATTATGTTGCTTTTTATATATTTTTATATTAGTATTAATGGGAATGATAATCGATAGTTAGTTGATTATCATGATTTTATATTTGTTTTGATAGGAATGAAATCATGAATCACCTTAAAATGAGTTTATTGGCTATTTCTTGTGCAGCAATTTTAACAGGCTGTTCAAGCTCTGATGATACGCCAGCCGCCCCAACCAAGATGGTACAACCGGGTACGCAAAATTCGGGTAATGCTGGAACAAATAACAATTCAAATTCAAATAGCAGTCAAAATTCGTCCACTGAGCAAACCAAACAGCCTGAAACCAAACAGCCTGAAACCAAACAGCCTGAAACCAAACAGCCTGAAAC
>NZ_JBUXLH010000008.1:0-111366 GCF_055193055.1 Moraxella sp. I5G | reverse complement strand
TGTAACAGGCGCTATCACTCTACAAGAAGGCACTGAAATGGTTATGCCAGGTGATAACGTTGAAATGAGCGTTGAGCTAATCCACCCAATCGCAATGGATAAAGGTCTTCGCTTTGCAATCCGTGAAGGCGGTCGTACCGTTGGCGCGGGCGTTGTTGCTAGCGTAAAAGACTAGTTCCTAATTAGTCCTAAAACCTCTATTGGTGAGAACCAGTAGGGGTTTTTTGCTTTTAATGCATTCATTGATTAGGTGGCTTACTGTCTTTGTTTAATGTATTAAACTAAAATTCAAATAACAAAAAAGCCATTTTATGGTAAAAATGGTTAACAAACTGGCGCGCCCAGCGGGAATTGAACCCACGACCTTCAGCTTCGGAGGCTGACACTCTATCCAACTGAGCTATGGGCGCACAGGCTGACAATTTTACCAACTTTTATTTAAAATAGCTATATTTTTATTAAAAATATGAGTTGTTTTTAAGGTTCTTTGAAAATTATGGAAAAATAACTAAATAATGAAATATCCAGCAGTAATCTTGCTAAATTTTTACAAAATATATAAAAAACATAACATTTTCTTTGACTTTTCCTTTATAATATCAGGGTAATTTTGTAAGATAACCCAGAGCATATGCTCAAGGCTAAATGAGATGATGACATGAAAAAAATCGCAACATTATCTTTGGCGACTCTACTGGCGTTTTCTGGTATTATGACCAGCCAAGCAGAGGAAGCAAAACAAGAAGTTCAAAAAACCGAAGCTGAAGCCCAGCCCACTAGTGATGCGCCTGCTGACGCTCAAACTGCTGAAGCAGCACCTGCACCAGAGGCACCTAAGGAAGTAATTCCAGAAGATAGTGTTCAGGTAAAAAAACTAATCGCAATGCATGCTGATTTGGTTGCTCGTATTGCACCTGTCGGTAAAGTGTGCTTTAATGGTGAAGAGTGCGATATTAATATTACAGTGCTTGCGCCAAAAGTTGAAGGACAGGCTCGCGATGGTGAAAGTTTATATAAGGCAATTTGTGCAACTTGTCATGACGCTGGTCTAGTTGGCGCACCAAAGGTAGGAACTGGCGATTGGGCGCCGCGTATTGCTAAAGGAAAAGCACTTTTGTATAACCATGCAACCAATGGTTTTAATGCGATGCCCGCTCGCGGTGGTGCAGATATCACCGACGAAGAAGTAAAAAATGCTGTAGATTACATTATTTCTAAATCCAGCTGATTGCTTTTTTGCATGACTAGCCAAATGATATCTGTCATTTGGCTTTTTGGTGTTTTTACATTTTCTTGTTTACAATTGTTTTTGTAATGTGTTTGTAATTTAATCCATAATTTATTTTAATAACCAAAGTGAGCATTATGCATATTTTACTTGCCAATCCCCGTGGTTTTTGCGCTGGTGTAGACAGGGCCATTGCTATTGTTAATGAGGCTTTACGCCGTTTTAATCCGCCAATTTATGTGCGTCATGAAGTTGTGCATAATAAATTTGTAGTAGAGGATTTGGCAAGACGGGGCGCTATTTTTGTAGAAGAATTAGATGAAGTGCCTGATGGTGCAATTGTAATTTTTTCAGCACACGGAGTGTCAAAGGCGGTTGAAGATGAGGCGTTACGTCGGGATTTAACGGTTTTTGATGCGACTTGTCCTTTGGTAACTAAAGTACATATTGAAGTTGGTAAGTTTGCTAAATCAGGTATGGATGCTATTTTAATTGGACATGCTGGACATCCTGAAGTTGAAGGTACGATGGGGCGTTTTGATACCCGATTTGGTGGAAGAATTCATTTGGTGGAAGATGTGGAAGACGTTGCTAATTTATCATTAAATGAACACAGTAAGACCGCTTTTGTTACTCAGACGACCTTATCTATTGATGACACAGCAACAGTTATCAATGCATTAAAGGATAAATTTCCCCAAATTAATGCCCCCAGAAAAGACGATATTTGTTATGCCACCCAAAACCGTCAAGATGCGGTAAAATCTTTGGCAAAAGTATGTCAAGTTGTTTTGGTGGTTGGTAGTCCTAATTCATCAAATTCCAATCGTTTGCGAGAACTTGCCGAACGCTTGGGGGCAAAAGCCTACTTGATTGATAATGCCAGTCAGATGGATAAAACTTGGTTTGATGGCGTGTATCAAGTTGGCGTAACGGCTGGAGCTTCAGCACCTGAAATTTTAATTCAAGAAGTTTTAGATACCTTGCAAGCTTGGGGTGGACAAACACCTAAAGAATTATCAGGCATTGAAGAGAATGTAACCTTTAGTCTACCTAAAGCGTTACGTAATCATCAAAATAGCTAATTTACTTATAATTTACAATAAATCAACCTTTTGTTAGAATACATTGATTTATTTTTTTTAATAAATTACAAGATGATGCATATCCCTGTCTTGGGGTGTGACAAAGAATCAACGAGGAAAAACTTTATGAAATTTATCCTTAAAACTTTGGTTTTGGCAGTGCTGATAACATCGGTATCAGCACATGCAGACACTCTTCAGACATTAAATATGCAAGAAGATAAGCCTGCAATGGACATACTGGAAACTACGTCGCGAAAGAGCACTCAAGTTCTATTTTATGAATGTGCCGCAGTAGTTAATGATAGTGCGCGATTGGCGTGTTTTGATAACGTTGCTCAAGGCAATCAGCCAAGTGTTTTAAAAGAAAAATTACCTTTGGATTTATCCAGAACAGTTGTTAGTACTATCAAGGGCAACCCTCAAGCGGTTTTGGCTCAAAAACAGATTGCTTACGGCAGTGATAAAATTGAGCAAGACGCTGAAAAGTATACACCGCTTAGTTTGACTTACGATTTAGATAAAAACAGCCCTATTGGTTTATGGAAAGTGCGTCCACATAATCCAACCTATATTTTACCATTATTTGTTAATGGCAAACCTAATCGCAATCCTAGTACTCCCAATCAGGAAGTTAAACATTACAGTACTGATGAAATGCGCGGTGTAGAAACTAAAATGCAAGTTTCTATGAAGGTTAAAGCGGTAGAAGACCTATTTGGTACTAATGCGGATTTATGGATGGGCTACACCCAACAATCGCATTGGCAAGTATATAATGAAAATAATTCTCGCCCATTTCGTGCTTCTGATTATCGTCCTGAAATTTTTGTCACTCAGCCTGTGTCTGCACGTTTGCCTTTTGGTGGTAAATTACGCATGATTGGAGCGGGAGCAGAGCATCATTCTAATGGTGAAAAAGACCCATTGTCGCGCTCTTGGAATAAGGCGTATCTTATGGGTGGTATGGAGTGGGGGAAACTGACCGTCATTCCGCGAATTTGGACACGTTTTGCTAATAAAGACAGCAATAAGCCAGATGATAACCCTGATATCCAGCGTTATTACGGTCATGGTGATATACAATTTATTTATCAGTTAGGTCAAGGTTCTCAGATATCAGGACTTGGTCGATTAAATCCCGCCACAGGTAAAGGCGCTTTACAATTGGATTACGTATATCCTTTAGGGCGTGGCATTAGTGGTTATGTGCAAGTGTTTCAAGGGTATGGACAATCCATTGTTGATTACAACCATGAAACCACTGCGGTAGGCGTAGGTATTATGCTTAATGATTGGCTTGGCTTATGAATCTGTTTTGGGTAATTGTGTTTGGATGAGTATTTGTGTTTAATAAATACACTCCAAAATTCCCATCCCATGTTTTGGCTACATCTTATCAACGATTTTTGGGTGATTGCCACTTGTGTGGTCAGCCCAAAAAGTCGGGCGTCTTAATATGTGATTATTGCCACCAGCAGCTTCAAAGAGTTCCTGTATTAAAAATTGATGATAAATTACCCTTGATTGTTGGTAGTTTTTATGATGTGCCATTTAACCGTGTGATGTCTGCTTATAAAGACCATGAGGATTTATCAGCACTGATGGTTCTTTATCATTTGCTTTGTTGGCTTCCAAGACCAAAAGGGCTAACAGCTCAAACCGCTATTATCATCCCTACCCCAACGACAAAAAGTCGTTTAATAAAGCGTGGATTTAATCCAGTTTTAGTACTAGCAAAATTTTTAGCATATCACTGGCAGATTCCGTTATGGCAAGGGGTTTTGCGTGAAGACAATCAAATTCATCAACGAGGATTAAGTCGCAGTCAAAGATTAAAAAACGTTCAAGAGGATTTTTATTTGGCGGAGACCATACCCAAAGTTCGTCATGCAATTTTGTTTGATGATGTGGTAACAACAGGGGCAACGCTGCAAGCAATTGCAAAAGTGGTTCAAGAACATAACCCAAAAATTCATACAGTTGGATTTGCAGTTTTACATGGCAAGCCTGGCATTCATTTGCCATTTTTGGCAAAATAAAGATGGTTGAGTTAATTAAAATTAAGCCAAGTATCGACCAAGTAGCGCATTAACTGCGCTTTCGGTGCGTAAAATTCTATCACCCAAACCAACACTATCAACCCGCATTTTTTCTAGCAAATCAATTTCATAGGGAATAAATCCACCTTCTGCTCCTACAAATAAAATCTGTGGAAGTCCAACTGTTTGGCTAAACGTATAAAACGGCGTTTTGGCATAAGGGTGGGCAACTACAGCAATTTTATTTGATGAGACTGTGTCATTTTTCATCAGTTTTGGTAAGCTGTCTTCAACAAAGGGTTTAAAATATTTTGCCAAGGTGATTTTAGGCGGAATACTATCCACTGCTTGCTGCAACCCTTCAAGTACAAATTCATCCAAGCGACTTAATAAGGGCGAATGCCAGTAGCTTTTATCAGTGCGAAAACTGTTCATTAATATGATATGTTCTACACCCATTGCGCTTATATCCAACATAAGCCGTCTTAAAACCTTTGGGCGTGGCAAAGCTAAGATCAGGGTCAAATCCAGCTTTTTGGGTGGTTTTTTATCTAAAATAACGTAATTTAATAAACATTGAGTATTGGTAAGTTTTGCAACTTGTCCAAAACCAAGCATGCCATCTATCATGCCAATTTTTAGACTATCACCAACTTTTGTTTTAAGGACTTTATGTAAATGCGTCAGCTGACCTTCATCGCTGATGATGGCGGATGTTTGAGATTTGTTAAAGGCAGTTTTGGGCAATAAAATAACATTCATAATTGCTTGATTTTATTATTAATTGATAAAAAGGGTTTTAGATAATCAAACTGTATTTGGGCAGCATTTTGTTTTTCTAGGGTAAGTTTTTTAGCTTTTTCTCCCAAAGTTTGACAATCAGCTAGTTGTTTTAACCAGCCAAAGAGTGCCTGATAAAGTGTCACATCATCATCAACTTGAGTTAAGGCGTCTATATTTTTAAGCTCAGAGACTAAAAGTTCACAATTTTTAACATAACTGCCCATAATAATTGGTTTGCCAAGACTGGCAGGTTCAATTGGGTTGTGCCCGCCAACATCAATCAAAGAACCTCCAACAAAAACAACATTTGCCAAAGCATACCACGCTAAAAGTTCGCCCATGCTATCTGCAAGATATATTTGAGTTTTTTGGGTGATGAATTGGTTTTGGCTGCGTCGGTGAGTGATAAAAGAGTGGGTTAGTTTGGCAACGTCTTCAAAACGTTCTGGGTGTCTTGGCACTAAAATCAATAATGCATCTGGAAAATCTTGCAATAATTTTTGATGAGCTGACAAAATAATTTCGTCTTCACCTTTATGAGTGCTGCCGGCTGTCCAAATAGGGCGGTTAATGCTCCAGCTGTTTTGATAAACATAGGCTAGTAAATTTTTATTGACATCATCCATAACAATGCTGCTTGCCCATTTTAAAGAATCAGCCCGTTTAACATTTGCCGAATTTGCCCCAAGTGCGATAAATCGTTGATAACTGTCATTATCTTGGGTGATGATGAGTGATAAATTTGCCATCATAGTACGACTGATATCATGCCATTTTTGATAGCCCAAAAAAGATTTTTGGGTCAATCTGGCATTAACCATCATACTGGGAATGTGTTGTTTTTTTAACAGATACAGTGTGTTTGCCCAAAGTTCTGTTTCAATAAAAAGAGCCGCACTTGGCTTGATGTGTTGAAGAAATTGCTCAATCACAGACATATCATCTACAGGCACAAAACTATGTTGAACATTTTTACCTAATTTGTCGTCAAATAAGGTATGAGTACGGTTAAAACCTGTTTGCGTGGTATTTGTAATCCAAAGATTAAATCCTTGATTTAAAAAAATATTTAATAAAGGTAAGGCGGTGTTAATTTCCCCTAAAGATACTGCATGACACCAAATCAGCCCCCTTCTTTTTTGTGTTGGTACTGGTAAATAAGACCGCCCAAAACGTTCAGCAATTTCTCGCTGATAAGTGGGTTTTTTACCCGATTTTTTAATCAACCATAAACGATACAACGGTTTAATAAGACAAATAAGCAACCGATAATATAAAGGCGGTTTTTGTAAACCTTGAGAATCCATTGCCTGCCCTTAAAAAAAGCTACCAAGCAGCATTAATAAAAATATCATAATTGCGGCAACCACACCAACAATAATGCCATATTTTTTATTGGTTTCTTGATCATTTCGTGAAACATTTTTGAGCATTTCCGCCTGGTTCATGTAGGCGCAAACTTTTCTAGCCTCTATGTGTCCACCATCAGCCGCTTTCTTTAGCCAATATTCACCAATATTTTGGTCAGGAGCGATTCCATCATTGTCTTTGTCAAAACCTTGATAATACAATCGGCTCAGTAATTTTTGTGCGCGAATATCACCCATTTCAGCCGACTTTTTAATTAAGGCAACCGCCTTTGAAGTGTTTTGTGGCACACCACGCCCTTCAAAAAAATACAATGCTAATCGAGTCATAGCTGACATATTGCCATTTTTTACCAGTCCAACCAAGACTTGTAGGGCCTTATTACGAATTTGAATTTGTTCGGGGCTAAAGCTAATTTGATTGATGATTTTGCCTTCTAAGAGTTCTGCATTGATGTGTTTGTCAAATCTATCCAAAATCATACTGGCTTTTTGATAGCCGTCATTGTTGTCGCTGGCAACTTCAACATTTAGTAGGTCGCTATAGGCTTCAGTAAACAGTTTTGGGGTGTGTGATGCTCTAGCTCTTTGTTTGTAACTGGCAGGTGTTGGCGTCTTACTTGATGGGTAAGCGGGCTTAACTGTGTTTGATTGGGTTTCAGACAAATCAGGACTGGTGGAGATATTAGGCGGGCTTTCTGCTTGTATTGTGTCCAATGGTGCATTATTTTTTATGTGAATATCTTGACTATTTTTCTGATTTAGTGCGTTATCATCATCAAGCTTCGCCATTTTTTTATCAGCATTATTAACCAAAGAATCATCAATAGTTGTTTCATCTTTATTGACTTGCGGCGCTGTTTCAGCGATTTGACGAATTTCATCGATTTGTGCCATTAATTTTATGTCGTCTGGACTATGAACCATTTCTGAATTGAGTCTTGGTACTGCTTTCATGGTGTTGAGCAATTCTTTGGCTTCATCATTTTCCAAAGATAAGAATTTTTGTAAAAAGTCATGCACTGCCCAATATAAACTGTCTTCTAAAGGTTCATCACTAGGGCTGCCAGTATGGTCTAATCCACGAAAAACCCTGTCAAACGACCCAAAAATTCTTGAACCAATAACTGACAATACAAAGAAATTTTGAGCAACATTTTTGCGCAGCGCATTCACTCCAAAAGCATGCACAAAAAATCCTTGATAAAAAGTATCTACTTCACCTGCGCTTAATTGACCGCCAGAGAGGTTGGCAAATGCTCTAGCATAAACTTTGCTAAAATCTTGAGCAACGTAAAGTGATAAATTTGCGTCTTTGATAAAACGATTAATTTCGGTTTTAATTACTTCAACGGTGTGATACATCAAGACCGCAAGTAGTTTGATAAATTCGTTATGGTTTAACACCAAAATTTCACCGATTTGCCGATTTGCCAAATCTGATTTGACTGATGATAACAAAGCATCAATCACCTTTAGACTGTTTAAATCGGCGGTAACACCCAAGCGCTGTTCAACAAACAAACGTTTAAGTCTGTTTTGATAAGCAAATGTTTTATTGGGTTTATCTTCTTTTAGACTTTGCCAAAGTTGAATGACTTCAGCATCAAACTCAAAATAAACAAAAACAGCAGTGTCATTCATAATCAATCCAGCATATTCATCAAACATTCTTGCACATTTTTTGATTGCACGTTGTGTTTTAGGATTATTAATTTGGTTTTTACCATGATTTTATCAGCATCATTTAGGGTCTGCCAGCGTGCCAAAGCGGTTAAAAGTCGCGCCGCCAAAATAGGATTTTGATTGTCTAAGCGTTTGATGGCTGATAAATATAAATCCAGCCCCGCATCGCTCCAAAGCTGAATGGGTTTGTTTGTCAGTGCTGATAGCGTGGTACGCACGCGGTTTGGTGTTTGCCAATCATAATCGCTGCGTTTCATTAAAGTGTCAATAAATGACACATCTCGACTGTCAGCAGATGCTTGCGCGCTAAACCATAAATCAATCACTAAATCTTCTTTGGCAAATTTTTGATAAAAATCAGCTAGATGTTTTTCTGTATTTGGTAAATCAAAGCAAATCATCGCTGATAATGCACCAAGTGTTTCGCTCATACAGGTGGCGTTTTGATATTGATATTCTGCCCAATCTTGTGCTTTTTCTTGGTTGGCGGTCAAAGCAATTTTTAATAATACGTTACGCAAGAGTCTTTGCCCGCGTGCTTTGGCAGAGTCTTGATATGGCGTTATTGGTAGGGCATGATACCAAATATTTAATTCTTGTTTTAAACCATTGGCAATGGCTTGTTTTAATGCATCTCGGATTTGTTTGACAGTTTTGGGCTGGTAATTTTTGTCATACGCCATAGCAAGTTCGGTTTCACTTGGCATATCAAATAATCTAGCCGCCAGCATTGGGTCATTATCTATTAAAGAAGGTATGGCTTGTTTTAATGAATCTATGACAATTTGCGTATTGCTGGATTGTCCTAATAATAAACGATTAATCAAAGTTTGCATGGCTTGCCAGCGGTTAAAGCCTTCAGGTTCAAAACTGACCAACTTAGCAAGTTCATCATCACTGTACTCAAATTCTAATTTTACAGGTGCAGAAAAATTACGTAAAACTGAAATCACAGGACGCACACCACCTAAATCAAGTCCATCAAGGCAAACCGTTTGGGATTTTTGATTTAAAAGATGGGTTTTTTGGCTTAGGAGTTTGCCAGTTTCACCGTGAAAAACTGCCATATCTACAGGAATGGGTAAATCTTTTGGGGCATTAAACCCTGCAACATGGCGAGTATGCTGACTTAAATGCACTAAAACTTGATTGTTTTCTACTGTAAAATGCCCAGAAAGTACTGGAGTTCCTGGTTGTTGATACCAAATTAGAAAATCTAAAACTCGTTTATCAGCAATTGCCAAAGCGGATAAAAAATCTTCCACAGTTACTGCCATGCCGTCATAACGACGAAAATATTCATCAGTTCCTTGACGAAATTTTTCTTTACCCAAAAGGGTCGCAATCATACGCACAATTTCTGCACCCTTTTCATAAATAGTTGTGGTGTAAAAATTGTTAATTTCCACAAAACTATCAGGGCGTACAGGGTGTGCAAGACTGCCTGCATCTTCGGCAAATTGATGGCTTCTTAAAAATGCAACATCTTCAATTCGTTGTACCGCAGGCGAGCGATGACTTGATGAAAAACTTTGTTCGCGAAAAACGGTAAACCCTTCTTTTAAACACAACTGAAACCAGTCTCGACAGGTGATACGGTTACCCGTCCAGTTATGAAAATATTCGTGAGCAATCACTGCTTTGACGTAAAAACTGCGTTCATCGGTGGTTGTCTCTGGGCTAGATAATACGCACGAGGTGTTAAAAATATTTAAGCCCTTATTTTCCATCGCCCCCATGTTCAATTGACCTGTTGCCACAATCATATAGCGGTCTAGGTCATATGCTCGCCCATAATGCACCTCATCCCAGTGCATGGCGTCTTTTAGGGCGGTCATAGCAACCTGACATTTGGCAATGTCGCGATTATGAGCATAAATCTCAAGCAAAACCTCTCGACCTTCAATGGTGGTGTAGTGATCACTTAAAATTTGCAAATCACCAATTACACAAGCAAACAGATAACTTGGTTTTTTGGTGGGATCATGCCAAATAGCAAAATGACGACCGCTATCAGCTTTTCCTTTATCAATAAGATTGCCGTTAGCTAATAATGTGGGATATTTATCGTCAGCTTCGATGCGGGTGGTATATGTTGTTAAAATATCTGGTCTATCAGGAAAAAAGGTAATTTTACGAAACCCTTCAGGTTCACACTGTGTTACAAACATGCATTCATCGCCGCTACCTGCTTGATAGAGACCTTCTAAAGCGGTGTTGGTTTGAGGGGTGATGCGAACTTTGGTAAACACAGTTGCTAAATCAGGGGCATTTTTAATTGTCAGAGTTTCTTGATTTAAAATATAATCATTTTCTGACAAATGATTGCCATTAACTGACAATTCTAAAAGTTCTAATTCTTGTCCAAATAATATTAAATCTCCTGTATGTTTTTTGTGCATTTGTAATGTACTGCTGACAATGGCATGGTCATCAAATAAACAAATGTCTAAATCCACGCTATTAACATGATAAACAGGTGGCAAATAGTCTTTTAAATAAATTTTTGTTTGTGTCATTTTTATGCTCTTTGGTCTAATAAAAAAATATTTTTTTGGTTTTAAAAAAAATTAAACGGGTCATACTATCAAAAAAATTGCTTAAAATCATCACAGCTTTGTGTAATTTCATTATTTTTTCCGCCAAAATGTTTAAAAAACCGTTCAAAATGCCTTGTCAAATGTGAATATCTTTGTCATCATAGTCAGGAAATCTTATCCTATTTTTGCTTAAAAAATAAACAGATACTTTTATGGAGTAAACTATGTCTCATTTAAACCTAAAAAAAATCTTCGCTATTATACTGACAGCAGGCGCAGTTATGATGACTGGCTGTGCTAACAAACCAAAATCTCAAGTAGTGGTTGCTCCTTTAGGTATGGGCGGCGGTCACCTAAATGGCGGTTACATGGGCGGCGGTTTGGTTAATAACTCCGACGCCATTCGTAACGCCGCTCAAAACTTGCAAAGCACAGTACATTTTGATTTTGATTCAGATGCCATCAAGCCTGAAGCCGCTCGTATTTTGGACGCTCAAGCCAATTTTTTAAACAGTAACCAAGGGGCTAGAGTTCAGGTAGCAGGACACACCGATGAGCGTGGAACACGTGAGTATAATATGTCATTAGGTGAACGTCGCGCCGCCGCAGTTCGTAGCTATCTTGGTAGTAGAGGCGTAAACATTTCCAACATTGAAATCATCAGTTTTGGTGAAGAACAGCCAGTTGCCACAGGTTCAAACGAAGCATCTTGGGCGCAAAACCGCCGTGCTGAGTTAAGCTACTAATTTAATTAATTGGGTTGTTGCCATAAACAGCTTTTACTGTAAGGCTGGTTTAAGCTGTTTATATATTTAAATTTATGTTAATAAGGTTATTGTGCTGATTTCACCTGTCATCACCCACCAGCAAGATAAAACAGTGATTGCTTGTGCTGATATAAATACCAATTTTAGCTTGGCAAGCAAACAAAATGTACAATCTTTAGCGGTTAGGCAGCTTTTAAGTTGGCTGCAATGTAGGCTTAACTTAACAGGCAGACTAATTGAAACTGCATTTCCTTATCACTTCTTTAGCCAAAATAATCAGCAGTTTTTTGTTTGTTTTAGTCACAGCCAAAACAAAGTAGCTGTTATTATCAGCCCAAAAATATGTGCTATTGATATTGAAACTAGAGTCATCAAGCAATCAATTGCCAAGCATTTTTTTCATGCAGATGAATTGATGTTTTTGCATAAAATGCCTATTAAAAATCAGGAATTTTTCCATTTAGTCTTATGGCAATTTAAAGAAAATCTAGTCAAGCTATATGGTCAAACTCTGATTTTCTGGTTGCGGCAAAATCATAGTCAGATATTGCCTTATATAAAATACAGCAATAACAAGCAATCCATTAAGCTCAATTTTAATGTTTGGCAAGACTGCTGCCAAAAAGATTCTTACCAGCAATTTTTTTGCCATCAAGATTACCAATATAGTGCAATTTTTAGCACTTAAAATTAAATATATATGATTAAAATTTAAGCATATAGGCAATATTTGTACCGTAAATTTTTAAAAACCAAATCTGCAACTAAATCGCAACAATCATTGGATGGTTACATACATTTATGACTAACTTTGCCAGTTGCCATCTGAAAATTTTGTCAGCTTTTTTTACAAAATCATAACCAACTTTTTATCAATCACTACAAACCTGCCAAAAATTTCCACTTGGCACAAAAAAGTCAATGATTTTTGGAATTATGTGAACAAAATTTCATCAATAAACAGTGAGATAATTTTAAAAAACCAATCATGATTTTTAATCTGTTTGTAAAGGACTTTTTACCCTCATTCATTGCTTAATTTCTAAGCATAATTCCGCCAAGATACAAACCTTAACAATTCATCACATAAAGACAATAATAACACATTCCCAGATTGTAATAAAATTAATATTTATAACTTATTGATAATTGAATAATTTTAGTTCAAGATTTTTTTGCTATAGCTTTATGTTATAAATTTGTAAAACAAACTGCTTTGGTCATGGATTGAATTTTGCAAACTTTCTGTAAGTATTTTGATTTATTTTTAATCAAAATTTTAAATTAACCATGGCTAAGACGGCAATTTGTAAGGCGATTGATGAACAATATTTTTAGCAATCAATTGTTGCTAAAGTCTTGCCATTTATACCATAGTAACTCAAGTTTTATCAAAAAACACTACACGTATATGGGTATAAACTATATTATGATGTTATCGTAATTGAAGCGATTAATAAATTGGGCAAAGCATTTAGAGACGGATTATGAAGCAGCAAAAAGGGTTTACTTTGATTGAAATGATGGTTGTGGTGGCATTAATTGCTATCATCGCAACTTTGGCTGTGCCATCAATGCGAACCTTTATCCAGAGAAGCCAAGTAGATGAGCAAACCCGTAATCTTGCAAATTTTTTGCAAGAGGCGCGCAGTGGAGCAGTTTTGTTAAGAACGCCACAAAAAGTTGTTGTTCAATCTACAGGGGTGGCAGGTGGCAATTCTAGTGTATCTGCTAATACTCATACTTGGACGCCTGATTCAGATAGAGTCAATATAACGCATAATAATGTATCCGGTGCTGGTTCATCAACACCAGAAAATTTTGAATTTTCTTTTATGGGGGCAACCAATCTAAATGATTATGCCTGTTATGAGCTAAAACACCCCAACAATGCCGCTATTGTACGTGTGTTGATATTAGATAAAATGGGAACAAGCCAAATACACCAAGATATGACAGCTTGCCCTTAGGAATAAACGATGAAACCTATTTTTAATTCTCATCAAATGTTTTCTAATCAAATTTCCCACCAAAAAGGCATTGGCTTATTGGAAGTGATGGTTGCTTTATCACTGTTGGCAATTGCAGTGCTTGGTTATGCAGGCATGCAGGTGCGCTCAGCCAAAGTGGGTTTGGAAGCAGATAATAACACCCGAGCGGTGGAATTTGCTCGTGATTTGCATGAACGCATGCGAATCAATCGCGAAGGTACAAAAGTATTTGAAGGCAATTATAACACCAAAACTCCTGCAAAAAATTGTAGAACTACTAACTGCACGCCTAACGAGCTTGCCCAGTTTGATTTTAGTGTGGTTGCTAAAAACGCTGAAGAAATGGCAATGGATATGGCAGTGAGGCAATGCCCGATGGCAGGCACAGCAGAAAAACGCCACTGTATTTTTGTGGCGTGGGGCAAAACCACCCCAACGATTAAACCCGACCCAGAGATTGACGCTGCTGATACGGATTGCATTTCAAACACCTTAATTTATGCCCCCGATGCCCAATGTATTTTTATGGAGAGTTTTAGTTATGCAAAACCCTAATTTTTCAAACCAGCAAGGGTTTACGCTGATTGAACTAATGATTGCCATTACGCTTGGGTTGATTGTTACGGCGGCAGCTTTGATGATGTTTTTAAGTTCTCAGCGCTCGCTTGCAATGCAAAATGGCTTATCTAGCATTCAGCAAAATGCAACATTTGGCTTAACCAATGTTGCAAAAGATTTGCGTCATATTAATTTGGATTCAGGCAGTGAGTTTGTCAATCGTTCAAATAATAAGTCAGGTATTGTTTTTCAAACTATAGCTGGCGTTACTGCTGATAAAGTTACTAAAGCAGAGTCTGGGCAAAGCATAATGACTCCAGATAGTGACCAACTCACCATTCGTTATGTTAACCGTAAAAACAACACAATGAATTGTGAAGGCGTGATTGTTGAACAGGATAAGGAAATTATTCAGCGCTATTACATTGATAAACTACCCCAGGTTCAGCAAAATCAAGGCGATACCCGTTATGGGCTATTTTGTGAGGTGCTTGATGAAAAAAAGACAGGCAAACCCGCCATTGCCATCGCTGATGCTGAAAGTTTTAAAGTGAGTGTGGTTACAAGAGATTTTAATGGCACGCCTGCTGACCGCAAAGACGACCAATTGCGTTATCAGACGTTAAAAGAATACATTACGGCCCCAACTGGTAATGCGGTTGTTGCTGTTGAAATTGGTGTGGTGATACGCTCATCAGGTTCAGTGCATGCTGATAGTAGTATTAATGCCAATCCAACGTTTACCATCGCTGGTCAGGAAGTAAAACTATCCAACCCGCCATCTACCGCCAGCCATCTTAGAGTGCCAGTAACTCAGATGGTGGCGATTCGTAACAGTCAAGGAGTTGAGTAAATGAAACAACAACAAGGGGCAACCATGATTATTGTGCTTGTGGTGCTACTGTTAATTGCAGTTGCAGGTACGGTGGCACTGCGTTCGGGTGTATTTGGTATGCGATTATCTACCAACACACAAGCAGGTAATTTGTTGATTAACAATAACGACTCAGCATTGACTAAATTTGAAAGCATGGACAAAAGTGAAGTCGAGGCAAACTTTGCCCAAGGTGGTACGTACAACTTTTTGTTAAATCCTGCAAATGCCACCAAAGAAATGGTATTTTGTTATAACGCCAAAGACGCTAATACTTTTGCTTACGATAAGGCAGCGGTTATTAATGAGGGTAATACACCTGATAGAGTGGGTAATTTTTGTACAACAGATAAAGCATCATCAGGTCGTAACGCGGTTATCACACAAGTGCATATGCGTCGCAATACCGCTGATGATAGAGTTGCCGAGGGTTATACTGTATCAAGTAGTGTGCCAACAATTGAAAATCGAATTAATTTGTCATTATCGTCAATTTCAGTAATGCCAACCTTCACCAATTCTACCATTACACCTGAGCAAATTAATGGCTGTTTGCAAAAAACTGCTTTTGAAGATGAGGCAACCACTCAAACCAACGCTAAATGTTTGCAAGCGTTAGGTGTGGCTTATGAAGTACAAAGTGTGGATTTTGAGTCAGGTAACGCAGTAAAAGTACAGTAAATAAATTGGTAAGAGTAAATAATAGAGTCAAATCATGAAAAAATTATCCTTAAAAGCCCTATGTGCATCCATTAGCACATTAATGGCAATGATGGCAATAACAACTCCTATCGCTCAGGCAACAGATACCGAGATTTATCAGGTGGCTACTAAAGGCAAAACCACTCTAATGTTAACCATTGATATTTCAGGTTCTATGGGTGATGATGCATTTTTAACGGATTACGCACTGCAGTATTCTCAAGCCATCAATCCTTGTTATTATGGCGGCGGCTATCCTAGCCGTAGAAAAATTAAGACTGAAAATGTGGTAGATGCCAGTGGAAACAAACTTTATAGTCGAAGTTTTTGTGATATTCCAAAAAATCAGGTCAATAATGCCAACTATTATGCTAGATCTCGTTATTATTACCCTCAAGCACCAGGAGCGTGGGTTACTGACCCACAAGGCTGTAATTTAATGGGTACAAGTGGTAGTCAATTTTACCGTTGTTATGATCGCATGAGCCGATTAAAAGAGGCACTATATGATACACTTGCTGGCAATCCAGTCAAAGGTATTGAAAGATTAAGCGGCGATAAAATCATTGGTATTGCAACTTTGGGAGTTGTTGCTCGTCAAAATGGTCAGCCATGGACACCAACTGGCGACCCTTTAAACTCACCAGATAAGCCATATTATCGTGACGCAGGAGCGGTACGTGTGCCTGCTCGTCCGCTTGATGAAGTGGTCAATGGTAAGACCCAGCGCCAGCATTTATTAGATTTATTAAAAGACGAACAAATTTTCCGAGCTTATTCATCAACGCCAACCGCACGTAGCTATGCCGAAGTTGTATCCTACATGATGGGTACAACCACTCTTGAAAACGATGTTACCATGCGTCAGCTCTACATGCAAGATACTCAGTCTTTTGCTCAACGCTGGTGCGCAACCTGGCAATCAAATGGTATATGTTCTAGATGGGTATTTAATGCTAGTGAAGCTCCTAGAGGCGCAATTAGTGGTGACACTAGTTTTATCTATCCAACGGCAATCCCTCAAAACTTGTTAAGTAGCTATTTTCGACCAGCTCAACAGCCAAATGCCAGAATGTTGTGGGGTTATTATAGTCCTACTTATGGTTATTCAGGTTCTGGTTTTCCATTTTCTAGTTTTGATGCCAAAAAAGCTGATAGAAAAACTTATCAAGCTCCAGAATCTCTAACTCAACCTGAACGTGAGCGAGTATGTAATGGCCAGGGTGTTTATATGCTCTCAGATGGTGCCCCATCTATTTTATCTGGCGAAGAGCGTATGATGCGTTTAGCTTTGGGTAGCCAAGGTTCAAGTTTTAGTTGTGGTGATGATGACTGGACATGTATCCATAAATTTTCTGAAACCTTGCTTGATGGCACAAAAAACCCTCATGGTATTAAATTTAAAACAGCAGCAGTAGGTTTTGGTCGTCCTTATATCTTTGCGCCTGCTTATGATTCCAATAAGAAAAAAACAGAAAACCTAAAAGCTATTGATGATTATGCCAGAACTTTACCTAGCGAGGCAACTTTGCTTGCTTTTGATGGGGGTAGACGTTCTTATGTGGACGTAATTCATAGTCCATTAAACTTTGCTCGATGGGGAATTAAAGGAGAAGGCGGTTGGTATTCAGGTAACCGTTCTGAAGATGTGGTTAATAGTATTAATGCCTTTATTAGTCAAATAACTACAGATATTCCTGAAGTGGTTACAGGTCAGCCATTTATTCCAGTTAATCCATTAAATCCACTTCGTTATATGGATGATGCTTATTATGGTACATTCACCCCCAAGGTTGGTTCAAGTTATAGGTTTTGGGCGGGTGATATGAATAAGTATCTTGTTAAAAATCAAAAGATTTTAGGTAAAGATGGCAATCCTTTGTTTGACGACACTGGATTTATTAACTCTGGCGCTACTGGCTATTGGGATGCTGGTGTGGCCTCCAAATTGCCATTACGTCAAAATCAAAGACAGGTATTTACAAACACTGATAGAAGTGTAAATACTCCTTTAACTAAAGTTACTGTAAACAACCTATATGGTGGTAACGCGGTATTAAGCAATTTGGTTTATCGTAATGCTTGGTTGAATGCTTTGGGTTATAGGGTGGATGTTAATGGTACACCAGTTGAACAAAGTGCCTTACCAACAATTCCAGAGTTAAGACAAGTTGGTGCAGTGCTGCACTCCACGCCCATCATTTTAACTCAAACGGGTAAAGTTGTGCGTGATAGTGGTGGTTTAAATACTTCAGACGGTCGTGAAGATTATTTGTTGTATGGCAGCACTCAAGGCATGATTCATGTAGTTAATACTCAAACAGGGATGGAAAAAGTTGCTTTTGTTCCTCAGGAAATGATAACAGGTTCTACAACTCGTCCTGATAATCGCCAAAACTTCCAAGATGCTGAAACAGCGTTAGGTTCTATGAACTATGGCATGGATGGACAGTGGACAGCTTATACCCAATACAAAGCATTGGAGTCGGGTGGATTTACTGTAAATGACCCAAACAATATGGCAGCAACCTCTACCAATCTTGGTGGTTTTGGATTGCAGTGGGTGTATGGTGGTATGCGCATGGGCGGACGAAGTTACTACGCTCTAGATTTATCTAATGTGGATGCTCCAAAATTAAAATTCCATATCGCACCAGAATCTGCTGCACCAAATACACCTCTATATTACATGGGTCAAAGCTGGTCAAAACCTGTCCTTGGTTTTGTAAGATGGCAGGGTCAGCGCCGTCTGGTGATGTTTGTGGGTGGTGGTTATGATGCAGGTTATGAAAACCGTTTATATGACCAAGCAACCGCTAACACCACAGGTCAGGCATCGGGTGCAGGTGTGTATATGTTTGATGCTCATACAGGTAGTTTGTTATGGTGGTCTAGCAAATACGCTCCTAATACAACAGCTAGTGGTGCTACCCATTCAATCAATAATCCAGCCTTACAGTATAGTGTTGTAAGTAACATTTCAACCTTTGACCGTGATAACGATGGTTTGGTGGATAATTTGATTTTTGGCGATTTGGGTGGTCAAGTATTCCGTGTGGATTTGGATAATGGTTATGACCACAGCGACAATTCAAAATCATTGGCAACTCGTGTGGTACGTGTTTACAATGGACATCAACCAGGCGGATTATCACCTCGTTTTTATGACACCCCAAGTTTATCTGTGCATTCTCAAGAAGGTGTAACCGGTCAATTTGGTGTTATCTCCATTGCTTCTGGCAATAGAAGTTCACCACTAGCAGTTAATACTGAAAGTGCAAGAGATGGATTGTTTGTGATTTTTGATCGTGACGTTTTAAAACGTGGTATGGCAAAAAGCAGCTTTACCCCAAGTGTAACTGATGCAGGTGTGGATAAATTAACAGAAGTTACACGTGCAACCAATACTGAAGTAAAAGCAACAGATGGTGTACAAGGCTGGAAATTTTACTTTACTGCTGCCAATGGTAGACTAAAAGGTTACAGTTCTCCTCGTGTTGTAGACAACTTCTTGTTTGTTAGTACTTATACTCCTGAGGGTGGTACGGTTGAACAATCAAGCTGCAGTGCGGGCATTATTGGTGAAAGCTTCCAAGAAGTATTTTGTATGCCAGGTGGGGTGTGTAACAAAGAAACAACCAAACGTTTGGGTGAATCTGTCGTTGGTAATACCAATCCAGAAGATGGTTCAAAATTCCGTTTCAAGCTTGGTGTAGGTATTGTGCAGGCAGGAACTGGTAATGCCAAAGATAGTAGTAATGCTAATACCTATGGCACAGTTTCTCCAACAGTGGATTGCACAAAATCAGCTTATAAGAATAGTCCAGCTTGTTTGCAGGAAATATCTAGCATTAGCAATAAACCTGTTCGTTGGTATGAAGATACACCAAGAACAAAAGCCAATTAATCGCTAGAATGATTGAACTGGCAAGGAAAAATTTTGATGAAAAAACAACTTGGTTTTACGTTATTGGAGATGGTAGTGGTGGTGGCGATTATCGCCATCATGGCCGCCATCGCCACCCCAAGCTATCAAGAGTATACGCGCAGACAGCGCCTTGCACTTGCCAAGCAGGAAATGCAAGTATTGGCAGGTGAGCTTGAGCGTTTTAAGGGGAAAAATTTTAGCTATAAAAAATTTGATCCAACCTATATCTACCCCAGTTTTGATAAGTCAACAGGTACATTAACTGTACCTGTGGGTAAGCCGCAAGATGTTCGTTATACCATCACGCTGAAAGATGCTGGTGGTAGCAAATTGCTTTCTGATGACAATGCCTCTGGATTGGGTTGGGTGATGATAGCGGAGCGAACTCCTGCTGATGACCGTAATTACGATGTTCTGATGACCAGTTCTGGTCTGCGCTGCCAGACTAAAACTTATAATCAAGTGGAAAATTGGACAAATTGTGGGTCGGAGTCAGAACCATGGTAAAAAAACAACTTGGTTTCACCTTGATTGAAATGATGATTGTGGTAGCAATCATTGCAATTTTAGCAGCGATTGCATTGCCGAATTATACCGAATACGTTCGCAAAACTAAACGTGGCGATATGCAGGCTGAAATGATGCGCATGGCACAAGATGCTCAGCGTTATCAAACCGCAAAGCGCAGTTTTAAGGGTATGGAGCATTATTTGCGTCAAAATACCTTTCCAAGCAACGGCTCACCCTTATATAATTTAACACTAAAAGTGGAGGCGGGTGGTAATGCTTGGGAGATAGTAGCAACACCAATTACTGGCACAACTCAAGCCAATGATGGGGTGATTTGTTTGAACAGTCAAGGGAAAAAATACTGGGAAAAAGGCGGTACAGCGTGTAACTTCACTGCCGCCAATTCATCTTGGTAAAATTAAGTTAATTAAAAGTTAAAATTAAACGGGTCTTGTTCGAGCGGTGAGCCATGTCTTGGCAAGACCTTCTACTTTGTCATGCAATTTATCATACACTAGTTGATGATAATCATTGAGCCATTTCTTCTCTTCATTATTTAGTTGTTCTATTAAAATGAGTCGAGTATCAAACGGACACAGTGTTAGTGTTTCAAAGGTTAAAAACTCACCAAATTCTGTTTTGTTTGCCGCTACTGTCACCATGAGATTTTCTAAGCGTATACCCCATTTGTCTGTACGATACAGCCCGGGCTCATTACTGGTAACCATACCGATTTTCATGGTGCGTTCTAAAGTTCTTGGAGCGTTTTTTGAGATGGATTGTGGACCTTCATGAACGTTTAAAAAATAACCCACACCATGACCTGTACTATGTCCGTAATCTAAGCCTTTTTGCCAAAGTTTTACCCGTGCTAAGACGTCTAGCTCCGATGCTAATGTGCCTTTTGGAAAACAGGCAGTAGCCAGCGCAATATGAGCTTTTAATACGTCTGTAACATCTTGTTTTTGTTGGTAATTAATATCACCAATGCCCATCATGCGAGTGATGTCTGTAGTACCATTTTGGTATTGTGCGCCCGAGTCAATCAAAAGCAGCCCATCACCATCTAGATAACAAAAGTTATCATGGTCAGCCTTATAGTGAACGATGGCACCATTTTTAGCAAAACCAGCAATGGTATCAAAACTGGCACTAACATAATAAGGTTTTTGGCTACGTTTTTGAGTAAGCAAATCAGCCACATCAAGCTCGGATAAGCGCTCGCCATTTTGTAATCGTTGTTCAAATTCAGCAAAAAATTCACACAAAGCTGCCCCATCTGATATCATGGAGTTTTTAATGTGTTTGAGCGCTTTGGGGTTTTTGATGGCTTTTAGTAGAGTACTAGGATTGGTTTGTTTGGTTAAAACCGTATTTTTAGATAAATGCTTTAAAGTACCAATGGCAGTTTTATTGGGGTCAATCAGTAGATTGCCGCCATCAAATTGCTTGTTAGATAAATAATCTTGAATATCAAAATAATCTTTTATTTGAATGCGGTTATTATTTAATAGTTCTGTTGTTTTTTTATCTAATTTTTCAGAATTAATAAATAAAATAGTTTCGTCTTCACTGATAAATAAATAAGCCAAAAAGACAGGATTAAATTCAATATCATTTCCGCGTAAATTGGTTATCCAAGCAATATCATCTAGACTACTAATTAAATGAAAATCTGCTTGTGATTTTTTTAATTCAAATCTTATATTGGCAAGTTTGTTTTCTATACTATCATCTATAAAATCACTTGAATGAATGTAGGTTTTTTGATTGGGTAGTGGGGGTCTATCTTGCCATACTTCATTTAATAAATCCAAATCGCTAATCAATTCGATGTTTTTATCAGAAAAATTTTGTATAAAGCATTCATATTGAGTTACTGATAAAACATTGCCATCAATGGCTACTTTGGCATGATTGGGTAGGTTTTGTGATAAAAAATCCACCATGTCAATGTCCACACCATATTTTTTTAATTCAATGGTAGTATTTTTTAATTCAATATTGGCTTGTATCCAATAGCGACTATCAGTCCATAAAAAAGCCTGATTTTCCAGTACTAATAATGTGCCAAAAGAACCAGTAAATCCAGATAACCATTGCCGACCCTGCCAATATTTGGGTAAATATTCTGACATATGTGGGTCAGAACTTGGAATGATAAGCGCATTAATTTGATGTTTTTTCATAAAAATACGCAAATGATTTAAACGCTGTTTGATAATCTCAGACATAAATTTTCCTAGATAATAAATTGATAAAATAAATATTTGTCATACAATTATAAAAATTGATAAATATTAATTGGAGTTTTATAAGGTTTATCTGGTAATTCTTGTACTAACTTTGGCACCAAATATCCTGATAAATTTTCTAAAAGTTCCCAATAAATATTAATTGCTTTTTTTATAGGTATATCAAAATGGGCTGCACCATTTACTTTATCTAAAATATGTAAATAATAGGGTATGATACCATTATTAAATAAATCATAACTTAATTGAATTAAGGTTTGTACATCATCGTTAATGTTTTTTAATAATACACTTTGATTTAATAAGGTTACTCCGGCATCTTTTAATAATTGACATTGTTTTTTTAAATTTTTATCAATTTCTTGTGGGTGGTTAATATGTAAAACCATAACAATATTCTTTTGATAAGATTTGAATAAATCAAGCAGTTCATCATCAATTCGAGAGGCTAAAACAACAGGTAGGCGTGTATGTAAACGAATGGTTTGAATTTGAGGCAATTTTGATAGCATTTCAAACCATATTTTTAATCGCCGATTAGAAAGATTTAATGGGTCGCCTCCGCTAAAAATCACTTCTTTTATTTTGTTATCATGTTGAATATATTGATAAATTTCCCCAATTTCCGTATTAGTTGGCAGGTTTACCCCATAGTCAAAATGCTGGCGAAAACAGTATCGACAATTAATCGCACAAACACCTGTTAAGGTAATTAAGACCCGACTTTGATATTTATGTAAAAGCCCTTTAATAGGATTGTGACTATGTTCATGTAATGGGTCATTAGTGTATCCGATAGTTGGTAGTGTTTCTTGTATGGATGGCAAAACTTGCAATAATAAGGGGTCATTTGGGTTGCCTTTTTGCATTTTTTGAACAAATGCTAAAGGAGCTTTTAGGGGAAAATTAGGTTGATAATTGGTTGGCGTCTCAATATCTAATAGCTGGCAAAGCTGATGAATATCACAAATAGCATTTTGCAGTTCATTTTGCCAGTTAGATATTTGTGGTTTGCTGGTTGTGATTGGTTGTTTTATCAAAAAATGTTGGGTCATAGCTGATATTTGTAATTAAATTATTTTACTAAAATCTTTTTATCAAATATTTTTTGTAAAAAGATTTGGCTTATTGTTTGCTTTGGTAAAATTTGTTAGAATAAACGGTTAATTGCTTGCTTTTTTTAGGCAAGAAAAAACATAATTTTACTATATTTTTTGATAAAAGGTAATTTCATGGCAAGTTTTTCTACCAATGATTTTAAAGCTGGTTTAAAGGTGATGTTGGATGGCAACCCTTGTTCCATCTTAGAAAATGAATACGTTAAACCTGGTAAAGGTCAGGCATTTAACCGTGTTAAACTGCGTAACTTAAAAACTGGCAAGGTGTTAGAACAAACTTTTAAGTCAGGTGACACCCTAGAAGGGGCGGATGTTGTAGATACCGAAATGAACTATCTATATAATGATGGCGAATTTTGGCATTTTATGCACCCTGAAACGTTTGAGCAGTTACAAGCGGATAAAAATGCAATGGGCGATGCTGCCCAGTGGCTAAAAGAAAATTCAAATGCACTGTGCACCATCACATTATTTAATGGTACACCATTATCTGTAACAGCCCCTAACTTTGTAGAATTACAAATTGTAGAAACTGACCCAGGCGTACGCGGCGATACTTCGGGCGGTGGCGGCAAACCTGCTCGTTTAGAAACGGGTGCAGTAGTGCGCGTACCTTTATTTGTACAACAAGATGAAGTAGTCAAAGTAGATACACGTACTGGCGAATACTTATCCCGTGTATAATTTATTAGTAGTTAGTAGATTATCTATTAGTAGGTTTGTAAATAAAAAAAGCACCTAATTAATTAGGTGCTTTTTTTATTTATGAGTAGTTTTATTCGTAATTATCAATACTTGGACAGCTACAAATTAAATGCTTGTCGCCATATACGTCATCCACTCGCCCTACACTTGGCCAGAATTTATGCGCTTTAACATAAGGTAGTGGGAAAGCGGCAACTTCTCGGCTGTAAGGTCGATCCCATTCACCAACAATCACATTTTGGGTGTGTGGAGCATGGATAAGTGGGTTGTTATCAGAAGTCCAACCATCTGTACCAGCTTTGACTTGCAAAGCTTCTTGCTTGATTTGTCTTAAAGCACTGATAAAACGGTCTAATTCGGCTTTGCTTTCTGATTCTGTGGGTTCAATCATCAAAGTACCTGCCACAGGAAAACTCATGGTTGGAGCGTGAAAACCATAATCCATAAGGCGTTTAGCAATATCAGTTTCCGTGATGCCTGTTTCTTCTTTTAAAGGGCGAATGTCAATAATACATTCATGTGCCACAAAACCATTTTTACCCGTATAAAGCACAGGATAGTCATCAGCTAAACTTTTGGCAACGTAGTTGGCGTTGAGTAGAGCTTGTTTGGTTGCTGATACTAAGCCGTCTCGACCCATCATGGTGATATACATCCATGAGATTGGCAAGATGCTTGCTGAACCATAAGCGGCAGCTGAAACAGCAGTTTGATTATTTGTTGCGTTAAAGACGCCAGTGACACTATGGCTTGGAATAAAAGGCGCAAGATGTGATTTTAAACCAATTGGTCCCACACCTGGACCACCGCCACCGTGCGGAATGCAAAAGGTTTTATGCAGATTCATATGTAGTACGTCAGCGCCTACATCTGCAGGCTGCATAAGCCCAACTTGAGCATTCATATTTGCACCATCCATATACACCTGCCCACCATGCTTGTGAATCAGGTCGCAAATATCACGAATGCCTTCCTCGAATACGCCATGTGTTGATGGATAAGTAATCATCAACGCTCCAAGATTGGCAGAGTGTTCTTCACATTTTGCTTGTAAGTCTGTTAAATCCACATTCCCACATTCATCTGTTGCCACAACTACAACTTTCATACCCATCATTTGGGCGGTGGCAGGGTTTGTACCGTGAGCTGAACGAGGAATTAAGCAAACATTGCGATGCGACTCATTACGACTTTCGTGATAACGGCGAATGGTTAACAGTCCAGTGTATTCCCCTGATGCGCCAGAATTAGGTTGCATGGAAATTTCATCAAAACCAGTAATCGCCTTTAATTGTGTTTGTAGGCTATCAATCATATCAAGATAACCTTGCACCTCATCTTTAGGAGCAAATGGATGAACGTTGGCAAATTCATCCCAAGTGATGGGTAACATCTCACTGGTAGCGTTAAGTTTCATTGTGCAAGAACCTAAAGAAATCATAGAACGATTCATTGCTAAATCTTTGTCTTCTAGTGATTTTAGGTAGCGTAGCATTTGGTGTTCGGTATGGTGTGAATTGAACACAGGATGTGTTAGGATTTCATCTTTACGCAATAGAGCGTCTGTCAAGGCAATTTGTACGTCATTAAGTTCGCCTTTTGCCCCAAAGATTTCACACAGCTCAGCAAAGTCAGCTTCATCACTGAGTTCGTGGAAAGCGACTGAGATTTGACCATTGCCATGTTGCCACAGGTTGTAGCCTTTAGCTTTGGCATTTTCAAAAATACTTTGGGCTTTGTCGCCACATTCTACCAACACAGTATCAAAAAACACGTCATGCTTTATGGTAAAACCTGCTGATTTGACTGCACTTGCAAAGGCAGTTGCTAAGGCGTGAATACGAGTGGCAATGCGTTTTACACCTTTTGGACCGTGATAAACGGCGTACATGCCTGCTAAATTGGCTAATAGCACTTGACTGGTGCAAATGTTTGAATTGGCTTTTTCGCGACGGATATGCTGTTCACGAGTTTGTAGCGCCATACGTAGGGCGGTGCTGCCTTGCGCGTCTTTGGATACGCCAATGATGCGACCTGGGGCAGAACGCTTGTCTTTATCTTTAAAGGCAAAATAGGCTGCATGAGGTCCGCCAAAACCCATAGGGATGCCAAAACGTTGAGTGCTACCTAAAGCAATATCTGCCCCCATGCTGGCGGGGGATTTTAGCAAAACAAGACTTAAGATATCGCTTGCAACGATCGCGTATGCGCCATTTTCTTTAGCAGTGGCAATAGCATCGGTTAAATCTACCACGTCGCCATCTTTGCCAACATATTGAAAATATGCCCCAAAATATTCGCCAGCTTTAATCGCATCCAATTCGTCAACAATTACATCAAATCCAAAATATTTGGCGCGAGTTTTGATGACATCTAAAGTTTGAGGGTAAGTGCGGCTATCAACAAAAAACGCATTGGATTTGGATTTGCTGACCCGTTTTGCCATGCTCATCGCTTCAGCAGCAGCGGTAGCCTCATCAAGCAGACTTGCTCCTGCCAAATCCATGCCAGTTAAATCAATGCACATTTGCTGAAAATTTAACAAGGCTTCTAAACGACCTTGGGCAATTTCGGCTTGATAAGGGGTGTAAGCGGTGTACCAACCAGGATTTTCTAACACGTTACGCTGGATAACCGCAGGTAAGCGAGTGGGAGCGTAGCCTTGCCCAATATAGCTTTTTGAAACTGTAATATTGTCTGCCATACTACGTAACTTGCTAAGAGCATTGTGTTCGCTGATAGCCTTAGGTAGGTCTAATTCTTTGTTTAATCGCACAGTTTTTGGAACAACCGCATCAATGAAACTTTCCAAATCATTAAAGCCCACGGTATTTAATAGGGCTTGTTTGTCGTTTTGGTCTGTGCCAAGGTGGCGTTCCACAAAGGCGTTTTGGTTGAACAAATCGGAAAAGGTTAAATCACTCATTGTTTATCCTTTGAGATTGAAGGTTGGTTTTCTATAACACAAGTACCAGTTAAAAAATCTGATAAATTTCTATAGTAATATACAAATAATATATAATTGATGGCAGCAAAGATTAAAGTGAAATTTAGTAAACAAATCAAGTTTCTAACAACGGAAATAATAAATCCCGTTGGTTTTTGTGTTTTGAAATTTACTATTTGTATTTTTAGTAGGCGTTTTCCAATACTTTGACCATGAAATGTATCACCTAATAAAAATAAAATTAAACAAAATTTAAAAAAATAATCATATTCAATGCTTATAAAATCTGATAAAAATGAAAATAAAACTGCAATGATTATAAGTAACACAGCATCAATAATATAAGCAATAATTCTTTTATGAATTGAAGCCAGTTGCAACATAATTTATTACAGGTGCGTAAATCACACTAAACGCTCAAGTGTTTTAGTGCGCTACTAAAACATAAATTGAAAAACCACTGATATTTACCAAAAATAAGGGTAAAAAATCATTTCACCCTTATTTCAGTTAAGGCTTATAGTGAACTTTCGTACTCTTCTGCGTTCATCAAACCATCATAGTCGGCAGGATTGGCAGGTTTGATTTTAAAGAACCATGCTTTGCCATATGGGTCTTCGTTGGCAAGTTCTGGATTATCCACCAATTCTTCATTAATCTGTACAATCTCACCAGCGATTGGAGCGTAAACATCAGAAGCTGCTTTTACTGATTCTACAACGGCAACTTCTTCATCAACTGCTACACCACGACCAACTTCGGGCAACTCCACAAAAACCACATCACCCAATAAATCTTGTGCGTGGTCAGTAATGCCAACGGTGATAATGCCGTCTTCTTCGCGTTTTAGCCATTCGTGACTAGCAACGTATTTTAAATCATTTGGAATGTTACTCATGGGCGTCTCCTAGTGAGTTTGTTATTAAAAATAGGGAGTCAAGCAAGCACTTTTAAACACAAAGTGCTTGAATGTTAAACTTAAATATTGGTTTCTAAATAGACCATCTGTGTTTGTAGGTATTCTTCTAGACCATGTTTGCCGTCCGCACCGCCAATACCTGACTTTTTCCAACCAGCATGAAAGCCTTGCATGGCTTCAAAGTTTTCACGGTTGATGTAAGTTTCGCCAAATTGTAGACGGCGAGTCACATAAAAGGCTTCGTTGAGATTGTTGGTATAAACTGAGCTGGTCAAGCCATAGTCGCAGTCGTTAGCAAGGGCGATAACTTCGTCCAAGCTTTCAAAAGTAGCAATTGGCAACACAGGACCAAAGGTTTCGTTTTTCATGATGTCCATGCTGTTATTGACATCTACCAAAACAGTTGGCTCAAAGAAATAGCCCTTGCCTTTGGCACGTTTACCACCCATCAGCAAAGTTGCCCCTTGTTCAATCGCACGAGCCACTTTGGCTTCTACCGTTTGGGCAGCTTGTTCATTGATGAGTGGACCCATATCAAGCTCACCTTTGCCAGCTTCGCTTGGGTTGCCATAGCGTACAGCCTTCATGGCATCCATCATCTTGGTGGTAAAGGCGTCTTTGATGCTTGAATGCACATAAACGCGCTCAGCACAGTTGCAGATTTGCCCTGTATTACCCACACGAGATGCTAGAATGGATTTTACTGCCAAATCTAAATCAGCGTCTTTTAGCACAATGGCGGGGGCTTTACCACCCAATTCTAGCGAAACTTTGGTGATGTTTGGAGCAGCGGTTGCCATCACTTCTTGACCTGCACGCACTGAGCCAGTTAGGCTGACCATGGCGACTTTTGGGTGTCCTGCCAAATGACTGCCTGTTTGATTATCGCCATTAACTACGTTAAAGACACCAGAAGGCAAGCCCACGCCATCAACGATTTCGCTAAAAATTTGGCAGTTGATGGGCGTAAAGCTACTTGGTTTAATCACAATGGTATTGCCCGTTACCAAGGCAGGTCCCATTTTGCGAGCGATTAAGAAAAATGGAAAATTCCAAGGCAAAATGCCAGCAATCACCCCCAAAGGACGCTTAAACAAAAAGATGTTTTCACGTGGGCGGTCGCTTTGCAAAATCTCACCTTCATAGCGTCTTGCCCATTCGGCTTGATAATCCAAATAATCGGCAGTAAACATCACTTCAATGCGTGCTAAATCACGGGTTTTGCCACCTTCGGCAACGATGGTTGCGGTCAACTCGTCAGCTCTGGCACGAATACCGTCAGCGATTTTGTGCAAATATGCCCCACGCTCCACCGCAGGCAAACGCTCCCAAGCAGGTTGAGCGGCATAAGCAGCTTCTACGGCACGATTGACATCATCGGCAGTGCCAAGTGGTTCTTTGGCAATCACTTCTTCAGTGGCAGGGTTTAGCACGTCGGTGTACTCGCCTGTAAAGTTGGTATCAAACGTACCATTGATATACATACTTAAAGATTTCATCATGCATACTCCTCGTTTGGGTTAAAACTCTGTTTTGGGTATAGACTACTTTTTGTCATCTCTGACATTTGACAGTTTAACATACAATTTTTATTACTCTGTTTTAAACTGGCAAGATTACTTAAAACTAATAAATTTAGCGTTAAAGCCCAATCTTTTACAATACTTTGGCAAAATGCCATCAAAATACAGCAAAAGCTCGCTGTTTCATTCTTTCTTTGATATAAAAACCGTCAAATGGCTTTTTCAATAAATAGGTTGCCAGTTTTGGGCTGTTTGTATTGTGCAATCATCAAATCAACCCTTACTATGTTTAATTGCTAATTTGATGGTTTCTTGCCTTGCGGCATAAAAAATACATATTCTTTATTGCCAATAAACCAACTTTCATATTCAAAGTTATCAATTTGAATACAACCATCATCTTGAAGATGAGTTAAGTTTTGGGTTTTTTCATTTAAACTTGGATTTTCCAGATTAAATTAAAACTTTCTACAAAATCATTGGCAAAAATGGCAGATGGTTTTACTCTCATGGCGTGTAATAAATGAATGATGGTTAGACTTAAATCATTCATCCGTGAGCATCTTGGTTAATGGCAATTTCTTTTTTTCATTGTATTTTTTTAAAAATCAATATCTTGCATGATTTAGTATCTTTGTAAGATGTCTCAATCATATTTTTGTGTCAAAACTTATAAATGACTAAGCACCAACCATTGCCCGTCCTGTTTAATCATTTCTATATGTGTGGATTTATTTTCACCTGATTGGGCAGATTCATAAATAATGTTAAAATTTAGAGCGTTTTTAGTTGGCATAGACCAATTTCCAATACGCACAACATTTAGGCATTTGTCATGTGTAATATATTGCATGCCATTGGTTGGACTCCATAAATTCACTTGGGCTTGTACATTAGGTGATCGAATGGAAGCGATGCCTTGAATGTAGTAACCCATAGAACATGACGCATTAATTGCTAATGTCTCTATGTTATGCCTTGCTTCATTAATTGCAGTGCGAATTTGAGCATTATCTGATGACATAAAGGCTGATTTAACCGCTTGACGTTGCTCATTACTGGGCTGTAATAAAATTTCAGATTTGGCAAAAGATGATTGGCACGCAAGAATGCAACCAAGCACTACTAACATTTTGAGTTTAGACATAATCTCTCCTTATGAAAGCCGATTAAAATCAATCAAATTGCTTTTTACCGTTTCTTACAAATGGCAGTTTTAGCACACGCACATCCACTTCTTTGCCACGCATGATGACTTTGGCGGTATCGCCTGTAAAGTCAGTGGGTACTCGGGCAATGGCGATTGATTGGTTAAGACTTGGGGAGAATACGCCACTGGTGATCATGCCATTGCCTGCATCTGTTACGACTTCCATGCCACTACGCAAGACGCCACCTTTACCCGTTTGTAGTAAGCCTACTTGTTTGACTTTGACGCCGTCTGCTTTTAGGGCGACTAGGGCAGATTTACCAACAAAATCACGGCTTTCGTCTTTTAAATCCACCGTCCATGCCATGCCAGCTTCCAGCGGGCTGGTGTCATCATCCATGTCGTTGCCGTATAGGTTCATGCCTGCTTCCATACGCAACGTGTCTCTTGATCCAAGACCACAGGGCTGTATACCTGCTTTGATCAGCTCGTCAAAAAACGTTACTGCTTGGTCGCTTGGCAAAATCACTTCCACGCCATCTTCGCCAGTATAACCTGTGCGAGCCACAAACCAATCATCACCCAAATCTGCTCCAACAAAGGGCTTTAAACCATTGACTGTGTCTGTCCAGTCAGCTTTGATGGAAAGTAGTTTTTGAGTGGCTTTTGGACCTTGAATGGCAATCATTGCTAAATCATAACGTGGCGTGAGTGTTACGCCAAAGTCTGTGGCAATTTTGCCAAACTGTGCCAAATCTTTTTCGCGAGTTGCTCCATTAGAGACGATACGATAAGCGGTTTCTGCTTCGTTCATGCGATAAACGATTAAATCATCTATCACGCCACCATTATCATTGAGTAGGGCGGAGTATAGGGCTTTGCCAACAAAGGACAATTTAGCAACATCATTGGCAAGCAGTTTTTGAAAAAAGGCTTTTGCGTGTTCGCCTGTTACGTCAGTAACCAGCATGTGTGAGACATCAAACATGCCCGCATCAGTACGAACGGCTTCATGTTCGGCAATTTGTGAACCATAATTAATAGGAAGCTCCCATCCTGCAAAATCAACCATTTTGGCATTGGCATCTAGATGGGCTTGATAAAAAGGTGTGCGTTTGGGAGTGTTGTCTTGGGTGCTCATAATAAATCCTTATAAATGTGCAAAAATATGCCAACAAATTTCAATGACAATTAATTTTTAGCACCCCATCTGTCCTTTTAACCTGAGATTTTCAACCATCAAAAAAGCATAACTGTAAAAAAAGTAGCTAAAATGGTTTTCTTCCCTTCGGTGAGCAAAAGCTGCCACTCTCCAGATTTGTATTGATAATAAAAGACCATTTTTCCAACAAATGGCTGATTTATCATAAATTTTTTCAGTCCTTTTACCTGAGCGATTGTAGGGTAGGTTTGCGCCTTCGGTGTCATTTTAGGCATTAATGCCATAAAATGCACTCTCCTGAAAAAATCAACGTCTCTATTATGAGAAATAATGATAAAATTTACAAGTAAAATTTTAACTTTTTAACAATTAGGTCTGATTTATGCATTGTGACATTTATAAATTTCCCAAAAATGATGATTGGTATGTATATATTGCTCGCCCTGATTATCCAAATGATACAAATCAAATCAAAGATTGGTTGGGTGTTCTGCCTAAAGAGTTGCGTCAAAAATTGGGTTTGGGGCAATTTGTGATGCATCTAGATTTGGCAAGTAGAGAAAAGCTGGCACGGGCTGATATTTGCGATGTCCGTCAAAAATTGGCAGAACAGGGCTATTATGTACAAGCGCCGCCCGCCGATATTTTGGCTGCTCAAGCTCTTACTAAAGCTAAAGCCTTACAAGATAAAAAATACGACTGATATAAACAATATTCTAATGGGCAACTGATGGTTTTTTGTAACATCAAAGTGGTAAAAAGCAAAAATATGTTACAATGACTCGTTTTATTTTTGGTAATGACTTATGCACTGGTTAATGAATATATCTCTTGATTCTTTAAGTGAGATGGCGGCAGAAGCCATGGTTTGGTGGAGCCAACTTACCGAAGGCATTGCTGATGATCAATTGCAACTTTATACTTATGTTGGTGCTTCAGTTATTGCTTTATTGTCACTATGGTTTATCATTCGTATGTTGCCCCGTTGTTTGCACAGTTTTTTAACAGGCATTTGGCTGTTTGCAGCAGCGTTATTATTAGCGCCAGGTGATACATTGCTAGGTTCTGGGCAGATGGCACCAGCAGTTGCAGGTGTGGCGTATAGTATTCTGATGAAGGATTATTCAGGAGCTGCTACCTTATCGCTGCCAATTTTAACGGTTTTTGTATGTTTGTTATTACTAAATGCGGCTTGGCAATTGATTAAAAGTTTGATAGAACAAAAAGCAGCCAAAGCCAAAGAGCTTGCTGAAATTCAAGAACAAAAACGGCAATTAGCCTTAGAGCTTGAAAAAGAGAAATCATAATTTACCATGGAACTGCTTTTTTTTATAAAAAAGCTGTGGTATAATCAGCGACTTGTTAATTAGTTTTGATGAATTTTTAATCAAAATTATTTTTCTCCTTGCCATTATATAAATAATGGCTGTTTTAATCCGTAGGGAGTCCTTATGAGACATTATGAAGTGGTACTGTTGGTTCATCCAGACCAAAGTAACCAAGTTGCTGATATGGTAACTAAATACCGCTCAATCGTTGAAGAAAATGGCGGTACTAACCATCGTTTGGAAGATTGGGGTCGTCGCCAATTGGCTTACCCAATTAACAAAATCCATAAAGCTCATTATGTTCTATTAAATATTGAATGTAATGAAGCAACTTTGGCTCAATTAGAAGAGTTGTTTAAATATAATGATGCGATTATTCGTAGCTTGATTATCCGCCGTGATGCCGCAATTACTGAAGATTCTCCATTAAAAAAAGAAGCTGAAGAAAAGCGCAAACGCAAAGACAGTCGTCGCAATGAAATTCGCAGCGAAAGCGAAAGCGAAGCTGCTGATGAATAATTAACTAAGGAGATTATCATGGCACGTTTTTATCGTCGTCGTAAGTTTTGCCGTTTCACTGCTGAAGGCATTACCCATATTGATTATAAAGAACTGGATTTATTAAGACAATACATCAGCGAAAATGGCAAAATTGTTCCTAGCCGCATCACTGGTACTTCAACCAAATACCAACGTCAGCTAGCTGTTGCCATTAAGCAAGCTCGTTATTTGGCATTATTGCCTTACACTGACAATCACAAGTAAGTTTAACGGAGAAAAATCATGCAAGTTATTTTATTACAGCGTGTCGTTAATCTTGGCAAACTTGGCGAAACCGTTGATGTAAAAGCAGGTTACGGTCGTAACTACCTAATCCCACAAGGCAAAGCGTTGCCAGCAAATGAAGCAAACCTTGCTAAATTTGAGGCTCGTCGTGCTGAGCTTGAAGCAATTGAAGCCAAAGAATTGGCAGAAGCCAAAGCGCGGGCCGAAGCATTGGCAGATGTTAATGTTATTATGCGTGCTAAAGTTGGTGATGAAGGTAAGCTATTTGGTTCAATTGGCACTCGTGATATTGCTGATGCTTTGACTAAATCAGGATTGCCTGTAGACCGTGTTGAAGTGAAATTGCCAGAAGGTTCATTCCGTCAAGTGGGTGAATACAAAGTTACCATTCAATTGCATCACGACATCAGCGCAGACATTTTGGTAACTATTCTATCTGAAGATGCACAAGCTACAACAGATGAAGATGAAGCATAAATCTTATTAGGTTTAGACTCATCTAACCCCTAACTTTTTGTTAGGGGTTTTTAATTAATTATTGTTTTAATCTTAATGGATTGAATTGATTTAATTTATTATAAATAATGATATTTAAAATGACAAAATAAAACCCCCTAAAATAATTTAGAGGGCTTTAAAGTCTGGCGGTGAAGAAGGGATTTGAACCCTTGATACGCTATTAACGTATACACACTTTCCAGGCGTGCGCTTTCAACCACTCAGCCACTTCACCAAAATTTTGGGGTATTGTAGCAGAGTTTTATCAATTATGCAAAATTATATTATCAGTTTTATTGTACAATTGTTATTTTAAGATGTGCTAAAATTCAACTGTTTTTTGATTAACTTTATTTAAGTTGAGAGGTCATTATGTTTCAAGATTGGCAAACACATACTCAAGATGTGAAAGCTGCATTTAAAGAGCTTGGTGCTGAGCGTCCAAAGATGCTAAAGGCTTATGGTGCGCTAACTCAAGCAATTGATAGTAGTGTGTTGGATGATAAAACTCGCGAATTGATTTCTTTGGCAGTTGCTGTAACAACTCGCTGTGAAAGCTGCATTAGCGTACATGCTGAAGCTGCTGTAAAAGCTGGCGCTAGCGATGATGAAGTTGCCGCTGCTTTGGCGACCGCCATCGCTTTAAATGCTGGTGCTGCTTATACCTATTCACTGCGCGCTATTGAAGCGGTTAAAGCTCAACGTTGATAAATCAAATAGTTGTAGTTACTTATTGTGGTGCTTGACTACGATTTTGATTTTGTGATTATTCATCAACTGCATTTCTTAGTGAGAATTTTTTAATGAAAAAAGTTATTTTACCTTTGTTTGCTGTGTTTTTGCTTGTGAGCGCTTGTCAGAGCAAAGAATCCACCCAAACCACCAACCAAGAAACGCATACCGAAACTGTCACTCAAAACCAATCTGAAGTTTGGATTGATGTGCGTAGCAAGGAAGAATTTGATTCGGGGCATTTGCAAAATGCACTTCATATTCCACATGAAGAAATTGGCGGTAAAATTGCCCAATTGGTACCTAATAAGAGTACAAAAATTAATCTATATTGCCGAAGTGGTCGACGTGCTGAGATTGCCAAAAAAACCTTGACAGATTTGGGGTATCAAAATGTTGTTAATCAAGGTGGTTATGAAGACTTACGTAAAAAAGGTTATCAATAGGTAACTACTTGTCAAATTGGGGTGTTTTGTGCATAATAGGCATTTTTATAAATGCCACCTTTGATAGATAAGGGCTAGCTATGAGCCAAACACCCCATACTGTAACACACCATCATGATATTGACGACGTGAATATTGAAAAATTTATCCCTCTGATTACTCCAAAAGCTTTAAAAACCAAATATCCTTTATCTCAACAAGCCTATCAAACCGTTTTGCAGGGCAGAAGTGTTGTGCAAAATATCTTAGATGGTAAAGACAAACGTATTTTGGTTGTCGTAGGACCTTGCTCCATACACGACACCAAAGCTGCGCATGAATATGCAGATAAGTTAAAAGTTTTGGCAGAAGAGTTGTCAGATGAACTATTTATCGTGATGCGTGTCTATTTTGAAAAACCCCGTACTACTACGGGTTGGAAAGGTCTTATCAATGACCCAGACATGAACGACAGTTTTGACATTGAAAAAGGGCTAGGGATGGCAAGGAAGCTATTGCTTGAATTAAATGAAAAAGGCTTGCCATGTGCTACCGAGGCTCTTGACCCCAATACTCCACAGTATATCCAAGATTTGATTAGTTGGTCGGCAATTGGTGCGCGTACAACCGAAAGTCAGACACATCGTGAAATGAGTTCTGGTTTGTCTTGTCCTGTTGGTTTTAAAAACGGCACCGATGGTAGTATGACGGTTGCGGTGAATGCCATGCAAGCGGTACAGTCGGGTCATAGCTTTTTAGGTCTTTCTGATGAAGGTCAAGTTTGTATTATCAAATCCAAAGGCAATCAATACGCTCATGTAGTGCTGCGTGGTGGCAATGACAAGCCTAACTACGATGAAAATGCCATTAAAGCTACTGAAGACGCATTGGTTAAAAGCAATACCAGTGGCAAAATTATGGTGGATGCCAGTCATGCCAATTCGGGTAAAGACCCATATTTGCAACCTATGGTGATTCAAAATATTGCTAGCCAAATTCAAAACGGCAATAAATCCATTATGGGACTGATGATTGAAAGTCATTTAAAAGGCGGTCGTCAAAATATCCCAAGTGATTTATCTCAACTTGAGTATGGTAAATCAGTAACGGATGGCTGTTTAGATTGGGATAGCACTGTTGAAGCATTACGAGCTTTTGCTAAGGGTGTCAAAAATCATTTGGCAAATCGTTAATTAAACCAAAAGGGTGTTTACACCCTTTTTTTATTTTTAATCAATTATGGCAACCTTTAAAAATCTATTATCCAAAGAATTGCAAAATCAATTGCAAGAACTTAAAAAAGAGCAAAAAGCAAAAACTGCTCAAACAGTTAAAGTTAAAGCGGCTAAATTGCAAAACCCAGATGACAGCACACTATTTGCTCAGGCAATGATGGGTGTTACGCCTTTAAAACATGAAAAAACTGTTACTAAACAATCTTTAAAAGATGACCCAAACACCTTGTTGCGTCGAGCTGCTGCGACTGGTACTAAAGAAGTAATGACCAATAAATTGTCTGATATGCAAGCTTTATTGAATCCTGTATCTGGCGATGCTTTTTTAAGTTATAAAAATCCTACATTGCAAAATAAAGTTTTTGAACAGTTAAAGCAGGGTAAATTTCATTGGTATAATGCCGTGGATTTGCATGGTTCAACCATTGATGAAGCCCGCGATGCTGTTTTAACTTTGATAAATGACGCGATACAAAATGATGAAACAGTGGTCAAAATTGTGCATGGTAAAGGAATTGATGCCATTCTTAAAACATGTGTTAATGGCTGGCTTAGACAAATGGATAATGTGTTGGCTTTTGTGTCTGCACCGAGCAATGATGGCGGTACGGGTGCAGTCTTGGTATTATTAAAACGTAAAAAATCACAGCATAACAGTATCGTTTAATTATTGACAGCATTATTGACAAAAAAACTTGTAAAATTATGTTAGAATAAATAAATTTTATTATAATTTTCCTATGGCTACGCAAAATTCCACTTCATCAGTAATTAAAACTTCCGCTCCTTGGTATAAAAACTATATGGTTGCTATATTTGTCATTGGTTTGCCTGCTGTAGTGGTAGTTGCTTGTATCTTTTTTGTATTTTTTTCAGTCAAACATAAAGATGCTACTGTGCGCGATGATTGGTATATGGATGGTAAAACGCTGTATCAAGATGCGTCAAAAGACCAGCTAGCTCATGATTTAGGAGCACATGGCGTAATGCGTTTTGATGGTGATGTAGTTACTTTTGAACTTAATTTTGCTAAGCCTGTTGATTCTGATGCATTTTCCAACAATCTATCCGTGCGCATCTCACACGCTACCGACCCTAAAAAAGACCATGACTTTACTCTAACACGTATTAAAGATAATTTGTATCAAGGTAAAATTGCATTAAATTTCAATGAAATCCGTACAAAATATTACATTAATATCAATGATGATCAACATGCTTGGCGACTTACTCAAGTCCAAAAACTTCCTGCTCAAAATGTGATATTTCAGCCACTATCAGCTTTTGACGAAGTTAATCAAACATTACCTGACCAAAGAAATAAACGTTTTAACGCCACGCCCAATCATGACACAAAAAATCACGCTGAACAAAACAATTAAAATATGCCCAATTTACATGGGCATATCAACCATAGATAGGTGTCTATTTTGGTTTTTTTGAACTTAAGCCGTCAGCAATACCAACAAGTTCAATAAACTCAGCCTTTAAGCCATAGCTATCATTGCTTTTATTGGTTTGAGCCAGTTGTTTTACAGCTTGATAATCCAAATCACCTGAATATTTTCCGCCCTTTAAGAGTTCAGCAAAGCTTGCCACAGTTATTGCCCATTGGGTGTCAGAGTCGCCATTGGCAAAAGGCACGGATTTGTTTTTGATGGGTATATTGATAAGATTGCTTTGGCTTTGGTCGGGCAATTTATAACGAATGGCAACGTGAGCATATTCGTCATTTTTACCAGTTGTAGTTGGTGTTTGTTGGTAATGGCTTTCATTTAACCAGCCTTGCTTACCTACTGGAATGATTTCATACAATGCCGTAACACTATGTCCTGCCCCAATATCACCTGCATCAACTTTATCATTATTAAAATCTTCTTCTTTTAATAAACGGTTTTCGTATCCTATTAGACGATATTCTTTTACGGTAACAGGATTGAATTCTACTTGTATTTTGACATCTTGAGCAATGGTTGCTAAAGTGGATGACAATTGGCGATGCAATACTTTTTTTGCCTCGTTTTTAGTGTCAATATAGCTGTAATTTCCATCACCTGCATCGGCAATTTGTTCCATGAGCTGCTCGTTATAGTTATCCGTTCCAAAGCCAAAAGTAGATAAAGAGATTCCCGATTTGCGTTTTTCGGCAACCATGTTTTTTAATGTTTGAAAATCAGTAATACCAACGTTGAAATCGCCATCGGTTAAAAGTAAAATGCGATTAATGCCACCTTTGATGTAGGATTTTTCTGCTGATTGATAAGCTTGCTGGATTGCGCTTTCACCATGAGTAGAGCCACCCGCTTCAAGCTGATTAATGGCTTTTAGGATTTTATCTTTATTAGCTTGCGTGCCTTTAGTTGCTTCTAGTAGCACCTGTTCGCCACTGGCGTAGGTAATAAGCGTAATGGAATCTTGTTCGCGAAGCTGCTCGGTTAAAAGTCTAAGTGTATGCTTGGCAAGCCCTAATTTTTCTTCACCATACATACTGCCAGATACATCAATCAAAAATACCAAATTAGCAGGTGGAAGTGCCTCAGTGGTTATTTCTTTACCTTTAATACCAATACGAATTACTTTGGCTTCAGGTTTCCATGGTGAGTCTACAACACTGCTACTTACTGCAAAAGGTTTGGCATCCGTTGGTGTTTTGTATTGATAAGAAAAATAGTTTATCATTTCTTCAGCGCGCACAGCATCTGCTGGCGGCAGATGTCCATTGTTTAAAAAATGCCGTACATTACTGTAACTGCCAGTATCTACATCAATACTGAACGTAGAAACAGGAGTTTTAGCGACACTGTAGACGGGGTTTGAGTCTAAATGCTGATATTTTGCTGTATTTTGTTCAGGTTTTAATATAAATGAATCTTGCACGATCATCGATGTCATGTAGTTAAGTTTAAAACCATTCATATTAGAGCTAGGGGCGGCGGCTACCTCAGCAGCCATCTCCTTTTTTGCAGCACTCTTAGGCGTATTGACATTTGAAGACGATGGCGCAGTTGTTGTGCAACCTGCGATTAATGCTGTTAAAACGCAGGTCCATAAAAAAGATGACTGATTCACAAGATTAACTCCATTCAATAAAGGTTAATTAATTGTAAAATAAAAGAAAACTTTTGACAATTATCTTTTGTAATCAGCTTTTTGAGTGGATATTTTATTTAAAAAGACACATCTTGATTGATTAAAAAAACAAAGCCAAGCTACTACTTGACTTTGCTGGATTGGTTGATGTTAGATTAATGATTGCAAGCACAAGGAGCTTTCATATCAATAACCATGCGTCCTTGGATTGTACCATCTCTCATTTCCTGAAAAATCTCATTAGCTTCAGAAAGTGTGCGTTTTTGAACGACAGGTACAACCAAGCCTTCAGCACCAAATTGGAAAGCTTCCGCTAAATCTTGGCGAGTGCCAACCAACGAACCAACCACCTCAATACCATCCAACACAAGACGCGGAATGGATAAATCCATGCTTTCAGGTGGCAAGCCAATTGCGATGACACGACCGCCAGCACGCACACAATCTACAGCTGAATTAAAGGCAGCTTTTGAAACGGCAGTGACTACTGCAGCATGAGCCCCGCCAGTTTTTTCTTGAATAAAGCGAGCAGCATCTTCTTTGGCGGGATTGACTACTAAATCTGCCCCCAATTCTTTAGCAAGTGCTAATTTATCATCGTTAATATCAACAGCAATGACGTGAGCGCCAAAGACTTTTTTGGCATACTGTACACCCAAATTACCAAGACCGCCTGCTCCATAGATGGTAATCCATTGACCTGGACGAACACCTGAAACCTTGATGCCTTTATAGGTGGTGACACCTGCACAAGTAATGGAACTTGCTTGGGCAGGGTCTAGACCCTCTGGAACTTTTACGGCATAATCTGCATCAACAATACAGTGGGTTGCCATGCCACCATCGGCGGTATAACCTGCATTTAATACACTACGACAAAGTGTTTCGCGTCCACTGTTGCAGTATTCACAAGCGCCACAGCTTTTAAACAACCAAGCAATGCTGACACGGTCACCAACGTTTAAAGTGCTTACACCATCTGCAACTTTTGTTACGATACCAATGCCCTCATGACCAAGTACGCGACCAGGCTTATCGCCATAATCGCCCGCTGCTACGTGTAAATCGGTGTGGCACACACCACAATACTCAACTTCCACTAGCGCTTCATTGGTTTCTAGAGGGCGAATGTCTTTTTCAATGATTTCAACATTGCCATCACAGTTTTGGGTAACAACAGCTGCTTTCATCTTTGTCATGAGAGACTCCTTGGCGATGATGATATTTATCAAAAATAATGATAAATACACAATATTAATATTAATGGGAAAATAACATCAAACCCATTAATAATTGAAATTCTCTATCACAATTATGCTCTGCAAGTTACCTAAAGTCAAATATTTTTTAATAAAAAAACAATAAAAATCAATGAATTATATTATGTTATAACATAATGAATTATTAAAAGAAACCAATGATAACTTGATTATTCGCCTGAGCTTGGCTGAATAAATTTTTTACTTCTGTTAAAGTTGCTACACAATGGTCATGATTGCCATCTAACATGTCAGCAAGTTTATTTAAATCCGTTTCATTAAAAGCATGAACAATTTCATCAATGGCACCAGTGCTATAATAAATACCGCCATCAATTTGCTCACTGTATCGCTCATCACCTTCAGTCATCAGAACAGACAAAGGTAGCATTTCACTCATAACTAAATCGATAAAATCTTGAGTGTAAAAATCCAGCGTTGCCTCTTGTGGGTGCTCATAATCTGCTAAATGGAGTTTACCTTCATCAACTTTAATAACGTCATCAGCACTGATGGGGAAAAAACTTAATTGAAAAGACATAATTGAATCCTTGGCGTTAAAAAAGATGACCATTTTACTATAAATCATATTGTAAATTATATAATGATTTTTGCCTTTTAATAGATATTTGGATAATTGGTATTTTTTAGGGGTTTAGCTGACTTTTTGCATTTCATTTTGCTTTGGGCTTTAGTAAAATGCGCGCCTGTGTTATCATAGCGGGCTTGAATTTGTTAATAATTTTCTAAATAAATAGCGAGTTTTATGAACGCCATACCTAGTTATGCTGACATTCAAGCCATTGTTGCTGATGATTTTGCCATTATGGATAAACAAGTTTTTGGCAGCTTAAATTCCAAAGTACGTCTGATTATGCAGGTTTCTAAACATGTTATTGATGCAGGTGGCAAGCGAATGCGACCTTTGATTACGCTTTTGACTGCTCGAATGTTGGAAGATACTCAGCGTCCACAAGCGATGGAACTTGCGGCAATTACTGAGATGTTGCATACTGCAACACTGGTGCATGATGACGTCATCGATGAGTCAGGATTAAGACGGGGGCGACCAACCGCAAATGCTACATGGAATAATGCCACTGCTGTTTTAGTGGGAGATTATTTGATTGCCCGTTCTTTTAATCTTTTGGTAGGATTTAACAATCTGCCTTTGTTAAAGTTATTTTCAGATGGCACCTGTGATATTGCTGAAGGTGAAGTGTTGCAGCTGCAGCATCAACATAATCCAGAAACCACCGAAGCCGATTATTTACAAATTATTGATGGTAAAACATCTCGATTATTTATGATGGCAACCATTGGCGCCGCACTTTTACAAAACCGTGCGGACTTGTCTGATACATTGGGGGCATTTGCTTATCATTTTGGTAACGCATTTCAAATGATTGATGACATTTTGGATTTTAGTGGTGATGCAGCTATCATGGGTAAAAACCTAGGCGATGATTTGGCAGAAGGCAAGCCAACTCTACCCATCATCAAAACCTTAGAAATTCTAAAAAACAATCAATCTGCCGATTATGATACATTACGCATTGCTGTACAAACAGGCAAAATAGATGACCCTTTAAAACTGATTCATCTAGTACAATCGTCGGGCGCGTTGCAATATTGTACAAAACGAGCGTTACAGGAAACCGTTTTAGCTCAAAAAGCATTGTTGTCTTTACCTAATAATCAATACCGAAAAGGGCTTTATCAATTAACCAAACTTGCCAGTCATCGATTGGTTTAATGTATTGATTAAAATGCTTAAATTATTCATAAAATAATAAGGAGATTGTTTTGAGTTATTTAATTTTAGCAATTTTTGCGAGTGTGTCAGTTTCAATATTTTTAAAATTGGTTAGAGTGCAAAATATTGATGTGCGCCAAGCGATTTTAATCAATTATATGACAGCTATTTTTTTAGCATTGTTATTTTTAAAGCCTGATTTTTCTCAAGGTTTACCCAAATTTGGCACAGCACCAAGTTTTATTTTTATAGCGCTGGGTGTATTATTGCCCAGTGTTTTTATCGTTATGGCAAAAGCGGTAGACCGCGTTGGTATTGTCAAATCAGATGCTGCCCAACGATTGGCTTTGTTCTTACCAATTATTGCTTCTTTTACAATATTTAATGAAGTTCTAACAACCCAAAAAGCCATTGGTATTACACTGGCTTTTTTAGCTTTATTTTTATTGGTGTATAAAGAAAATATCCAAAAATCTTATGATGTTGAATCATCAATTATGGTTTTATTAGGTGTATGGCTGGGGTATGGTGTTATTGATATTTTGTTTAAACAAATGTCAAAACTGGGTAATGCGTTTTCCGTAACACTGCTGATTACTTTTGTACTAGCCTTTGTGATTATGTTGGGTTATTTATTAATCAAAAGAACTGCTTGGCAAGCTAAAAGTTTGGGTAGCGGTGTTATTTTGGGTATTTTAAATTTTTCCAATATTTTATTTTACGTCAAAGCTCATCAAGCGTTTAAGTCCGACCCAACCTTAGTGTTTGCTGGTATGAATATTGGTGTAATTTGTTTGGGAACTTTGGTTGGTTTGTTTTTATTCAAAGAAAAAGTCAGTAAAATCAATCTGTCAGGTGTCATGATTGGTATGATTGCTATTTGGTGTTTGTTTTATTTACAATAATTTACTAACAATATAATTCTTATGAGTCAGCATAATAATCAATTAAATCCACGTCAAAAAGAAGCCTTACTTCATGTTTCAGGTCCATTATTGGTTTTGGCAGGAGCTGGTTCTGGTAAAACGTCAGTTATTACCCAAAAAATTGCCCATCTTATCAATGAGTGCAACATTCCAGCTGAGCGGATTACCGCAATGACCTTTACCAATAAAGCGGCTCGTGAAATGAAAGGGCGGGTGCAAAAACTGTTACCAAGTGAAAAAACACGTGGGCTTAACATCTCAACGTTTCACCATTTTGGATTGCAATTTTTGCGTTATGAGCTGCTACATACCCCTTTAAAAGGCAACTTTAGCATTATGGATTCTGATGACAGTAAACGGTTACTGGCTGAATTAATGGTGCGAGATAATCTTAGTGGAGCAGAGCGAGGCGATTTGTTGTCATTGGCTATTAAGATGATTTCAGATTGGAAAAATGATTTAATTGAGCCAAAAGATTCCAGTCAAACCATTGATAAAAAAGAAGATTTAATCTTTGCGCATCTGTATGAATTATATGAACGACACCTAAGAGCTTATAATGCGGTGGATTTTGATGATTTGATTGTGCTGCCTGTAAAAATTTTGCGTGAAAATGCTCAAGTTCGTCAAAAGTGGCAAAATCGCATTCGTTATCTTTTGGTGGATGAATATCAAGACACCAATACTGCTCAATATGAATTGGTCAAACTCTTAACAGGTGTTCAGGCGCGTTTTACTGTAGTGGGTGATGACGACCAGTCCATCTATGCATGGCGAGGAGCAAAACCTGAAAATATGCAGTTGTTAAAGCAGGATTTTCCACACTTAACGGTGGTTAAGTTAGAACAAAATTATCGTTCAACCAATCGTATCTTATCTGCTGCAAATTCAGTGATTACCAACAATGAACATATTTTTGAAAAACAGCTTTGGTCTGACAAAGGTCATGGTGAAAAAATTCGCGTTTTAACCTGTACCGATGACACGTCAGAAGCCCAAAAAGTTGCCAAAGAAATTTTAACCCATAGAATCCGTCGCAGCGGCACCTGGGAGCAATATGCGGTTTTGTATCGTTCTAACTTTCAAGCTCGAGCCTTAGAAGCCGAACTGCGTTCTTTGCAGATTCCTTATAAATTATCGGGTGGCACATCATTTTTTGCACGTACTGAAATCAAAGATGTGATGAGCTATTTAAGAATCATTTTAAACCCTGATGATGATACTGCATTTTTGCGTATTATTAACACTCCAAAACGCGGGATTGGTTCGGCAAGTTTGGAAAAGTTAGGACTTTTTGCTCAAGAATATAGTATTTCACTGTTATCGGCGTGCAGTCATGCAGGCTTAAAAAATGCTTTGGGCGCTAAAGCTGCTAATACATTGCAAGATTTTTCAGAATTTGTTGAGCGTTTCACTCGTGATTTGTATGAGAACACTGACCCCATTCCTTTGATTCGTCAGATGATAGAAGAAACGGGTTATTTGGATTATATCAAAGGCGATAGCAAAACTCCCCAACAAGAAAAAAACCGCTTGGATAATATTGAATCGTTATACTCATCCATCAACAGTATGATTAACCGTGCCGAAGATGACGATGAAAAAACTATTGATGCAGTGATTCGCAAACTGGTACTGTTGGATATGTTGGAACAACAACAAGAAGAAGCAAATACTAACAAAGTCAATTTAATGACTCTTCATGCCGCCAAAGGTCTTGAATTTGATTATGTGTATATCATTGGTGTGGAAGAAGATATTTTGCCACACCGTAACTCATTAGATGATGATGGTATTGAAGAAGAAAGACGTTTAATGTATGTGGGCATTACTCGAGCTAAACATGAATTAACGTTAATGGTGGCAAAAAAACGCCGTTCAGGTAAAGATTTTCGCCAAACCACACCTTCGCGATTTTTGGACGAGCTACCCAGTGAACATATTGATTATCCAGAACGTCAAACCAAGACCCAGAGCAATAAAAATCCAGAACAAATTGCTACGGATTACCTAAAAAATATGCAGGCTATGCTTGCTGCAAAACGTCAAAATATGCAAAACAAACATTAAAATCGGTTTAAACAATCAATTATTTTAATAAAAATACTTGACTTTTATTTTTAAAGTTTTATTATATGCCCATTCATTACATTTTAAATTTAATTTATTTTAAAATGTGTTCCATTCACCCATTAGCTAAAAAGGAGTAAAACCATGTTTGTTTATTTATTAAATTCTGTAAATTACATAAACCACACAAGCCATTTTAGCTGTTTGGGTATTTGTTTTAATTAGTTTTTAAATACAATAGATTGATTTATAACTAATTTAGACATCTGTATACCTTTAAAAGAAGCGACGTATCTTGTGGTACGTCGTTTTTTTATCAGCTTTAATTGCTTTAATGATTATGTAAAAATTTATTCAAAATAATTGTGTTTTTTTATTTAAAAAACACATGGGTTTTATTTATCTTTTTTTATTCTAATTTTACTAAAAATAGTTTTATTTTTAGTAATGGGGGATTTTGTTTTTTTAAATTTATATAAAACAAAATTCCTTTATAGGAAAATAATTTATGACAATTGAGCTTATTTTAAATGAAAATGCCAAAACGGGCGTGCCTGTAAAAATTTATACCACAGACGTGGAACAATCAGCGATAAATCAGCTTTATGCGATGAGCCAATTATCCTTTATTCATTCACACATTGCGGTGATGCCCGATGTGCACACAGGAAAAGGAGCAACGGTGGGCAGTGTCATTCCAACCAAAAAAGCAATCATTCCTGCGGCTGTGGGAGTGGATATTGGCTGTGGCATGAATGCACTTCGACTATCCATCAAAGCCAATCAGTTGCCTGATAACCTGAAAAATGCTCGTTTAGCAATTGAAAAATATGTCCCTGTTGGTTTTGCTAAGCACAAACAAATTATGGCGAAAATGAGCACTTTAGACCCTTTGGCGATTCGTTTAAAACGCATTACTGATAAACATAAAGGCTTGTTAAAAATGCTTAATAATTTTGACCGTACTTGGGCAAAACAGTTGGGCACACTCGGTGGCGGCAATCATTTTATTGAATTGTGCATTGATGAGAACGATGATGTTTGGATTATGCTGCATTCAGGAAGCCGAGGTATTGGTAGCTGCATCGGAGAATATTTTATCACCTTAGCCAAAAAAGAGAATGAAACACGATTTGGTTATATTCCAGATAGGGATTTATCCTATTTTGCTGAAGGTAGTTCATATTTTAACGATTATTTAGAAGCAGTAGAATGGGCGCAAGATTATGCGATGGAAAATCGTAAAGAAATGATGCGATTAATTATCAAGGCACTTCATTCACCAGACGCTAATTTTCCGCACTTTACCATCACCAAAGAAGCCATCAATTGCCATCATAATTACATCAGTCAAGAGGTGCATTTTGGCGAAATGGTATATGTTACGCGTAAAGGGGCAATCAGTGCTTATGCAGGTGAACTTGGCATTATTCCAGGTTCTATGGGGGCAAAATCTTATATTGTGCGTGGTCGTGGCGAGACCCAAAGTTTTTGCTCTTGTTCGCATGGCGCGGGTAGAAAAATGAGTCGTGGTAAGGCGGCGCGAACATTTGTGGTGGATGATTTGATAGCGCAAACCCAAGGTATTGAATGCCGAAAAGATAAAGGTGTTATTGATGAAATCCCTCATGCTTATAAAGACATCGATGAAGTGATGCAAAAGCAGGCGGATTTGGTGGAAGTGGTTCACACATTAAAGCAGGTTTTATGCATTAAAGGTTAAAAAAATGAGTCTAAAAAATTTATTAAAAATGGAACGTTCTTTGGTTTTTGAGCAAAATAAAGCCAATAAACGACCAAAAATTCGTAATTTATCAGCTTTAACACCTTTATTAAAAAAGGGTGGCATTCATGATAAAGATAACCCAAAAACCCATCATAAAAAAGACCGAAAAGCAACCAAACTTTTATTAAAAAGGCAAATCTGGTCTTAATTTGGGTATGTTAAAGTAAACTTCTTATTGGTTCAAAACTTTGGCGATGTTCAGGTAAAACGCCAAAGTTTTCAATGGCTTCTCTATGGGCTTTGCTGCCATAGCCTTTATTGCTGCCAAGTTTGTATTCAGGGTATAAGGCATCGTATCTTTGCATTTGCCTATCACGATGAACTTTTGCCATGATGCTGGCGCAGGCAATGCTGCTGTGTATGGCATCACCTTTTACCAATGTGCTAATGTTGGCGTGATTGTATTCAAATCTTTTGCTTAATTTGGGTGTATCATTGCCATCAATAAGTACGTTTAGAAGGTTTGATGGGTATTCTTGAATAACCCGTTCAATCACTAGTCGCATTCCTAACAATGTTGCTTGGCGAATGTTGACCAAATCAATTATATAATGGGGAACATCAACAATAACTAAAGCAATGTTTAGTTTGTCAATTTTATCGTATAATTGTTCCCTTCTTTTTTCAGTTAATTTTTTACTGTCATTAATGAGTTTTAGCGGTGTGTTATTTAAATCTATTTTATCTAATTCACCAGTTAAATCATTGGGTAAAATTACCCCACAAATGCTCATATGACCAAACAATGACCCACGACCCACCTCATCAATTCCTAATGTCAGTGGTGTATTAGAATTTAATTTAATAGCATCCAATAAAGTAAAGTCGCTTGTAATACTACACTGATTATCATAAGTATCAGAAGTATGATTGTAATACATAGGCTATCCTTAAATTAATATACAATTCTTTTATTTTGTTAATCAGTTATTTTGATTGATTGGTGTTTGCAATCTTTTACGATGGATGGATAGTTTATCCAATAGATTTTGAGAAATACAAAGTGGTTCATTAAAAATCAGTCCAGCTAAAATTTCACTACACAGTGGAGCAAAACTAAACCCTTTAGAGCCCATGCCATATAGGGCAAACACTCTTTTTTTACCAAAAAGCTGCCCAATAATTGGGTGGTAATCGGGAGTTTGGGCGCGAATGCTGGCTCGTCCTTTTAGGTCGCACGTTCTTAGGTTTAATTGTTTGGCAATGGCGGGTATATTTTCATTAAATTTATTTAAATTAAATTCATGTTCCGACAAAGAAACATCAGTATTTGTATTATTACGAATAAAACTTGCGCCCATTAAAAGAATATCATCAAAAGCCGCACAATAGCCATCATATTTAATAGGGGTTTTTAGTTTATTGGGTAAATTAGTTTTTTGAATATATGAGATTTGACCACGAATTTTTCTTGGATTAAATAATTGACTGTCTAATAAATAACTTTCAAATCCAGAACAAATAATGGCAATATCTGAGCATATTTTATTATCAAAATCGTCCATCACTTCAACAATTTGACTGGTTTCAGCAATAGTAACCGCATGAAATTTTTTAAAATTAATCAAAGGATGGCTTAAAATAAAATCACTTAATTTTTTAGTATCAATTAAGCCTGCTTTTTCAATCCATGCACTGATGGTATGCTTTAAGACATCAGGAATTTGTTGATTAATCGTGTCATCGGTCTGGCAAATCAGTTCATTAGGATAGTCGTCAATTAAATTTTTAAGTGTTTGATGGGTTTTTTTGTGTGGCAATAAAAAATCAATCACACCCGTTTGACTAAAAATTTCAGTATTGGCTAACTGATTTAATGTTTGATAAAAACGCTGACTGTATAAAAAACTGACGGTTGGTAAATGGTCTTTGACATCTTTTAGCAGTGTAATTTTAGGTGCAAATAACGCTTTGGGATTGCCAGATGCACCTGCAAGTGGTGAAGTTTTATCCAATAAAGTAACACAAATTCCGCGTCTGGCAAGAGCATAACTGGTCAAAAGCCCTGATACGCCAGCCCCAATCACGGTGGCGGTTTTAATTGTCTGTGATGAGGTGCTTAACTTGTGAGCGTCAAAACAACAATAATCACCAAAGTGCGCGGTCAGCATTTCACGTTTGCGCCCAAAGCCTTTTATTTTTTGTACAGTCATGCCAATATTTAGCAAAGCACGTTTAACAAAACCTGCACTGGTAAATGTAGCAAGGGTGGTACCAGATTTTGATAGTCGTTTAATCTGATTAAATATTTCATCGCTCCATAGCTCATTATTTTTGCTTGGAGCAAAACCGTCTAAAAACCATGCGTCCGCTTGCCCATGTATTTGGGTAAAACTTTCTTTGGCATCGCCAAACCATAAATCCAGTGTGATTTGCCCAAATTCTAAACGATGGCAGCCTGCAATCAATAAAGGATAAAGACAAATGAGTTTATCTGCCCAAAATTTAAGCGGCGTATCTTGCCAAGTTTGCAAAGCAAGTGATAAATCCGTATGAGTTAAAGGAAATTTTTCTGTGCTGACAAAATAAAGACGAGCATTTTTTGGGGCAAGACTGGACCATAAAAGACAAGTTGCTAAAAAATTCAATCCTGTACCAAAACCAGTTTCTATAATGGTAAATTTTTGATTTTCCTTTAAATTTTTAAAACGTATTGGCAGATGATTGCCTGATAAAAAAACATAATTGCTTTCATCAAGTCCACCAGTTTTAGAAAAATAAACATCGTCAAAGGCTAAAGAGACAGGAAGTAATTGACCCGTGTCATCTGTTTGCCAAGCCAATTGTGCCGCATCGAGTGTTGTCATTTGTTTTACCAGTTTGACTTTTTCTTATTTAAAATAAACCACACACTAACCGCCCCTAGAAAAAAAGCAATCAATGCTGTCAAAGCGCCGTACAAATACAGCTGACCGGTACGCTCATTCACAAGAACATTGACCTGAGTGGTTAATTCACTGACTTTGCTTTCCAGTTCAGTATTTTTAGCAAGCAATTCTTTGTTGGCAAGCGATAATTCACTTTCGGTGGGTTCTTGCAGTTCGGCAAGAGTTGGCGCATTAGGGTCGTGCGGGCTTGGCGGTGGTGGATTGGCGGTATTAGCAGCATCACTCGGGGTTTCACTTTCGCTGGAGCTTGCCTCGTTATTATCTGCTGTATTTTGGGCTGCCGATGTTGTGGCGTCGGTGCTGGCAGGTTTTTCAGCATTAACTGGCGGTGTTTGCTCAGCGCTTGGGGTATTTGTGGCAGTTTGAGCATTTGAACTGGCTTGATTGTTGGTTGTGTTTTCAGCATAAACTGGCATGCTTAGCATAAAAATCAGGCTAACAAAGGCAACTTTAGGCATGATTATCTACCTTTGGTAGTACCTGTACAAAAGGCTTGACATCCACATGACTATAAACACCACCTAATAAATAGGGTTCTTCGCCAGCCCATGCTTTAGCGTGTTCTAAGCTGTCAAAATGAGCAATAATCAAACTTCCTGACATGGCAGGTTCATTGTGCTCAATAGGGGTAGGACCTGCAACGACCAGACGATTTTGGGCATGTAAGACTTGTAGGCGCTGTAAATGTTGTGGACGGATTTCTTGACGTTTTTCGGTACTATTTGGTGTATCATGACCCATAATAACAAATAAAGGCATACTATTCTCCTTAAAATTTTGTTTATTTTATATCAGTTTTTAAATTTTTGCGCAAAATAATAAACATCAAAACCATAAAAGCAAGCATGACTATCATATCACCAAACGCGGTAAATTCGCCCCAATACTCACCATTTTTAAAAACAAAGGCAAAAAAAGTGTGTAGTCCTGCCATACCAAAAAATAATCCAGCCCATGCTAGATTGAGTTTTTGCCAACCCTTAGTGGTAAGATTAAAAATGGGTTCGAACATTTTATAAACCACGGGTTTTTTGTCTTTGATAAATAAAGGCGAAATTAAAAAACCCAACCCAAACGCCAGATTAATCAATACTGCTTTTAAGCGAATGTAATAATCGTCGCTAAGTGCTAAAGTTAGTCCGCCAAAAACAACTGTCATTAATAAAACAAACCATTGTTGTTTATCCAAACGATATTTTTGGTAAATAAATAAACCGCCATAAACAACCGCAGTGGCAATCACTAAACCCAAAGTTGCAACCAGAATATGATTATTATTAGCGCCACCTGTCAATCCAAAAAATTCCAATAAAGGTTGATTTGGATTGTTTTTATCAGTATTTTTATAGAGTACAAAAAATACAATCAGTGGAATAAAATCAATTAAAGCTTTCATATCAATATATTTGGTAAAAATTATGTATAAAAATATACGTAAAACGCATATAAAAATATGCAATGTAAAAAAACAAAAGCCCTATTTGGTAATAGGGCTTTTATAATTAATGACGTAAAGCCTGTTCGTCTGTTTTAGCTGTTTTTGGTGGTATCAAGGGGATGGGTGTTGTAACCAGCGCTGCTTGTAAGACTTGGTCAATGGTTTCAACCGACTCAATAATCAAACCTTCTTTGACGTTATCAGGAATCTCGGTTAAATCTCGCTCGTTTGATTTTGGAATCAAAACGTGTTTAATGCCTCCACGATGTGCCGCTAGAAGTTTTTCTTTTAGTCCACCGATTCTCAGCACCTTACCACGCAATGTAACCTCGCCTGTCATGGCAATATCAGCACGAATGGCAATACCAGTTAATGCAGAGACTAAAGCCGTGGTTAAAGCAATCCCTGCAGATGGACCATCTTTTGGGGTTGCTCCTTCAGGCATGTGTACATGTATATCGGTTTCTTTAAATTTTTCGTGGTCAATGCCAAAACTGTCGCCTTTAGCGCGTACGACACTCATTGCCGCTCGAATGGATTCTTTCATTACATCGCCTAAAGAGCCGGTAAAAATTAATTCGCCTTTACCAGGCATTGTTGCTGTTTCAATGGTGAGCAGTTCACCACCAACGCTTGTCCAGGCAAGACCAGTAACGCGACCAACCTCGGGCAATTCTTCAGCCAGCCCATAATCAAATGGTTTTACACCCAAATAATCGCTGATATTGGTATCTGTAACAACAATGGGTTCAATTTTAGTTGATTTTTTAGGCTTGGTGCCATAAGTATCTACTTGATGACGCACCGCTTTTCGGCTAATTTTATTAATTTCACGTTCTAGATTTCGTACGCCAGCTTCTCTGGTGTAATGACGAATGATGCTAGTAATGGCGTCATTACTAATGGTAAGTTCGTTATCGTGCAAACCATTTTGCTTGATGGCTTTCGGTGTTAAATAATTGTTAGCAATGGCTAATTTTTCATCTTCAGTATAACCTGGCAAACGAATTACTTCCATACGGTCAAGTAAGGCAGGCGGGATATTCATACTGTTGGCAGTACAAATAAACATAACTTCAGATAAATCCAAATCCAAATCCAAATAATGGTCATTAAAACTATGATTTTGTGACGGGTCAAGCACTTCTAATAAAGCGCTTGCAGGGTCACCACGAAAATCCTGTGCCATCTTGTCAATTTCATCAAGTAAAAATAGCGGGTTTTTTACTTCTACTTTGGATAAAGACTGTACAATTTTCCCGGGCATTGCGCCAATATAGGTGCGTCGATGTCCACGAATTTCAGCTTCATCGCGCACCCCGCCCAGTGCCATACGTACAAATTTACGACCTGTGGCGCGAGCGATACTTTCACCCAGTGATGTTTTACCAACACCTGGAGGTCCAACCAAACATAAAATAGGACCTTTGATTTTATCCACGCGCGATTGTACCGCTAAATATTCTAAAATACGGTCTTTAACATCGTCTAAACCATAATGGTCTTTATCAAGCGTTTCTTTGGCTTTAGCAAGGTTGATGGCAACCTTGGTAGATTTGTTCCAAGGTGTATCTAAAATCCATTCTACATAGCCACGCACCACCGACGCTTCAGACGAAGCCGATGGCATCATTTTTAATTTTTTAAATTCAGTTTCAGCTTTTTTACGTACTTCTTGGGGTAGGTCGGCCTCTTTTAATCGTGTTTCTAACTCGCCATCTTCATCATCAGCACCATTATTTAAATCAGATAATTCTGATTTAATGGCTTTCATTTTTTCATTTAAAAAATATTCTCGATGATTGTTTTCCATCTGCTTACGAACACTTTCTTGCAGCTGGTTTTCGATGGATTGTTCAGTTTGATTGTTGATAAAAAATTCTTGCAGCCGCTGACAAATTGCCAGTAAGTCATCACTGTCTAAAATCTCTTGTTTTTGAGACAATGATAAAGCAACACGCGTTGCGATAAAATAGGTGAGTTCTAAAAGATTATCAATGTTTACAGCAACTTGCAAAAGTTCTCGGATATTGCGTAGGTTGGTTTCGCCATATTTTTCAAATAGTGATAATAGCTGGCTTTTTTGCTCGTCAGTTTGCGCGGCGTCTAGGCTGTTTTCTAGGTTTTGTGGGTCAAAAATTGCTGTTAAGGCACCATCTTTATTGTTTGCTTGTTTGATGTCAATCAGTCTTGCCCGCTCAATGCCTTCTATGAGTACTTTTAGGCAATTTTCATCTGATTCATGGGGCATCGTGCTGATAACTCGACACACCGTACCATATTGATATAAATTATTAACATCAATATCTTCATTTAAAGAATCTTCTTGTGATACCACAAACAGTGTTCCGCCAAAGTCTTGTTTGGCAATGTCAATGGCTGTTAGGGATTGGGCGCGCCCAACAAACAAAGCGATTTGCATATAAGGATATACAATCACATCACGCACTGCAAGTAGTGGTAAGCTTGGTAGTTGCAAACTGTCTTTTGGTTTATCATTCATAATATGGCGTACTCAATTTTGGTTATTGTTGTAAATAATTACTGAAGTAATTGGCTTAATGGTGGTGTAAGATTAAAATTACAAGCATTGTTTATCAGATTTATCCGTAATTTTACGAGCAGCCAAATGTAAATAACGACCCATTCGCCAAAAAGGTTCAGTGCGAGCGTATTTTAATTCCATGGCGATGACGTCATCTGGATGGTTTAACCCGCCACGTTTCAGCGGAGCATAATCGGAAAATACCCGTATTCCAGAACGTATTAAGGTTTGATAATTATGGTTGTTCAGCCACTGCTGCACTTCATCAAATGCTACAGGATTATTGGGAGTAAGACTTTTTTTGGTAGCAGGTTTTGGTGTGTCTAGTTGATAAAAATTTCCCATAACCAAGTTGCGATAAATTACGCTACTAGGATTGTAAAAACACAAAGATAAAAGTCCATTTTCTGCCAAAAAGTTATCAAAAAAACCCATAATTTCATCAGGATGGGCAAGCCATTCTAATAAAGCATGACATAAGATAACATCAAATTTTTCGCAAGTTAGCTTTTTGTATAAATCTTGGTAAGGGCAACAAATAAAACGCAAATTTTGTTCAATGTTTGATTCTGGTGAGCTGCTTAAAGATAGAGCATTCTCTTTAGCTTTATTTAGCATATTTTGTGAAATGTCATTTAAAGTAACTTGATGATTTTTTGCTAAATTTAAACTAATTTGCCCCATGCCAGCGCCAACATCTAAAATTTTTAGAGGGCGATTGGGCAAGTGGGTTAGCAGCTCTGATATATCCTGATTTAAAACAGCAAGGCGAATTTGTCCCTTGAGACTGCCGTAAACTTTTTTGGCAAAGTGGTCAGCAATTGGGTCAAAATTACGGTCGTATTGATTGATGAGTTGATTCATTATAATTTAGCAATTGTTTTGGATGGATAATTTTAACGTAATGTTTTAAGTTAATATTTGTAACAAAATAGCGATTATCAGATTTGATATGCTGACTGTTGGGTTGATTATGATATAATTTACCCATTTTGTCCACCAATAAGGTTTATCGATGGGTGCTGACAAACCAATAAATGAATAAGGTAAATCACATGAAAACATCATTAAAATATTTAGCGGGGGTTTCTTTTTTGACTTTGGCTTTGATTGGCTGTGGTAAAAAAGAAAAACCAGAATCTGAACAAATCAAAACTAAAGCGCCAACAGAAGAAGTTGCCACTCCAGAAGTTACTCCAAGACCCTTGATTGATTGTGATAGTCCAAACATCAAAAATAACGTGGTATCTGCTGTTGGCGATGAAATGCTGCAAAATGCTTTATCGCAGGTTAAAGGTAAAAATTTAGAACAGCAGCTAAAATCGCGATTGGCAACAACAGGCATTGAAATTCAAAATGCAGTGTATGAAAATGGCGAATGCCATGCCGATTTGCACGTTGTTTTGTCAGAACAAGATGTTAATTTTATTAATAAGACCTTAGCAAAAGAACGCGTGGCAAGCCTAGAAGAGCAGGCAATTGAAGCAGGCGTGGCGTTGGTTGGTGCCAATCGTTTGGTGTCTAAATTTACCTTTAATGTGGACGGTGAAGCCGTTAGCATTGATACACAAAATCCAATTTTTGCCATTGCCAGTAAAGTTTTGGCAAAAGCTGCCACCGCCATTAATAGTGAAAATCGCACAACGGCACGTCGCGACAATAACAATGCTGGTCACCAAACACACATCGTGCCACCACCAAATGTGCCAATTCGCCAAGCTCCACAGCCTCAACCAATCCCACAGATTCAACAGCAAAGTCGTCCGCCACGTCCTGAAAATGCCATTTTGCAGGATGATGATGTGCCAAAAAATGAACGACAAGCTGATACGGTTCAGCAGGTAGAAAAAACACCAAGTGAAAAACCAGCTACCAAAGCTGATAAACCAGCAGAAACAGCTGCTAAAACTGAAAGTAAGCCTACTGAATCTAAAAAACAACATACACACAATGACAATACCGAGATTACCATTGTGGAAGGCGATGATACGTATTAATTGACCTTCAAAACCATTGTAAAACCCTAAAACAATCACATTAAGGCAAATTTATGACTACATTGCATCTATATGACACGCTGACTGCCCAAAAACGCCCCTTTGTCCCAATGATAGAGGGCAAAGTTGGCATTTATGTCTGTGGTATGACGGTGTATGATTATTGTCATATCGGTCATGCGCGAGTTATGGTTGGGTTTGATGTGATTGTCCGCTGGCTTGGTCAATTGGGTTATGATGTTAATTATGTGCGCAATATTACCGATATTGATGATAAAATTATCAAACGTGCCAACGAAAATGGCGAAAGTATTGGTGAGCTAACAAGTCGCTTTATTAAAGCCATGCATGAAGATGCTGATATTTTAGGCTGTTTGCGTCCTAATCAAGAACCAAAAGCTACCGAATACATCCCCCAAATGCAGACAATGATTGGTAAGCTTTTGGATAAACAGTTAGCTTACCAAGGTGAGAGTGGTGATGTCTATTATGCAGTAGATAAATTTTCTGATTATGGTAAATTATCCAAGCGTCGTCTGGAGCAAATGCAGGCGGGTGCAAGCGAGCGCGTGGATAGCGTTTTAGATAAACATAATCCTTTTGATTTTGTGTTATGGAAAACCGCCAAACCATCAGAACCACACTGGCAGTCACCATTTGGATTGGGTCGCCCAGGCTGGCATATTGAATGTTCGGCAATGAGCACTTGCTGCCTTGGTGAAACCTTTGATATTCATGGTGGTGGTCATGATTTGACTTTTCCTCATCATGAAAATGAAATTGCTCAAAGTGAAGGAGCAACTGGTAAAACCTATGCTAATCATTGGCTGCATGTTGGCTTTGTGAATGTTGATGGCGAAAAAATGAGTAAATCCTTGGGTAATTTTTTTACCATTAAAGATGTGCTCAAAGACTTTCATCCTGAGACGATTCGCTTTTTTATTTTATCCAGCCATTATAGAAATCCAATTAATTTTTCCGACGCAGCTCTTAAAGAAGCTCATAACGCCTTGTCGCGTCTATATCAGGCTTTAAAATCTGCCGAACAATTTGCTGAAATTACCGTTCAAAATACGCTTTGGCAAAATGAATATGGGCAAGCATTTTCTCAAGCTATGAATGATGATTTTAATACTGCCAAAGCCGTAAGTGTTCTGTTTGGTTTGGCTGGTGAAATCAATAAAGCAGCCCGAGATGATAACAAAGAAAAAGTACTGTATTTTGCCTGTTCATTAAAAACCTTGGCGCACTCACTAAACATTACTCAATTGCCGCCACAGAAATTTTTACAAGCCGATGTTAGCGATAATGGACTGTCTGAGCTGCAAATTCTACAAAAAATCGCTGAGCGCAAACAAGCCAAAACCGATAAAAACTTTGCATTGGCTGATAGCATTCGTCAAGAGTTAAAAGCTTTGGGTATCGAGCTAGAAGACAGTCGTACAGGTACAACTTGGCGACGAGTGTAAGTAAAAATTAAAAAATACTTGCATTGTTTTAAAATTTTGCTATAATAGCGCGCCATATAGGGGTATCGCCAAGTTGGTAAGGCATCAGGTTTTGATCCTGACATTCGTTGGTTCGAGTCCAGCTACCCCTGCCATTATATAAAACATAATGTAGCTCCTTTAGTTAGTTGAAAATAAAAAACCAATCCTAGTGATTGGTTTTTTATTTTTTTAAATTATTTTGATTTATGGTAGATTTTTTCAAGCTCATTGATAAGGTCATGGTAATTACTGCTGGACTTTATAACAATTTTGCCTGTTTCATCTATTGCCATAAGTTGATTGTCTTTTTTAAGTATTACTATGATACCTTTATCTTGGCTGTCTTCTGATAAAAATTCAGTTGGTATCAATCGAATACCATCATAGTCTAAAGCAGTAACTGCTTTATTTTTATCATCAATAATGCCATATTTGCCATCTTTTCTGACCAAAAAGTGGTTTTTGCTTAACGCCATAGCTCCGTCGTAAACAATCGGAACAATCACGTCGCCTTTTGTGTTAATAAAACCAGCCTTCGCGTTCATGACTACCATTGCCAAACCAAATTCATTAAAAGTTTCAGCATTTTGATAAACAAAAGGGATTTTGATATTACCATGTTTATCAATATAGCCATTTTTAACCTCGTTAGTTTGAGAGTCAAAAATTTCAGCATGCAATAACCCAAAACGAGAAGGGTTTAAATTGTCGTATTTTGCGGCAATAAGTTCTTTACCTTTACTATCTATTAGCCCATATTTACGACTAGCAGCCCCTGTTTGATTTTGATTGGTTTCATCATCAAGAAAAAAGGTTGCTACGCCTTCTGAAAAATACCCAACAAAACGCTTACTAAATGGCAAAATTTCTCTGCCTTTTATATCAAATAAACCATAGGTCATATCACCATTTTGGTTTTTGGTAACTAAAATAAAGCCATCACTGCGAATATCAACTCTTTCATATTCTGGTTTGATGATGGCTTTACCGCGCCAATCAATCACCCCTTGATGATAAGTGGGGAATTCTTCACCATCATAACGAATGGTTTTGTCTGCCACTTGTTCAACTTGACAGGGTTCTGTTTCTTCCCAGCAAGTGATGCTTTTATAAAACGGCGTTAACATTTCACCCGTGATACTGTCTTGGATGGCGTATTTTTTATCTTTTTGGATAATTTGACTGTGATGAACTTTTGATCTTTTAATCATTTTATCAAATTCAGTTACATTTGCAGTGGCGGGCAAACAAACCAAACATAAAGCTGCAAAAAGCGCAGATAAGCCATAAAATTTCATATTATCTCCTATTTATTGGACATTAATCAAAGACTTATAAACAAAAATATTATAACCAAAATTTATTAGATGTTGTTAAAATATTTCTTTTGATAAAAATTTTTTTCCAAAAAAATCACAAATTATAAAAATAAGTTAAAGTTATTATTTTAGGTGGCATGGCGGGTTTATAGTAAAATTTTTTTTATGACTAATTAAATGTTTGCGCCTTTGACAATCTTTTATTGTAACTGCACAAACTTACACCAAATCCGTTCCTGCTTTGATTGATAGAGTGTGTTAGTTTTGATTGATAGAGTGTGTTAGTTTTGATTGATAGAGTGTGTTAGTTAAGTTTAAAAAGAAGTTTTAAAAACACCAATAAAAAGCAAAAAAATCCATACAATCATAAAAAAGATAAGTTGATAAGATGGTTTTGCTTGCTAATTATGATTGAATAAATTATAATGACCTGCTAATTTCAAACCAATAATGGTCATGATGTTTAGCACTCATAATACCAATTATCTTATAGATTTCAAAGACTAGGCGAAAAAACGTCTGGTCTTTTTTGGTTTTTGGGCAGTGCAAGTTTTCAAGGATATTTTATGCTAAGAATTGCTTATGAAGCCTTAACTTTTGATGATGTACTACTATTACCTGCATATTCTGAAGTTTTGCCAAAAGATACCATTTTAACCACCAGACTCACCAAAGATATTAATTTGAACATTCCTGTAATTTCGTCAGCAATGGACACCGTAACTGAAGCCAAAATGGCAATTGCTATGGCTCAACTGGGCGGTATGGGAATTTTGCATAAAAATATGACCATTGAGCGTCAGGCAAGCCGAGTGCGTCATGTAAAAAAATTTGAATCTGGCACGGTTTCTGACCCTGTGACTGCAACACCTGATGTAACTGTTGGCGAGCTTTTGGCCATCACTAAAAAACACAACATCAGTGGCGTGCCTGTGATTGATGAAAATCGCCACGTAGTAGGTATTGTTACCCATAGAGATTTGCGCTTTGAGACCAATTTGGATTTGCCAGTTGCTAATATTATGACGCCAAAAGAAAAATTGGTAACTGTCAAAGAAGGTGAAAGCACCGAAAATATCAAACGTTTACTACATGAACACCGTATTGAAAAAGTTGTGGTGATTGATGATGAGTTTCGTTTAAAAGGGCTGATTACGGTAAATGACTTTACCAAAGCTGAAAATAACCCTAATTCTTGCAAAGATTCTAAAGGTCGCTTGCGTGTAGGGGCGGCTGTTGGTACGGGTGCAGAAACAGAAGCTCGTGTTGAAGCGTTGTATGATGCAGGTGTTGATGTGATTGTGGTTGATACCGCTCATGGACACAGTAAGGGCGTGATTGACCGTGTCGCATGGGTTAAGAAAAATTATCCTAGTTTGCAAGTGATTGGTGGCAATATTGCTACAGGCGAAGCGGCACTTATGCTTGCAGATGCAGGCGCTGATGCAGTTAAAGTTGGTATTGGACCTGGTTCTATTTGTACTACCCGAATTATTGCAGGAATTGGCGTACCGCAAATTTCTGCGATTGATAACGTAGCAACAGCGTTAAACGAACGCATTCCACTGATTGCCGATGGCGGTATTCGTTTTAGTGGCGATATTGCCAAAGCACTTGCTGCAGGAGCGAGCTGTATTATGGTAGGCAGTCTTTTGGCTGGCACAGAAGAAGCGCCTGGCGATATGGAACTTTATCAAGGTCGTTATTATAAAGCATATCGTGGTATGGGGTCTTTAGGAGCGATGAGTGGACAAAATGGTTCATCTGACCGTTATTTTCAAGACGCAAAAGAAGGTGTAGAAAAACTGGTTCCAGAAGGTATTGAAGGACGTGTACCTTATAAGGGTTCTGTATCAGGGATTATCAGCCAAATGGTTGGAGGACTTCGTTCTAGTATGGGTTATACAGGTTGCAAAACCATTAACGAAATGCGCAGTAAAACCCAGTTTGTTAAAGTAACCTCTGCTGGCATGAAAGAATCTCATGTTCATGACGTGCAAATTACTAAAGAAGCGCCCAATTATCGTCAAAATTGATGATATTTTGATAAAAAATCCGCCTGTTGATTGGGCGGATTTTTTTAGCTGTACTAATATTCATTTAAAATAAAACCACTGATAAACGCAAAATATTCTCTAAGCCAAGAGTGATAACGTGTCTGTAATGGAGTAGGCGCACTTGTTATCGTAAAATTATCAAACCCTTGCTTTTGAGCAATTAGTCGAGTGCGTGGCGCATGAAAATCGCTGGTTACAATAATGATTGGGCTTTGTTTGTTAAGTTGTTTGGTCTGTAAAATTGGCAAGCTGTTTTCTAGGTTTAATTGGGTGCTGGTGCTTTTATCTTCTAATAAAATTTTTTGACCATCAATTTGATAAGTGGTTTTTAAATAATTTGCCATGGCTTGTGCTTCACTGATGGTTTCACCAAAATCAACGCCACCTGTTACCAAAATCCACGCGTTTGGATGATTTTGATGAACAGTAAAAGCAGTATCTAGACGGTTTTTTAATGCCAAAGAAGGTATGCCTTGATTGGCTCTACTGCCTAAAACAATGATAACCGATGGCGTGGTTTGCTGATTTTGATGTGTGATTGTGCTGATTTTTCCAAAAAAGACAAATACGCTGATAAGCCAAAGCCAAAACAGTCCAAAAAACACCTTAATGGATGCACTTAAAAATGGTTTTTGGGCAGCAAATTGCCATAAGTTATCAGCAAATAATCCATAACCAATAAAACCCAGACCAATAAAAAACGGCAAAACAGTGCCCAAATGGATTTTTGATAATAAAAACAAATAAATTGAGTAAATCGCCATAGCAAAACCAATAAAAAGAAGCATATGGCGAAATAAACCGCTGATGTTATCTATCAAAATTAGCCTTTAATACCAGTGTATTTTTCAAAATTTTCAGCGTAATCATCGATGTTATCAGAGAGCATTTTTTGATATTGCTGTGTGCAAAATTCAATAATATCTGCTTTTTCTTTTGCAAAGTCGCTACCCTTAACAAAACCAACGCTAGCAGCCGAAGTTGCAAAACGCGCTGCCGCATAAGTCAATGATGCTGCCACTTGCCCTGAATGCGAATTTGGTGATAAGAGACTGTTGGCAAGAGTGATAAATTGATCAGCTCTTTCAAAAAATGCATGCATGTCTGCAGGCATTTGTGCAACTTGTTCTGAGGGGTCTTGGTTTTGAGTGTTTAAAGCGTCTTTGATGGCTTGATTGAGTGTCTGATTTGACATAATGATTCCTTTGATTATTGACCAAAATTAGCATCGGCTCGCAAAATTTCTGCTTTATCGGTTTTTTCCCAAGTAAATGCAGAATCACTACCATGGCGTCCAAAATGCCCATAACTTGCAGTCATTTGGTACATAGGTTGTAATAAATTTAACATGTGAGTAATGCCATAAGGTCGCAAATCAAAATGTGTGCGAATCAAGCGAATTAATTCATCATTACTGACTTTGCCGGTGTCAAACGTATTAACTGAAATGGATGTTGGTTCAGCAACCCCGATAGCATAACTAACTTGTACTTCAATGCGTTCAGCAAGCCCAGCAGCAACAATGTTTTTGGCAACATAGCGACCGGCATAAGCAGCGCTTCTATCCACTTTGGATGGGTCTTTACCGCTAAATGCGCCACCGCCATGGCGTGCCATGCCACCATAAGTATCTACAATGATTTTTCGCCCGGTCAATCCGGCATCACCAACCGGTCCGCCGATGACAAATTTACCGGTTGGGTTGATGTGATATTTGGTATGGGCATGAAGTAATTCGGTAGGAATGGTTTTTTTGATAATTTCTTCCATGACCGCTTCATGTAAATCTGCTTGCTGAATGTCTGGGTCGTGCTGGGTAGAAACGACCAGTGCATCAATGGCAATAGGGCGATGGTTTTGGTCGTAACGCAAACTAACCTGAGCTTTAGCATCAGGACGTAACCAAGGTAAAATACCTTGTTTTCTAAGACTGGCTTGACGCTCCATTAAGCGATGAGCTAGCTCAATGGGTGCTGGCATCAGCACTTCTGTTTCGGTGGTTGCATAACCAAACATCAAACCTTGGTCACCTGCTCCTTGCTCTTCAGGGTGGCTTCTATCTACGCCCTGTGCAATCTCTGGCGATTGTTTGCCTAACATGTTGATGACGGCACAGCTATTACCATCAAACCCTAAATCTGAATGATTATAACCAATTTTATTCACTGTATCGCGTACAATTGCTTCAACATCTACATTGGCGTGGGTGCTGATTTCTCCAGCTAAAATCACCGCTCCTGTTTTGGTTAAAGTCTCACAGGCAACTCGAGCATTTTTATCTTGGGCTAAAATCGCATCTAAAATCGCATCTGATATCTGGTCTGCCATCTTGTCAGGATGCCCTTCACTGACAGACTCTGAGGTAAATAATGAATAATTCATGATAACAACTTGAAAATAAAGAAAATAATAAAAAAACTTACAAATTTCTGGTCGCTTTTCGTCGTTGGATATTTTCCAATATTAGGCTGGACAGAAAAATAGGCTTTGTAAGGTGGATGCTAAATTTAAAAAACAAAATTTAGAAATATGAAGAGCATTATACGGTAAAACCAACTAAATTACTATGTTTTATCAAAGCCTTTATTTAATAAAATTTGATAAAAAATAAATAAGATGAAAATTAATTATGTTTTAACCAACTATGAGTTTTGCCAGTAAATATCCTATCATACCAATCAGTACCGCAAATCCAGTATTAATGCCTTTTATAGTGGTGATAACAGTTAACACAGCGCCGCATACAGTAGGAAAAATACGTTCACTTGTGGCGTGTTGGATAAAAGGCAAGGTTAAGACGACAGTCATAGCACTAATAATTGCCCCACCAAGTGGCGTAATGGGCGAATCAGGTCGCATAAAAAACCGCATGATTGGCAGTTTATCAGATAACAAAAATGGCAAAACTCGAGATAGTGCGGTTAAAATTACCATCGTAATCACCGCAATTACTAGCAAAATAAATTTGTCTTGGTCAATCATGATTTATCCCTTGAGTCGGTTTTGAAGCAAACTGGCTAAAAACGCACCAACCGCTGCTGCTAAAATTGCCATTTGTGCGTGCCCAAAAAATACACACATCAGTGCAATCAGTCCTGCAAATATAATAATCAGTCGATGGCTGGGGTTTTTATGATAGCTTTGAGCAGTCAAAGAAACAAATAATGCCACAAAAGCAAAATTCATCACTTCATTCATCAAAGGATAAGCTGATAAAATTTTTCCACCAAAAACGCCTGCAACAGTACTTAGCCACCATGATAACCAAGCAGTCAGCGATAATCCCCAAAACCAAGATTTTTGATGGTCAATTTTATCCAAATCCGCTAAAGCGGTCGCAAATACTTCATCAGTAATTAGGGGCGAGGCAGGTAAAATATTTTGATTGGATTTTAGATGACGTTTAATTAGTGGAGCATACAGTAGATGACGACTATCTAATAAAGCACACAGTCCAATCACCGCTCCAATGCTGGCTCCACTAGTCATGGATGCCAAAAGCAAAAATTGACTGGCGCCAGCATAAATAAATACACTCATAAAAATGGCAATCCATGCAGGCATGCCTGCAGATGCACAAGCCAGCCCAAAGGCAATGCCAACAGGAATATAACCTAAAGTGATTGGAATGGCAGACTGACAACCTTTTAAAAACGCATGTGTAGTCATGATAATCCAGTTTTATAACAAATCAAGGATGAAATTACAGGCAATTATTAAGTTTGTTACACATATCTAAAAGACGATTAGCGTAACCAACTTCATTGTCATACCACGCCATGATTTTAAAGGCTGTGCCCGCCTGCATGATGTATTCATCATCCACAACCAAAGAATGAGTATCGCCAATAAAATCACTAGAAACCAGTGGCAATTCATTATAAGCCATAATGCTTTTTAAAGACGTTTGGCTTGCAGTTTTTAATTGTGTTTTTAATTCATCAAGTTTAACATATCGGTTAAACGTTACTGTAATATCAATACAAGCCACATTGATTGTTGGGACACGTATTGAATAGCCATTTATTTTACCATCAAGGTGGGGCATGACTTGTAGGGTGGCGTTGATGCTGCTTGAGGTGGTGGGAATCATATTATGCCCTGCAGCACGAGCTCTTCGTAAATCACGGTGGGCTTGGTCTAGCACCATTTGGTCGGCGGTAGTGGCATGGATTTCGGTCATTAAAACACTATTTAAACCAAAGACATTATCTAAAGTAAATAGTAGCGGTACTAAGGCTTGGGTAGTGCAAGAAACCCCAGAGATGATTGGTAATTTTTTAGATAAAACGTTATCATTAACTCCCATTACCACACAAGCGTCCACATAATCAAATGGCGCCGCTCCAATAATTACTTGTCTTGCGCCAGCTTTAAGATGTAGATTGGCTTTTTTGTAGGAGCGAAAATGCCCCGTACATTCAAGTACGATATTTATCTTAAACGCTTTCCAAGGTAGTTTTTGCGGTTCTGGCTCATTAAGTAAAAATATTTTTGCAATTTGGTTTTTTCTACAGATTTTTAAAACAAACACCCCATCTGTGTTTTCAATATCTGCGCTCATACCTATTTTAGCAAGACTGCCATGAGTGCTATCAAAATTTAATAAATGCAGTAGTGTTTTTGGGTCGGCGACATCGTTGATAGCAACAATTGGTATTTTAGATATATCATCTAAACGCTGTAAATAAGTGCGTAAAACAGTGCGTCCGATTCGTCCAAAGCCATTAAGAGCAATTAACATATATTGTTACCATAAGTTTTAAGTAAGTTGTGATGCTTTGATGATAGGCTATACATAATAATCACATAATTATCATATATCATCATTATGCATAATGTCCTAAGTCAGTAATATTATCCAATATAATCAATGCCAACAAAACTCTTTGTTGGGAGTATCGTTTTTGAAGTTTTTGATAAATAGGATAAGCTTTTGGGGTTTCATGACGTTCAATGATTTCTTTGTAAATAGGAAACATATCTTGATATTGCTGCCCATCAATTAAATGATAATAATTATGATACCCTTCTTCTTGAATTAGCTGTCTTATATGAGAGATGATGGTGTCGAGGGTTAAAGAACGGGTTTTTGCAATGGATTCAAGTGTTAATCCTTGTCCAATTAATTCTTTGGTTTTGTTTATAGTGGAGGTTTTGGATTTTTTATGATGATTGTGATTGTCTATGATATCTGACAAGATTTTGATTTTATTTGATTTTTTACTGGAGTGCTGAAAGTCATTGATATCATCATAGCCAATAAACGATTTTTGCTGTTGCTTAATGGTTTTTGTATCCATTTCTAAAAATGCTTTTTCATGCTGCCTGCCAAGTTCAAGCAATCTTTGGTTTGCCCGAAAGACAAAATTATCCAACCATAAACTTCGTTGATTCAGTCCTAAAAGTTTTAAGCCATCAAGACTACGCAGGCGAGATAATGCCACATAGCCTTGCCCTGTCTCAAAAGTACGCGATAAATCAATCTCAGCAGCATCTAATGTCATACCTTGGGATTTGTGGACAGTGATTGCCCAAGCTAAACACAGCGGTACTTGAGAATAGTATGCTAGCACTTCACCATTATTGTTTTCAGTCACCCATTCTTCGGGTTTGGCAAGAATGGTTTTTCCAGAATTTAAACGTATCACTGGATATTTTGGAGTAGTATCATCTTTTGTATCTATATCATCATCAAAATCATAAGCCATCAGTGGTGCAAAATCTACAATGGTGCCAATAGAACCATTGTAAACGTCAAGTTCGGGGTCATTTTTGACATACATAACTCTTGCTCCCACTTTTAAAGTTAAGCACTCGGGAGCTTTGACGCCTTTTTTTAAAGCATCGGTCAGTTTTGTATCGCCTTGACAAGTCGCTTCATAAGTAAATTCGTCTGCATCAATATCATCAAGCTGGTTTTGATTGATTTTATCAACATTGGCATTGTGTGTATAAAGGCGCGTGCAGGTGTCATCGATGTGATTGTTTTTGGTATTTAACAGGGTTTCAATGGCAAACGTACTCACCTCTTGGGCGCGAATCTGGTTTAAAATTTGATTAAGAGTAATGCCATATTTTTTGATTTCATCTTGGTTGGTTTGGCGGTGCTGCTCATCTAAATAACAAATTTTAAAATCAGCACCAAGCCATGCTTTTGCCATAAACGCATATTTTTCTTTATTGTCATTACCTGTTTTATCAATGGGCGGTAACTGAAAAAAATCGCCGCAAAATATGACTTGTACGCCGCCAAATGGTTGTGAGTTTTTTCTGATGATGCATAAAATCTCATCCAATAAATCCACTTGTTTGGCGTGTAGCATCGAAATTTCATCAACAATCAACACTTGTGTATCAGTGAGTCTTTGCACGAGCAAATGATGTTTTTTTATGCGTTTAAAATCATCATCTTCAAAACGGTCTTTGATACCCATGCCAGCCCATGCGTGAATAGTCATGCCATTCATATGTGTTGCAGCAATACCAGTACTGGCGGTAATGGCAACCTTGATGGAATGTTTGCGTAGATATTTGATGTATTGATTTAAGATATAAGTTTTGCCTGCGCCTGCTTGCCCTGTTAAAAAAATATTTTTTCCTGTTTTTAACATTTCCAGTGCGGTTTTTTGTCTCATCAAAAAATTCCTTTGTTACGATTGTGCTAGCAAAACCAGCTTGTATTATTTAGGCAATTGCGGTGGTTTGTCAGGCTTGGGTAGAGATGTTTTTGCATTATTCTCATTGGTATTTGTTTGAGTGGACTCAGCTTTTTTTAAACTTAGTCTACGCACGGCAGAATGGTGGGGAATCTGAGTTTCTTTGGTAACTTCATCAAAAATAATGCGTCCTTCACTATCCAGTTTATCATATTTAACGGATTGATTTCGTGGAATAAAAAAGTTAAGCGGGCTGGTAATCAGGTGTTTTACGATAATGAAAAAAAGTTCCTGACCTTGGCTGTAACGAACCTCTTTAGAACGCAGCGCCACCATCAAAGACAAAGAAAAGCTCACCAAAAGGTTAATTAAACCAATCAATAAAACCCCAATAAAGGAATAAATTGCCAATCCCCATGTTAAATCTTGCTTGGAAATAAAATACAGTCCATGCACAAAGTTTGCTGATGCAAATGCAATATGACGAATGTCTAATGGCAATCCTAAAATATAACCAACGGTTCCTGTGCTGCCCAAAAAACATCCAAAAATAAAATTCCCCATAATTGCCCCAAGATTTGCTTCAACAAATTGGGAAAACTTGTCTAAAGAATTTTTAGGTAATAAATATGCAAGCAGTTTATGATGTTTAATGCGTTCACCAATTTTATTGTGTATGGCTAAATTGTCATAATATCCAGAGATAAGCCCTGCTAAAAATAGCAGCACGCCTGCAATGGCGGCGTGTGGTAGCGATAACGACCTTAAAGGGTCTAAATCGTGCAACAAATGACCTGCCATATGCGTATCAATCATGGGTTGTCCATAACGTACGCCATAAAAATAAGCCACCATAAAGGCAACAGGCATTGCAATGGAGATATTACCAATAATCGCAATAAACTGCGTTCGCATGATGTCCACGATAAGCTCAGCTAATTTGGTTAGCTGCTTATTTCTACCTTTTTTATCTTCATCGTCTTTAATAGTGGAAGCAATTGCAGCAGCGGTCATAGCAGGCTGTTTGGTGGCGACCGTTCCACCTACCACATGAATGCTAACAAATCCAAGACCATAAATCATGCTATTGACAAATGCTCGTCCAATTGGCGCTAATGTAAGTTCATAAGACAGTGTTTTTAAAGTTGCCATAAACCCAATAAATAACCCTCCAAGTGCCGCCTTTTGGTACATTTTTTGGTAGCCAACTTTGTCAGTACTGATATAGTGTTCACCCACTCGACTGGCGTTTTCGGTAATTTTTTGAGATAGCAGTTTGGTATTGTTTTGGATAAGCCAACCAAAACTGTAGCGTGTTTTGGCGGTACAAACGCTGTTTTGAATTAAACTAATAATGGCTTTATTGCGTATCTTGCCACCTTGCAACAAATCAAGCAATAAACGCATACGCAAAATACTTTGCTCAAGTCGCACTAACATATTAGTCATGCGAATGGAAATGCCTGTTTGATAGATGCGTTTACGAATGTTATCTACAATGGTTTGGCATTGGTCTAACATAACAAGCAGTTGGGAAGGGTCAGCATCTTGCTCAGGTTTGGTGTCAATTAATGTGTCTAAATTATGCAATTTACGGTAATTATCCACAAACTCCAAAACTTCTTGATTTTGAGCAGTAAAAATCGCCGTAATGGTCATAGCAGGGTGAGTGGCAATGATGTTGGGGTGTAGCCCAATACCATTGATGCGATAGGATAAAATTATCAGTGCGTTTAATACACCATTTTTTGCAATGGCAACATACTGCAAATCGCTGTTATCTGCTTGAATTAGCGAAATTAAACTTTCCCAATTTTCCATACTAATCAGCCCAAGCCATTCTTTATCATTGGGCTGGTCAAATAAATAATCAATCAGTTCAATTAGGGCGTCTTTTTCAGATAATAATGGTAAAAAACGATGTCCAATCAATTTACGAATGCTGTAAGCAAAGCCATCATCAGAAGCAATGCCCATATCAGCATAAAATAATATTTGCTTGTAGTTATCCAAAAGTCTGATGATAAAATTAGCAAGCGAGCTTGCCAGATTTGGGTGTTGGTGTAAAATCTCTATCAGTTGCGTGATGTTGGCGTTGATTTGAGCCTCATCATTGCCGCGTACTCTTAAAGCATCAATTAAGCGCTTTAGTGAAGCAGGTTCGGGAATTTCACGCAGCGCAGCAATGTATTGTAAGATATGAAAGAAACTTTGAGAATGATCAGACACGTTTTACCTTATAATAATGACACTTATATTATGAGCCTAACTATTGTAACACAGCCAAAACTGCGTGAAAAACCAAAAGGCTAAATCAAACCAGTTGTTTATCAGAGTTATCTATAGAACCAAACCTATTTTTATTTAGTTAATGACCGTGATAGTTTGTTGGGTCTTTTTCGCTATTTTGTGCTAATGGTAAGTCAAAAAATGCTTGTAAAATATGCTGCCGAGCCTGTGAATAATAATCAAACTGTTCACAGGTTTTTTCCAAACTGCCCAGCCATAAAGGAATGTTACCCTTCATGGTATTAAAACGGTTTTTGGGTAAATCAGGCATGGTTTTAGCGTATTCAACACACAATTGGGCATCTGTACGATTATTGCAAACCAAAGCCATATCGCAACCTGCTTGTATGGCAGCTTGAACGCGCATATCAGCTCCGCCTGCCACATGGGCCGCTTTCATGGAGAGGTCATCACTAAAAATTACCCCATCAAAACCTAGACGACCTCGTAAAATATCCTGAAGCCAAATTTTAGAAAAACCAGCAGGTTTATCATCTACTTGGCAAAAAATTACATGAGCGGGCATGATGGCATCAAGTTTGGGGAGATTTTTAATAAAAGTTATGCCATCACATGCCCAAATTTCATCAAAACTACGATGGTCTACGGCATCAGCAACATGTGAATCAGGAGCAATAGAGCCATGACCTGGAAAATGTTTGCCAGTGGATTTCATACCAGCATGTTTCATGCCATTAATAAAACAATCAGCCAATACATTAATCACATCAGGATGTTGATGAAAGGCTCTATCACCAATAACAAGACTGCAACCATCAATATCCAAAACAGGTGCAAAACTAAAATCAACACCAACTGCAAGCACTTCACATGCCATCAAATAACCAGCATCATAAGCCAACGCTTGAGCGTGTTTTGGATTTTTGTCATATAGTTTTCCTAGTTTTCCCATTGCAGGCAGTGGGGTAAAACCTTGATGAAAACGAGCGACTCGCCCACCTTCTTGGTCAACAGCAATCAATAAATTAGGGTTGATGTTTCGCATTTCATCTGTTAAAGCACGCACTTGAGCAGGCGTGTCTACATTACGAGCAAATAAAATCATGCCACCAATTTCTTTATTTGCCAGAAAAACTTTATCTTCATCGTCCAACACATGACCAGCTACGTCTGCCATGATAATGCCTGTTGCCATAAATATCAGCCTTAAGTTTTAAAAAATTTAATGCGCTATTATGCCACGATTTTTCTTAATTGTGTCTGTTGGCATAAAAATTGCTAACAAAAACAATCATCACGGTAAGATTTTTTTGTGATAATATAGCCATTTTGAAACACAAATTGAGATAAATTATGTCTAAATCCCAATATTTTTTATCGGGGCTAACTACGATTGTTGCCAGCGCAGTATTTATTCAAAGTTACACCACAGTTGCCCAAGCCGCTGACAAGGTAGGTTTTGAGCCAAATATTGAACAAAAAATAACCACTCGTCAAGTTGCACTGTTTCTGGACCGCTTACACTATTTAAAAACGCCTCTAAATAAGGAAATGGGCGCAAAAGTTTTATCATCTTATTATGATGCTCTTGACCCAAATCGTACACTATTTTTGCAATCAGATATTGATGAATTTAATAAAAAATACGCTGACACTTTTGCTGACCGCTTAAAACGGGGTGATTTGTCTGCAGGAATTGAAGTGTATGAACGTTATCGTACTCGTTCTAACGAATATTACAACTACGCCAAAAAATTCTTAGCTGGTGATGTCAATCTAAAAACCAATAAATCCATTATCTTAGACCGTGAAAAAGCTGACCGTTTCATCGATAAAAAAGAGCAATTGGATTATTGGCAAAATCAGATTACTTATGCGTTAATTGGTATTACGCTTAGTAAAGAAGAAGACAGTGCCAAAGATAAAGCGTTTTTGGAAAATCCAGATTTGACCCGTGGACACGATTTGGTCAAGGGTGATGAGCGTAACCCTAAAGAGGTGCTAATTAATCGTTTATCGCGCCAGCAAGGTCAGCTTGAGCGCATTAAAAACGATGAAATCATGGAAACGATTTTAAATACTGCCATGATGACTTATGACCCTCATAGCAATTACTTTGCGCCTGTGCAAGCCAATGAACTGCAAATCCAGTCTAATTTGCAACTAGAAGGCATTGGCGTATCAATTAGACCTGACCGTAAAAATCCTGACTATACTAAAATTGTTTCGTTGGTTGATGGTGGACCTGCCGCCAAAACAGGACAGGTGCGAGCCAACGACCTGATTATTGGAGTCGCCCAAGATGGACAACCAATGGTTGATGTGGTTGGCTGGTCAGTGCACGAAATTGTCTCGGTGATTCGTGGTGCTCGTGGCACCAGTGTTACCATTAGGGTAAAACAGCCCAATACTCCAGACAGCTCTGCACGTAATGTGTTGATTGTGCGTGATGTAATTGAACAAGAAGAATCGGGTGTTCAGCATCGAGTTATTGATGTGCCATATCAAGGCAAGACCAAAAAAGTTGGCGTGATTGAAATTCCTAGTTTTTATCTTAATTTTCAAGCACGTAAAAAAGGTGAAAGTGATTATCGTGCTGTCAGCCAAGACGTTGAGAAAGCTTTAAAAGAATTAAATACCAAAAAATTAGACGGTTTGGTGGTGGATTTACGCAATAATCCCGGCGGCTCTTTAGATGAAGTAACCAAAATGCTGGGTTTGTTTGTCAAAGAAGGTCCATTAGTACAGATTCGTGATAATCAAGGACGCATCCAAGTTTATAAAGATGAAGATGGCGGTAAGCAGTTGTACACAGGAGATATGGTGGTGTTGATTAATTTGGCATCCGCATCCGCATCTGAAATTTTTGCTGCTACTATTCAAGACTATGGACGCGGTTTGGTGGTTGGTAGTACAACCACAGGAAAAGGCTCGGCACAAGTCCAGCGTGATGATTTAGCGCTAGGCTCAGCAACCTTGACTCAGCGTAAATTCTACCGTGTAAATGGTGGTAGCACTCAAAATAAAGGCGTTGTTCCGGATATTGAATTGGTTAATATCTATGAAGGCATGGAAATTGGCGAACGCGAATATAAAAACCCTTTGGAATGGGATACCATTAATTCCACTGATTTTAAAGCAGAAGGTAAATATTCCAAATCGTTAATTGATAGTTTGATTGAAAAATCCAACACTCGTCAAAAACAAAATCCACAGTTTAAATATTTGCAAGAAGTCAATAACATACGTCTTGCCGAAGATGACAAAAAACCAGTGGATGTAAATATTGATAAGCGCCGTTTGAGAACTCAAATGGTGGAAAAGAAAATGCTAATGGCAGAAAATATGCGCCGTCAAGCTGTAGGTGAAAAACCTTATGTGGATTGGACGACTTATCAAGCCAGTATTGATGCACTTAGCGAAGAACGCAGTTTGCTAAAAGAAAATCAGCGCCCAAAACTGCCCGAAGATGAAGCATATGTAATAGAAGCAGCAACATTGATGTTTGATGCTAAAAACACCAATGGTCAAAAATAGCCAAAACTATTTATTGAATAGGGGTTTGGTGAGATATCTTAGATTAAAATTTTACTAGGTAAATCACCAAAAACTTGTTATAATCAACAAAATTTGCCACACAAATTTATTTGTATTTACTTTGTAATTTAGGAGTCTTTATGGCTATTGAGCGCACCCTTTCTATCGTAAAGCCTGACGCAGTTGGCGGCAATCACATTGGTGAAATTTTTGCCCGTTTTGAAAAAAATGGTTTAAAAATCGTTGCTACCAAAATGAAACATCTTTCTAAAGAAGAAGCTGAAGGTTTTTATGCTGAACATAAAGAGCGCGGTTTTTTTGCTGATTTAGTGGCATTTATGACTTCAGGACCTGTTGTGGTATCTGTATTGGAAGGCGAAAACGCTGTATTGGCTCACCGTGAAATTTTGGGTGCGACCAATCCAAAAGAAGCGGCAGCCGGCACAATTCGTGCTGATTTTGCAACCAGCATCGATGAAAACGCTGCACACGGTTCAGACAGTACCAATTCAGCGGCTCGCGAAATTGCTTATTTCTTTGCTGACAATGAAATTTGCCCACGTACTCGCTAATTTTTGACTCAAAAACGACCATTATATGCAACGATAATGGTCGTTTTTTTATGGGTTTTTTCTGACTTTTATAAAAATATTTAGTATAATAACGCGTTTATTTATTTCATTTATTGTATTTATGTCTGATAAAATTCCTGTTGTTTGCTCCGATATTATTGATTTTAATAGTGAACAAAATTCAATCATGGACTCTGATTGTTCCAATCGCACCAATTTATTGGGCTTATCAAAGCAGGAGCTGACAGATTTTTTTGTTGCTTTGGGCGAAAAATCATTTCGAGCAACTCAAGTAATGAAATGGATTTATCAGTTTGGGGTTACTGATTTTAATCAAATGAGTAATTTATCCAAAGCTTTGCAGAAAAAACTAGCTCAGGTAGCACACATCACCCCGCCTGTGGTGAAATTTAAAAAATTTAGTGAAGATGGTACCAGAAAGTGGGTATTTGAAGTAGCGGGCGGTTCTTTGGTGGAAACAGTATTAATTCCAGCAGAAGATGGTAAGCAATTTGGGCGTAAGACTTTATGCGTTTCATCGCAAGTAGGTTGTGCTTTAGACTGTTCATTTTGTAGTACTGGAAAACAAGGTTTTGAGCGAGATTTGACAGCCAGTGAAATTATTGGTCAACTTTGGGTTGCTAACCAGTCCTATATGACCGATGTTCCTATTTTAGAGCGTCAAAATCTGGTAACTAACGTGGTCATGATGGGCATGGGAGAGCCTTTGCTAAATTATCAACCGGTTGTTACTAGTATGTCCTTGATGCTTGATGATAATGCATTTGGTTTGTCCAAACGTCGTGTTACGCTTTCTACATCAGGCATTGTGCCAAAAATGTATGATTTAGCAAAAGATATAGATGTAGCGCTTGCCATCAGTTTGCACGCTCCCAATGATGAGCTGCGTAATGAACTGGTGCCAATTAATAAAAAATATCCTTTGTGTGAACTGATGCAAGCAGCCAAAGCTTATGTTTATGATGAAAATCCTCGCCATAAAAAGCACGTTACCATTGAATATGTGATGTTACAAGGTGTTAATGATAGTGATACACACGCACACCAGCTTGTTACACTATTACAAGACTTGCCCAGTAAAATTAATCTGATTCCTTTTAATCCATTTCCGCATGCGCCTTATTCTCGTTCTAGCAACAACCGTATTCGGGCGTTTGCAGAAATTTTAAATCAAGCAGGGTTTGTATGCACTGTACGTCAAACCCGAGGTGATGATATTGATGCGGCGTGTGGACAATTAGTTGGTCAAGTTACAGACAAAACACAACGTGCAAAAAAATGGCAAGAAAAAGTTGCTAAAAATCAACAATTAAACCCTTAAAGCACAGTGAAAAAGTTGGCAAATTTTCAGATACTTGTTAGAATGAAAGAGTCTATCCTGTAAACTTATTGGGTAATTTTATGAAACGTATAACAACAATTTTAACACTAAGTATCATTGTGGCAGGGTGTGCGGCTACGCCAACAAGCTCAACATCGGTTGGTGGTGCTTATCAAGGGGTTGACCCATCAACTCGAATCACTGATAAAGCTGAACTGGCTCGAGTACGCACAGCACTGGCGGCGCAATACATTAGTGAAAGAAAATTGGACGATGCCCAAAAACAATTAGAAGCTGCTTTTAAAGCTGAGCCACGTTATGCCCCTGCCTATGATATGATGGGCAACCTGTTAAGTGCTGAAGGTAGCCAAATTAATTTGCAAAAAGCAGATGAATATTATCGCCGTGCCATTAGTATTGACCCAGAATTTACCCAAGCACGCAATAATTATGGTGTGTACTTGTCGCGAATGAATCGCCACAAAGAAGCTATAGAACAGTTTAAAATTGCAGGTAGTAAATTAGGCTACGATGGGCGAGCATCATCACTTGAAAATTTAGGTTTGACTTATTTAAAAGTTGGTGATGAAAAATCGGCTGAAGAATCATTTAATCGGGCGCTGGATATTGATTCAGGTACGGTGGTGGCGCGCATGGAACTGATTGATATTTTGATTAATCAAAAACGCACACTACAAGCCAAAGAATACTACGATGGACTCAAGTCATTATGGCAAATGTATGATGAACCAATGCCGGCACGTCTAATGTATCAAGGTATTAGGCTAAGTGTCTTACAAAATAACCCAACTGAACGCCAACGTTTATCTACTTTGTTGTTATCACAATATCCACTCAGTGATGAAGCAAAAAAATTAAAAATTTGGTTACATAACCCTTCTGGAGCACCTTTAAAGTGAGTACAAATTCAAATAATGAATCAAAACCGCAATCAAATAATGGATTTGGTGGAAAATTGCGCAGTGCCAGAACGTCAAGAGGTTACTCTTTGGATGCTGTGGCAAAAGAATTAAATATTTTAAGACGTTACGTTCAAGCATTGGAAGAGGAAAATTTTGCTGCCTTACCACCTTTAGCATATGCTCGAGGTTTTATTGTTAATTATGCAAAATTTTTGGAATTAGACAGTGCTGAATTTGCATTAGCTTTAGAAAACTCTCACCCTGATTCTTTACATCCAAAAGTAACATCATCTCCTTTAACACCAATGGGAACATTGCATCGTGGGCGCACACCCGTTCGATTTAATCCGTGGTTGATTGGTGGTGTGGTTGGCGTACTGGCACTTGGCGTGATTTTATTAAAAATTATTACCAGTGCCACTGATAAAACAGATAGTCGCCCAGCACAAGAATTACAAACGCAAACATTGACACCTATGGAACAGGCTCAGGGTGCAGCTTTAAATGGTTCAGGTTCAGCGATTGATATCAATCAATTAAATGCCGCACCTGCAAAAGTGGGCGTTGGTGTGGTCGATATTTGGTCAAAGGGTGATGTAAGTATTAAAATTTCTGATAAAAATGATAATATTTTAATGCAGGGTGTGCAATCAAAAGGTGGCTACAAATTAGAGGGCGAGACTCCTTTGCAGGTAGAAATTGACAATCCTGCTCAAGTAGATATTAAATTTAACGGCAGCCCTGTTCGTTTGGGCGAGCACATTAAAGATGGGCAAGCTGTTTTAACGTTAGAGTAATAAAAAAAGTTAGAATAATCAATCAATTAAAACAACGAATTAGTAAGTGGAAATTTCTATGTCGCATTACACACCAATTAAACGCCGTCTAACCAAGAAAATCTATGTAGGCAATGTTGCTGTTGGTGGCGATGCGCCGATTAGTGTACAAAGTATGACCAATACCAATACCTGTGATGTTGAGGCAACTTTAGCACAAATTCAGCGATGTGTATCAGCAGGAGCCGATATCATGCGAGTTTCCACACCAACTATGGACAGTGTGGCGGCTTTTGCTAAAATCAAAAAGCGCTCAACCGTACCACTGATTGCGGACGTTCATTTTGACCATAAAATCGCCATTGCAGTTGCTGATGCAGGAGCTGACTGTTTGCGTATTAACCCTGGCAATATTGGTAACGATGCTAAGGTTCAAGAGGTTGTTGCCGCTGCACGATATCATAATGTGCCGATTCGTATCGGAGTGAATGCAGGTTCTTTAGAAAAAGATTTGCAAAAAAAATATAAAGAGCCGACAGGTGAGGCGATGCTTGAATCAGCGCTTCGTCATATTGATATTTTGGAAAAACTAAATTTTCAAAATTATAAAATTTCAGTTAAAGCCAGCAATGTATTTTTAACATTAGATGCATATCGTCTAATTTCTGCTCAGATTGACAACCCCTTACATTTGGGGGTTACTGAAGCGGGTGTGTATCGTACAGGCACGGTAAAATCAGCGATTGCTTTGGGCGGTCTTTTATTGGATGGTATTGGCGATACCATGAGAATTTCTTTAGCTGCCGAACCTGAAGAAGAAATCAAAATTGGTTTTGATATCCTAAAATCACTCAATATTCGCAGTAATGGAGTGAATTTTATTGCTTGCCCTAGCTGCTCACGTCAAGAGTTTGATGTGATTAAGGTAATGAATGACTTAGAGGCTCGTTTAGAAGACATTCGTGAACCTATTGATTTATCAGTCATTGGCTGTAAAGTTAATGGTCCTGGCGAGGCAAAAGAGGCAGATATTGGTGTGGTTGGAGCCAGCCCAAATTCTTTGGTGTATAAAGCAGGGCAAAAAAGCCATTTAATTGATACCAAAGTATTGGCGGATGAAATTGAAAAAATGGTGAGAAATCACGTAGCAGAACTGACTAAAAAACGAGAAAATGAGATTTTACGAGTTGCTCCATAGTTTTTGTTGTGTAAGTTGTTACTAGGTTGCAATGGCTAAAAAGTTTCTAATAAAAACAAGTTTCATGCATGGTTTTTAATCTATTGTTAAAATATAAATGCATTTTAGACGGTAAGTTTAAAAAATAAATTTGAAATATGAAACCATATATCATCATTTAAATGTTAAAAGAACGTAGAGTAATAAATGAATAAAATTCAAGCTGTCAAAGGATTTAACGATATTTTGCCCGAACAAAGTGCAATTTGGCGAACAGTGGAAGCCAAATTGGCAGATGTACTTGACCGTTACGGGTTTAGTCAAATTCGCCTTCCAATTGTGGAAGAAACCCAATTATTTGCTCGTGGTGTTGGTGCGGCAACAGACATTGTAGAAAAAGAAATGTTTATGGTGTCCTATCACGGCAATAAAGGCGATAAAAATGCTGAAGATACTTTGTTTTCTTTACGTCCAGAAGGCACAGCAGGGGCAGTTCGCGCAGTGATTGAACACAATCTTTTGCGTGGCGATACTCCAAAACTATGGTACACTGGTGCGATGTTTCGCTATGAGCGCCCACAAAAAGGGCGGTATCGCCAATTTCACCAACTTGGTGTGGAAAGTTTTGGCAGCGCGTTACCAGATGCTGATGCCGAACTGATAGCGATGACCTATGATATGTGGCAGGCGCTAGGCGTAGATAAAGTGCTAACATTACAATTAAATAGCCTTGGCGAAAGCGACGAAAGGCAAGCCTACAAAAAAGCTTTAGTGGCTTATTTGACTTTGCATTTTGATGGGCTTGATGATGATAGTCAGCGAAGATTGACCACCAATCCATTGCGTATTTTAGATTCTAAAGACCAGCAAACCCAAGATATTTTGCTAGGCGCTCCAAAACTGTCTGATTTTTTGGGTGAAGATTCGCGCCGCCATTTTGAACAAGTACAAAATTATTTACACGCTTTAGGCATTGATTTTGTGATTAATGAAAAACTGGTGCGTGGTTTGGATTATTATAATAAAACGGTTTTTGAATGGACTACAGATAAATTAGGTGCCCAAGCCACTGTTTGTGGGGGCGGGCGCTATGATGGATTGGTGGGCATTATCAAAGGTAAACCAGAACAATCCGAGCCTGCGGTTGGTTTTGCAATGGGCCTTGAGCGTTTACTGCTGCTTATTGAAACGGTCAATCCAATTACCAAAACATCCGATTGTGATGTGTTTGTGGTAGCGCATCCAGATGTTTATACCAATGCCTTACTGTACACCAAACAGCTTCGCACACATTCATCGCTGCGAGTAAAAATGGCAAGTGCAACCAGTTTAAAAGCCCAAATGAAAAAAGCGGACAAATCGGGTGCGGCTTATACAGTGATTATTGGGCATGATGAAGTTGCCAATCAAACTGTGAGTGTTAAACATATGCAAACAGGTGAGCAGTCAGTACGCTGCATCAATGATTTTACGTTTAAGTAATAAATAAGTGATGATAATGACAAAACAATCTTCTAATCCAAATTCTAATCAGTTAGATGGTAATATGAGCGATGCTCAGGCGATGAGCGCATTAAAACAACATGGCCCTAAGATTTTTTGGGCAATTGTTGTGGCATTGGCAAGCTATTTTGGTTGGCAGTATTACCAAAATAACCATGCTAAGATTGATACAGTAGCTGCTGATAGTTTTGCAGATATTAGTGAACGAAATGATGCATTGGTACTTGGATTAAATAACCCTGATTTGGATGAAGCCGCCCAAAACCAACTTAAAAAAGAACAAGACAATTTATTTGCTGATATTGATAAATTGGTTGCCAGTCATGGTAAATCTGCTTATGCTTGGCAAGCACTTATTATTAAGGCGCATATTGCATCAGACACAAAAGATTATAAAACAGCAATTACTGCTTTGCAACAAGCCTTGAATATTGATTTAAAAGATGATGGTTTAAAGGCGATTACCAGTCTACGTTTGGCTCAAGTTATGCTAGCCGATGGCGATAAAGAAGGTGCTTTGGCGATTGTGAATGAAAAAATGCCACCTGCTTTTGAGGCGTCCAAACAAGAATTATTGGGCGATATTTATGTTGCCAAAGATGATGTGGAAAATGCCAAAAAAGCCTATGAAACGGCTTGGAATGTTTTGGCAGAGCGTCAAGAATTGCGTTCATTGTTAAGTGTAAAAATGCAATCTTTGGGTATGAATCCCAAACCTATTACCCAAAAACCATCAGTGGTTGCAGAAGCAAAACCGCAAATAACTGATGGTGAGAATAAAAAAGCAGACGATACCGCCAATAATCAGACTTCTGATACTAGCGCAACCCAATAGAAGGATTTTTGTATGCAATCTTATATGTTAAAAACTGTTTTGGTGAGCGCACTTGCTGTGGTTACTTTGGATTTATCAGGCTGTCAACGATTTAAGACAGTCAAAGCAGAAGAGAAAAAACCAGCAAAATTAGTAAAGATTGATAACGCCATTTCTGTATTAACACCAGTTACCAGTGTGTCACTACCAAAGGGTAATGCACGCATTAAAAAGGGTGAGTACAAAAAAGCAGATACGCCTGATTTACAAATTGCAGTCTTACAAGATGGCTTTATTGCTGCAAATCGCTTTGGTGCTGTAACTGCTTATCAAAATAACGCACCAATTTGGTCGGTTAATGTTGACGGGCTAATTACTAGTGGTGTTGGTGTTGATGACGCACAAACGCTTGCTGTGGTCGGTACACGTGATGGCAAAGTATTTGCTATTGATACCAAAACTCATGAAATTCGCTGGCAAAAAACTCTACCCAGTTCATCAATTACCCCAAGTCTGATTAGTGAAAATCGCGTGATGATTTCTGCTAATGATGGCGTAATTTATGCGCTAGATACTAAGACAGGCGAACAGGTTTGGCAATTTAACACCCAGACTCCTTTAGTAAGTGTGCGTGGTACGGCTCTACCTTTATCTTTAGATAAAAACACCGTTGTTTTTGGTACTGCAGATGGTCGTATTCACGCTATTAACCCTGAACTTGGTAAACCACTTTGGACACGGCGCATTGGGTTTGCTGTGGGTGGTAGTCAGGTAAATCGCATGGGTGATGTTGATGGCAAGCCTTTGGTGGTAGGTCATCATTTATATGCCGCCAGTTACAGCGGGCAATTGCTTGCTTTTGATATGACCACAGGACAGACGATATTTACTGAAAAACTTGCCAGTACAAAGGCACTAGATGCTCTAGGAAGTTTGTTAGTTGGTTCAGATATTCAGGGCAACGTGGTAGCCTTTGACCGAATTACAGGACAACAGCAATGGGTAAATAATCAGCTAAAATATCGTAAATTAACCAATCCTGTTGCTATTGGTTCTTATATCGCCGTTGGTGATGGCATGGGAGTAGTCCATATTTTTGATGATGCAGGTAAAATTGTTGGACGTACCCAAGTAAAAGGTCAGCTTGTCAGTTTACATGCAAAAGACGGACGATTATACACCCAAACCACGGATAATAAAGTAATGATTTGGCAGTTCAAATAGCGTCAAAGTTGTAAAATAAATAAGACGCACTAATTGGTTGCGTCTTGTTTTTATTTAGTTTTTCCAATTATTATTCATTCACAAAAAACATCTGAGTAGAAAATGAGTTTAAAACCCGTTATTGCTTTGATTGGCCGTCCCAATGTTGGTAAATCCACTTTATTTAATCAATTAACCAAATCTCGTCAGGCTTTAGTTGCCGATTTTGCGGGTTTAACTCGCGATCGTCAATATGGTGATGTGGTATTTGAAAACAAATCATTTATTGCTATTGATACTGGCGGTATTGGTGAAGCTGATGATGGTTCAGGCAACATTGATGATTATATGGCAAGCCAGTCTTATACCGCTATTCATGAGGCTGATAGTGTGGTTTTTGTGGTAGATGCACGAGCAGGATTAACTCCCAGTGATGAGGGGATTGCCAAATTTTTACACACTTTAGGCAAGCCTGTTTTTTTGGTTGCCAACAAAACAGATGGCGTACATGATGCCAGTATTAGTGAGTTTTTTGCGATGGGGTTTGGCGAACCATTTGCCACAGCAGCAAGCCATGGCAAAGGCGTTACCAATTTATTGGAAGCCTTAACTGCAAATATGCAAGAAGATACTGAACCAAAAGAAATGGCAGATGGTCTAAAACTTGCTATTATTGGTCGCCCCAATGTTGGTAAATCCACTTTGGTCAATCGTCTTTTGGGTGAGGATAGAGTGGTGGTGTTTGATATGCCGGGCACAACTCGAGATAGCATTTACATCCCATTTGAACGAGAAGGTCGTCAATACACACTGATTGATACGGCAGGGGTGCGTAGACGCGGACGTATTGATGAAAAGGTGGAAAAATTTTCAGTCATTAAAACGCTGCAAGCCATCAAAGATGCTAATGTGGTTGTGGTTGTGGTCGATGCCCATGAAGGGATTGTTGACCAAGATTTACACATGTTAGGTTATGCACTGGATGCGGGGCGAGCAATTGTAATTGCCATTAATAAATGGGATGGTTTGAGTGATGACCAAAAAAGCCAATTAAAAGCGGATATTGAGCGTCGTTTTCATTTTGTGCCATGGGTCAAAATTCATCTAATTTCAGCCCTTTATGGTAATGGTGTTGGCAGTTTATACCCATCAATCCATAAGGCGTATGATGCAGCAATGTTTAAGGTTTCCACCAGCCGTTTAACTCAAATCTTGCAAGATGCGGTAGGAAATCACCAACCGCCTATGGTTGGCGGACGACGCATTAAATTGCGGTATGCTCATTTGGGTGGACATAATCCACCTGTGATTGTCATTCATGGTAATCAGACATCTGCTTTGCCAAAAAGCTATCAGCGCTACTTGGAAAATATTTATCGGGAGGTATTTGCTTTAGAAGGTACGCCATTACACGTGGAGTTTAAGCAAAACGCCAATCCTTATGAAGGTAAAAAAAATCCTGTTATTAAAAATAAAGCTAAAAAAATGCGTGAAAAGAAACGCATTGCTGAGTTTAAAAAACGCGATAAAAAACATAAATAATTAGCCAGTGTTTGCCGTGTTATAATCCTAAAATTTGCCAGCAAACTTGTCTGATGACGTTAAATTATCCTGACAAAATATCAGATGAGCCAACTTGTTCTATTGCGCCATCGTTCATCACAATGATTTTATCAGCGATGGCTGCGGCTTCCTCTTGGTCGTGTGTTACTAAAATGCCAGTAACTCCCGTTTCTTTTTGAATGTTCTTTAAAGATGTTCTAAGCTCTTTGCGAACTTTGGTATCTAGCGCTCCAAACGGTTCATCCAATAGTAAAAGTTTGGGGCGAATTGCTAAGGCTCTTGCTAGCGCTACCCTTTGTCTTTGACCGCCTGATAATTCGTGTGGATAGCGCTGTTTTACGTGCGGCAGCTGCACCATTTCAAGCAATTCATCTACTTTTTGAGTGATTTTTTCTTTGGCTGGTCGCTTTTTCAAAAGTGTGAGTCCAAAAGCAATATTATCAAAAACAGTTTTATGACGAAATAAAGCATAGTTTTGAAAAACAAATCCAATCCCTCGCTGTTGTACAGGAACATTGGTTACATTGATTTTGTCAAAAAAAATTTCACCGCTATCAGCATTTTCGAGTCCTGCAATAATTCGAAGTAATGTAGTTTTACCACAACCTGATGGACCCAAAAGTACCGCCAGTTCTCCTGTATTAATATCAAGGTTAATGTTTTTTAGAACATGAAAATTATTAAATTGTTTATAAATTTGTGAAACGGCGATACTCATGGTTATCCTTGGGTTTGTCAGTTAATTTAATCAGTTGGCTTATATTGTTATGAATTTGAACTGTTTATAGATTTTTTGTTTTATTCATTAAAGTTTGTAAAATTAGCGTAAGTAGTGCTAAAAGCGCCAAAAGACTTGACAAGGCAAATGCGGCTGTAAATGCGTAGTCGTTGTAAGCAATTTCAATCATCAAAGGCATGGTATTGGTTTCGCCGCGAATATGCCCTGACACCACACTCACCGCTCCAAATTCACCCATCGCCCGAGCGTTGGTAAGAATCATGCCATAAAGTAATGCCCATTTGATATTGGGTAGAGTGATGTGCCAAAACATTTGCCAGCCATTAGCTCCTAGTGTTAGTGCAGCTTCTTCCTCGCCACTGCCTTGAGACTGCATAAGTGGAATCAGCTCTCTGGCAATCAATGGAAATGTAACAAACAGGGTCGCCAGCACAATGCCCGTGGTTGCAAAAATAATTTGAGTGTTAAACGTGGTTGCAAAAAATTTTCCTAATACAGTATTTGCACCAAAAAGCAGTACAAACATCAAACCTGCCACCACAGGCGATATAGCAAATGGCAAATCTAAAAGCGTGGTAATTAGTGATTTTCCCCAAAATTCATGTCGTGTTATCAAATACGCCATTGCCACCCCAATAACTGTGTTGATAGGTAGGGTAATGAATGCCGTGGTAAGCGTTAGTTTGATGGCATAAAGAGCATCAGGGTCGGCTAAAGATGCTATATAAACCAATAAACCCTCTTTAAATGCTTCATAAAATACCACCAGTAGTGGCACAATCAGCATAATCGTCATAAAACAAATGGCAATACCAATCAATAACCATTTAACATAAGGCGAATCTTTGGTAGCGGAGTTTTTTTGATAAGAATAAGAAGTAAGATTTTTCATAACATCAAAATCAACCTATAAAACTAGCCTATTTTTACCCCTAGTTTTTTAGAAAATTGCCATTGCAATGTATTGATGGTAAATAACACAACCATAGATAGCAAAAGCATAAATAAAGCTACACATGATGCTCCTGATACATCAAATTGTTCAAGTTTGGATATGATAATTAATGGCAGTATTTCTGACTGCATAGGAATGTTACCTGCAATAAAAATCACTGAGCCATACTCTCCTGTTGCTCGAGCAAACATCATACCTGAGCCAATCAGTATGGATGGAACAAGCTCTGGCAAAATAATTTTATAAAAAATCGTCAGTCGTGAAGCGCCTAAAGTTGCCGCTACTTCTTCAACTTCTATTGAAATTTCACTTAAAACAGGTTGCACCGCCCGCACAATAAATGGAAAACTTACTACGACCAAAGCCAGCCAAATACCAATTGGGGTAAAGGCAATTTTTATTGGTTTGTCAAATAAATATACACCAACATCACTAAAAAATTTTCCAAAAAGACCATTGGGAGCGTATAAAGTCGCTAGAGCAATGCCCATAACTGAAGTTGGCAAAGCAAATGGCAAATCGACCAGTGCATTCATAAAGGATTTGCCAAAAAAATCATAACGTACCAAAACCCAAGCAATCAAGGTTCCAAAAATAAGATTGGTTAATGTTGCCAAGATTGCCATGCCAAGTGATAGTTTAATGGCGAAGAATACTTGTGGCTCAAAAATGGTATCAATAATATCAGTAACCTTCATATCCAAAGAGGTCAAAACCATCATTACAAATGGCAAAATTACCAAAAACGACAAAGAAAATATACTAATTCCCAAACTTAGTCCAAAAAACGGCATGATTCGCCACCGCCTTTTTTTGGGGAAAGCAGTATTTGGCAAAACAGTACTTGATGAAGTGAAATCTGACATTGGTATTAACAAACTTTGCTAAACTATGGCGATACTTTACGATATCTTTGCCAAAAAAAACTATTAGAAAAATAGAATGTTGTTTTTCAGTTTTGGAATTTATATTTAGCCACTTGTATTGAATGATTTTATTAATATAATAGAAAGAAAAAATAATATAAGTTTACAAAATAGTGATGATTTCCATCATTTTTCCACGAACTTATTGTATTAAAAGCGATAAAATAATCAAGTAACAAAAAATATGTAACAAAACATTATCTTGTTTATGAAACGGAGATTATCCATGAAACAGTTAACCAAAATCAGTTTATGCATCTTGATAGCATTTATGTCAATTACCACAGTAAACGCAAAAATACCAAGTAATCCAGAGCCTGTATGGTTTTTCCCTAATTTTAGCGAAGATGAAAAATTATCTGATTGGGATCTTACTTGTGATAATGTGGGAGCTTGCCGTGCAGTTGGTTTTTACGGAGAGGAAAGTTTTGATTATGAAGATGAAAATCAACGTGAAGCTAGTTTAATGATTAAACGTGAAGCGGGTAATCCTAAAGTTATCATCAAAGCCAATCTAAACTTTATTGAAGATCATGATTATGTTGTTGAAGAAACCATCAAACAAATGGAGCAAAAATCGGCAGAAATGTTTATCAATGGCAAATCTTATGGCAAGGTGGCTTTAAACTTTGAAAATGGCAGCAAACTTAATGATATTCAAACCAAAGCTATTTTGGATAACATCAAGCAACCATTAAAAATAGAATTTCGTTTAGATAAAATGCATTCTAACATTTCTACTTATGGACTCAAAGAAGTCTTAATAAAAATGGATGAAATTCAAGGGTTTGCTAATACTCCTTATGCTTTGTGGCAAAAAGGCAATAAATCTGCTCCAACCACGACTTATAGCTATCCTGTGTTGCAAGATAAGCCCATTATTGGCGCAAGCAGTGCAATAGATAGAAATTCTAATGATGGCAAAAAACTCATTGCGTTATTAAAAAATGATTTAAAAGTTCAAGCTGAAAAATCTGAAATTGATTACCAAGATGATTGCATGATTTTGGATGATGATTCAGAGATTGATGAATATGATAAAGAACGCATCCAAACGTTTGATGTAGTTCAACTAAGCAAAGATAAAAAATTGGTTTCAGGTTTGTGTTGGACGGCTGCCTACAATATGGGTTATGGCATGTGGGTTGTGGACAATAAATTTAATAAAGTTCACCAGAACGTTGGGCTTGACTTATCCTACCAAGAAGGCAATCAATTATTTCTTGCCATAAAAGGTCGTGGCTTGGGTGATTGTTGGAGTCTTGATGAATGGACTTGGGATGGTGAAAAATTTGTACAGTCTTTTTCTGGTAGTACAGGTATGTGCCGCGGTTTTGCAGGTGGAGCATGGCTGACTCCATCAACAGTAATTGATGTAGCAAGTGTTAAAGATGATATAAGTCGGTTTGATTAATCTTGTATAAATTAATCTTGTATAAAATAAAAACCCCCTTAAGCAAATATTGTTTAAGGGGTTTTTAAATTATGAACCATCAGATTTTAAAATGTGTTGATTATCCATAACCAATTTGTCATAGACGCCACCTTCACTAAAATAGGTTTGCATAATATCTGACCAGTCCCCAAAAACTTCGTTTGGGAAAAATGTTTGCATTTTCGGAAATTTGTCAGCATGCTTTTGTAAAATTTGCTCATTACTGGGGCGTAAAAAATATTTTACCGCCAATTCCTGTGCTTCATCGCTGTATAAATGCTCTAGATAGGCTTGAGCGATGGGGTTGGTGGCTTTTTTATGACTGACACTTTCAACAACCGCCACAGGATTTTCAGCATTGATGGTGTAACTAGGATAAATAATATCAACATTGCCAAATTTTTTTTGAATAATGTTGGCCTCGTTTTCAAAGGTAAGCAATACATCACCAAGTTCACGTTGGGCGAAGGTAGTGGTTGCTGCTCGTCCTCCATTTTCAAAAACTGTAACGTTATTTAATAGTGAGCGAACAAAAGCATCTGTTTTTTCTTTATTTTGATGAAAAGTCAGTAAACCATAGCCATATGCTCCCAAAAATGCATAGCGACCGTTTCCTGAAGTTTTTGGATTGGCAAGAATAATTTTTGTTCCCGATTTGGCAAGGTCATCCCAATCTTTGATAGCTTTGGGATTATTTTTTCTGACAATAAATACAATGGTGCTTGTAAAGGGGATGGCATGATTAGGCAGCATTTGTTGCCAGTTTTTATTGACAAGCCCGCTATCGGCTAAAATTTGCACATCAGAACCTTGGTTCATAGTAACAACATCAGCTTGTAAGCCATTTTTTACAGATAATGCTTGTTTGCTGGAACTTCCATGTGACTGTTTGATGGTGATATGGGCATTTGGATTAATAGTTTTATAATAATTGATAAATAAGGGATTATAATCTTTGTAAAAATCTCGCGCAACATCATAAGAAACATTTAAAATTTCAATATCACTTTTTGAATCGGCGGTTGAATTGTGATTGGTTTGATTGCTACAAGCGCTCAAAATCATTGTGCTGGCAAGCAGTGTATTTGCCACGATAAATTTTTTGACGGTCATAATTTTCCTAATTATTTTAATTAATCATTTTGTTGGTTGCGAAGTGTTTTAAATGTTGCTTTAATGTTTTATAAATCGTTGTTTTAGATTTGCAATAGTAGGTTTAAACTTTAATATATTCAATGGATTAGATTGACAACTAAATTGGCGCAAAAATTTATAAAAAAAACAGCAAATAAGCAAATTAAAAACTAATAAAATAAACTTATCAAAATTATACTCAATACTTACAAAAACAATCAATAAGATGCATTAGTCATTTATAGAATATTTTATAGAAGATAGGGAAAATAATAAAATTTTTATAATGGCACTAATTGTAAAGCGGTTGATTTATACAACAAATGAATTAAAAAAGCTTGTTTTGTATCAAATTATCCAATTTATATCCAATAAATTTAACAATAAATCAATTAGTTATTTGATTGTTATGGGCAGCTGCTGTATGATATAATTACCAAAAAATAAGATTGGGATTATCAATGTCCTTAACGCTGCAAATCGTAGAAAAACTAGCTCCAGACCAAGCATCTTTAACTGCCGCCAAAAAGCTATTATCAAATACTAAATGGCAAAATCAAGGGATGAATCAGGAAACAACCACCGTTTGGGGGGAGTGTTTGGGTTCAGGCTCAAAACCTTATTATGTGGTTGCTGACACAACTGACCATGGTTATAAATGCACTTGCCCATCAAGAAAATTTCCCTGTAAGCACACACTGGCTTTGATGTGGCGTTTTGCTGAAAATCTGGAGCGTTTTACAGAAGAGGCTACGCCAACTTGGGTTAGTGATTGGTTGGGTCGGCGACGTAAAACCTCAAATCAAAATACGCCTGAACCTCAAAACGATAATAAAAATGCAAAATCCATCGCTGAGGCGCAGCTTGATGATGAAGTAAAGGCGCTTGACCCAAAAAAAATAGAAGCCGCCAAAAAACGTGCTGAAAAATTAAAACAAACCACCGATTCTGCGATTAGTGCTGGGCTTTTTGAATTAAAGCAGTGGCTGATAGACCAATTAAGACAGGGAATTGGTGCATTTTTGGATGATATGAACCATCGCTGTCGACATATTGCAGCACGTCTTGTAGATTATAAGGCAACCGTGATTGCATCTCGTTTGGATGATATGCCTGCTTTGATTTTAAGCTACCCCAAAGACGTGCGCGCTAAAGCGGTAATTGCTGAATTTACTAGATTGTATTTATTGTGTCAGGCGTGGCAAAAAAATTCAAACGATGCTGATGTTAGACAGGCAATCAGCCAAGGCGACACAAAAACAAAAATCAGCGAAAACCCAGATGCATTACGCTACCAAGGTTTGTGGCGGGTTATTGGTGAATTTAGCGAAAATAAAAAAGATGGATTGATTAGTCAAGCCACCTATCTGGTGCGTATGAATAAAAAAGGTGAATCAATCAATGCGCCTAATTTTGCATTGATTTTAGATTATCATCATGCTTCTGTTGGCACGGTATCAACCCCTAGCCAGTTGGGCGACTATTTGAAAGGTCAGCTGTGTTTTTATCCAAGCAAAGCGCCTTTGCGTGCGTTTTTTGAACATTTTCAAACCAAATCAGATAATTTACAACAATTATATTTTGTACAGAATTTGGACAATAAAAATCAACCTTCCCAACCCCAAAGTTTTGATGTATCAGAATTTGAATACGCGGGACAAGATTTATCATTACCTACCTGTTATTTTGAGTTTTTAGCTCATAAACCCTATGCTTATGAAATGCCTTTTATGTTAAAAGGCGGTCTGATTGTCAAACAAAACACCCGTTTTTGGTATCAAAACAATTCCACATATTTGCCATTAGCTAATAAAGACATACCGCTTGGGGTATTGATTGATGTGATTGATTACGCGTTTATTTTGTGGCAGGCCGATAGAGCAAGGCTTTTAAGTGTAGTAAAACAAACAGGGGAAGTAATTTCGTGTCTGATATAAATAATCCAATACTATCCATCAAACAAATTGAACATATTTACGCTAAGTTGATGATGTCCAATGATTTGCAGATACTTGGCGATTTACCCAGCGAATTATCAATTTTAGTTGCAAATGCTGCAAAAGATGACCAAACTTTAATGGCCTTAACTTTGGTGAGTCAATATCATCATTTAATGTATGACGACAAACCAAATGCTGATGAAAAAATCATAAGTAAAGTTGATTTTCCAAAATCTAATTTGCCTTTTGTACCAGTTAATTATTATAAAATTTTAGAAAAAATCATTAACAAGTTAGAATCTTTTTTTTATTTTCCTGAAGCTGAACACGAAGCTTTTATTCGATGGTTTCTTTATTTTTTAGAACAAAAAGGCTATACATTACCAACGAATTTTTGGGAAAAACTTGAAATTAAAGAAAGCGAAAGTTTACTGCACATCAACCAAGGTATTTATACCAAATGGCAACTGTATTTAAAAGGAATGGCGCTAAAAAACACCCAATCAAGCCAAAATTATGATGAACTGACCGCTGAAAATTGGGATGAATGGTATCCATCAGAGCGTTTGCAAATTTTAAGACAAATGCGTCGAAAAAATCCTGAAAAAGCTCGAGCTTTGATTTTAGAGTGTGCACCAAGTATGCCAGCCGATAAACGGCTAAAAGTAATTCAAATTTTCAATATTGGGCTTTGCGATGATGACATTGATGTTTTGCAAAAACTGTCCAAAGCTCGCTCATCATCAGCAACGAAAATGGCAAAGCGGTTATTGATGAGACTTGGTGCAATAAACGAAGACTCAGTACTTGAAGAGTTCATGCAAGAATTTAAATGGGGTAAAAGAAATCGTTTATTAACATCTACAATTGGCAGAAAAAATTATACAAAACTTAATAATCTCATTCAAAATTTAGAAAATATCAGCATTCATCAATGGGCCAAAAAGCTTGAAATTACCATGAGTGAATTTTTACAAGGTTGGAATTTTGAGAAAAATTACGATTTTACTGAAAGTTTGTTCAAAAATGCAGCTGAAAGTCTAGATTCTGATGACTTAATAATCTTAGCAAAAAATTGGACTCAAGAGCTTCGTAAGAACTTTAGTGTAAATTATTGGTATATCATCAAACCTTGCCTTCCTAAAGAAGCATTAGAAGACATTGCATACGATGCATTAACGAAAATGGAAAACTTTTTTGATTTATTGCATTTTTTTGATAAAAAAATTCACATTAGCTTTGATGAATTATGTCAATTACCCGCGTTTAAAAAATTAAGTAGCTACGGTATACAACATCTGGATTATTGGGATGTTTGGAGAAATTTTTATGCCTTAGCGCTACTGGTTGATGATGATATTGCCAAACAATGTTTGCAATATCTAAATGAACAAGGCGTAAGCTACCATGAAGACGCTTTGGTGCTGCTGCATTTGAATGCATTATTACCCAATTCTGTCAAAAATTGATTTAAAAAATAAGGAAAAAATCATGACTCAAATCCTTCGTTTGCCTGCTGAAGAGACTTATCGTCACGAAATTGATGCTTTAAAAGCTGAAGATGTGGGCGAAAAACCCACAAATTGGCAGTTATCCCCGCAAGCAGTAGTAAAATATTTAATGGGCGGTAAAACCAAAGATGGTACGGTAATTAGTGAAAAATACGTTGGTAATCGTCGCCTGATTCAAACCGCCGTTGCAACCCTTGCTACTGATAGAGCGCTCTTATTGCTTGGCGTGCCAGGCACTGCTAAATCTTGGGTATCAGAACATTTGGCGGCTGCAATTTCAGGTGACAGCACCCGAGTGATTCAGTGTACAGCAGGAACCGATGAAAACCAAATTCGTTATGGTTGGAATTACGCTCAACTGCTCGCTAAAGGACCAAGTAAAGACGCACTTGTTCCAACCCCCTTATTTCGAGCGATGCAGGAGGGTACATTGTGCAGACTTGAAGAATTAACACGTATGGGTTCTGACGTTCAAGATACACTAATTACCGTTTTATCTGAAAAGATGTTGCCCATCAGTGAGTTAAATGATGCTGTTTTTGCCAAACGAGGGTTTAATGTCATTGCTACTGCCAACAACCGTGATAAAGGCGTAAATGAGCTATCATCGGCTTTAAAACGCCGTTTTAATGTTGTGGTACTGCCATTGCCGGATGATATGAAAGAAGAAATTAGCATCGTATCTAAACGCGTGGCAGAAATGGGTCAATCGCTGCATCTTCCTGTGCCTGGTAATGCCGGCGAAGAGATTGAAAAAGTAATTACTATTTTTCGTGAGCTACGCGGCGGCGAAACTTTGGATGGTAAAATTGCTTTAAAAACTCCAACGGGCAATTTATCGACGGCAGAAGCGATTTCAGTGATGGTTAATAGCTTGAGCCAATCGCATTGGTTTGATGATGGTAAATTATCAGCTGATACCATTAGTCAAAGTTTGATGGGGGCAATTATCAAAGACCCGGTGCAAGATAAAACGGTATTGGAAGAGTATTTGGAAACTGTACTCAAAAAACGCAAAGGTTATGCTGAATTTTATCATACAATGAATGACTTGTTATAAGGGGCAAGCGTGAAACACATTCATTATTTTGGCATACGTCATCACGGTCCAGGCTCCAGTCAAAGACTGGTTCAAGCATTAGATGTTTTACAGCCAAAACGTGTACTGATAGAAGGCCCTAGCGATTGCAGTGAGCTTTTGCCACTATTGGCTCATCAGCAGATGAAACCACCTGTGGCGCTGGTTTCTTATGCTTCAGATAATCCAGAATGTCATTTTTATTACCCATTTGCGACTTTTTCACCAGAATATCAGGCATGTTTATGGGCGGTAAACCATGGGGTAGAAGTAGCGTTTATTGATGTGCCAATGGCGATTAAGCTTGCTAATCAAATCCAAAAAAATGAAGAAGCCAATGAGTCGCTTACAGAAATGGACGAACCATCCACAAAAAGCGAAGAGCCAGAAAATCAAACACTAAAAATCAGTCAAGACCCGATTGGCGCATTGGCGCAGTTGGCAGGTTATGAGGATGGTGAAAGCTGGTGGAATGATTTGGTAGAGCAGTCTTTGGATGAGGATACGGCAGTTTTTGTGGCGGTTGCTAAGGCGATGAATGCGTTACGTCAATCATTGCATGATGAACAAATGATTGATTCAGAAGATGAAATTCGAGAAGCTTATATGCGTCAAGAAATTCATCGTTTAACCAAAGATGATACCGATGATGTTGTAACGGCGGTTGTTTGTGGAGCGTGGCATATTCCTGCTTTGGATTTGGATTTTGCACTGCTAGACAGCAACCAAAAGCCCATTAAATATAGCTCAAAGCAAGATACCGCCTTAATCAAAACTTTGCCTAAAAAATTAGCAGCATCTAAAATCAAAAGTACTTGGATTCCTTGGACTTCAGCCAGGCTTTCCAATCAGCATTATGGGGCGGGCGTACCATCACCAATGTGGTATGAACACCTTTGGCAAAATCGCAACTCTAAACAGCAGGCTCAAGTATCTTGGCTGGCAAAAGTTACCAATGCACTTCGCCAAAAAGGTCATATCGTTTCTACTGCATCTGTGATTGAGGCAGTAAGGTTGGCTCAATCATTAGCCGCAGTTAGAGTGCGTGCTTCAGTGAGTTTTGAGGAGCTTACTGAGGCGGTAGTAGCGTGCTTGTGTTTTGGGGAGCGTGTTTTATGGCAAGAATTGGCAGAAGATTTATTATTGGGTCATAAGGTTGGGGTGATTCCTGATAATACACCGTTAACACCGCTGCTTGAAGACTTACAACGTCAGCAAAAACAAACTAAATTATCACCAGAAGCCTTAGTTAAAGAAATTTCATTGGATTTACGTAGTGAAATTGGGCTTAAAAAATCGCATTTGCTACACCGTTTAAATATTTTGGGCGTACCATGGGGTGAGCTTTTGGATTTTGGTAACAGTCGTGGCACCTTTCGTGAAAAATGGCAACTTCAATGGCAGCCTGAATTTGCCGTTACGCTGATGGAAAATCTAGTATATGGCAATACAATTTATGAGGCTTGTCATCAAAGAACCATTCAATCACTAAAACAAATCACTGATTTAGCGGATTTAACAGAAAAAATTCAAACGGCATTGCAGGCGGGTTTGGATAAAGCAGGCGCTAAAGGCATTGAGTATCTAAGTCTAAATGCTGCCCATTCTGATAATGCATTGGCAATGATAAAAAGCATCGCCCCTTTGGTGCATTTACAGCGTTATGGCACAGCAAGAAAAATGGCACTGGATAAAATTGGTGATTTGGTGTTTGAATTGACCATTAAAGCTGCCATTGCGTTGCCTTATGCCATCAAAAATATCAGCAACGATGAAGCAAGTATATATCAGCAACATATCGAATCAGCACACAAAGCACTAAATTTGACGGCAGATGAATCCTTGATTCAAAGATGGTGGCAGGCATTTGATGAAATTATCAACTCGTTTGGCACTGGCAGCCAGTATCATTTTACGATACTGGGTCAGATTGTGCGTCTTAGTTATCAAGCTGAGCGTATCGATGCTGAGCAGCTCAATAAAATTTTACAAAAAACCTTATCGCCTGCGATTCAAGCTGAAAATGCCGCTAAATTTTTTGAAGGATTTTTTGCTGAATCGGTGGAATATTTGATTTATGATAAGATGTTATTAAATGCGATTCAGGTATGGATTCTAGGACTGCAAGAACAAGAATTTATCGAGTTTTTACCATTATTTCGTCGAGTGTTTAGTGTCTTAGATAGTGGTCAAAGAAAACGTCTGTTAGATACAATTTTTGGACAAAATACCCAAGATAAAATCTTGTTTTATCGTGAAGATTTATCAGCAATTTGGCAACAGCATGCACAAATACTGACCAATTTATTGCCACAGGATACACCATGACTGATTACAAAGCACAAACCGAGCAGGAAGAAAAATATCGCCGCTGGCAGCTGATTTTGGGAATAACAGATGAGCAAGGTCTAAAAGCACATAAGTTATCTGAAAGAGATTTGCGTTTATCTCAAACATTGTCGGCACTGTATGATGGTGGTGGGGAAGGTAAAAAAGGACGTGGCGGGTTGGGACGTTCTGCGCCAAAAGTTGCTAAATGGCTTGGTGATATTCGTGAATTTTTTCCAAGCTCGGTGGTGCAAGTCATTCAAAAAGATGCGTTTCATCGTTTGGGTTTAAAGCAAATGCTTTTAGAGCCTGAATTTTTGGCAGCGATGGAAGCTGATGTGCATTTGGTAGCGGATTTGGTAAGTTTGCGTTCTGTGATGCCTGAAAAAACGTTGGATACTGCTCGCGTTGTTATTAAAAGTGTGGTTGATGAATTGATGAAGCGCTTAGAGCAAAAAACCAGTGAGGCAATACGTGGAGCGGTCAATAAATCAAAACGTACTTATCGCCCAAGATTTAATGATATAGATTGGGGGCGAACCATTACTGCAAATTTACGCCACTACCAAAGTGATTATCAAACCGTCATTCCTGAAAAATTAATTGGTTTTATGCGACAACAAAGACGTTTGACGGATTTGGATGAGGTGATTTTATGTGTAGACCAATCAGGCAGTATGGCGTCTTCGGTGGTTTATAGCGCGATTTTTGCAGCAGTAATGGCAAGCATTCCTGCGGTTAAAACTAAATTGGTGTGTTTTGATACGGCAATTTTAGACTTAACCAATGATTTAGCTGACCCTGTTAGCGTATTGTTTGGTGTACAATTAGGTGGTGGTACAGACATCAATCAGGCGGTCGCTTATTGTGCTGAGCGCATTGAGCGTCCAAGTAAAACTCATTTGATTTTGATTACTGATTTGTATGAAGGTGGCGATGAAAAACAATTAATCAGCCGTGTTGCAACCCTTGCTAAGCAAGGGGTAAATGTCATTACACTGTTGGCGTTATCCGATGATGGTAGACCGTCTTATGATGACCAATTGGCAAAAGTATTTGCAGATATGAATTTGCCTGTTTTTGCTTGCACACCAGACCAATTTCCCGATTTGATGGCAACGGCGTTAAAACGAGAAGATATTTTGGCTTGGGCAGCTGACCAAAAAATTAAGGCTGTTCGTAGCGATAATCAGGCAAAACAAACAATTTAATCTTGATTTGCCAAAAGCCTCTTTTTGACTAATGACCCGCCTACTTTTTAGTACGGCGGGTTTTTTAGCGGTTAAAATGATAAACTACCTCAGCAAAACGATGATATCAGCAGCTATGATTGCATAGTAAATACGTCAAAAACTACTCACTGGTTTTGGTCTAATGGATAACCCCAAAATGTCTTTATGCGTAACAAGATTTAGCCGTTTTTGTTTTGCGATGCGCTTATCTGCTGTTTTTGTGATGTTGTTAATTAAGACCCAATGCTTCAACCAATTCTTTATTTGGCGATACTGTATTCATGCTATAAAAATGTAAACTAGGTACGTCTTCAGCAATTAATTTTTCACATAGTTTGATGACTGTTTCAAAGCCAAATTGGCGAATGGATTTAGTGTCATCGCCATAATCGGCAAGCTGTTTGCGAATGTATCTTGGAATGTCTGCCCCTGCGCTATCAGCAAAACGGATTAGGTTACTGGCTTTTGTAATGGGCATGATGCCTGCGATGATGGGAAAGTTTTCTTGATGGATGCCCAATTTAGCAAGCTCATCGCGCAAGAATAGATAGCTGTCTAGGTTATAAAAAAACTGCGTAATGGCTTCATTAGCCCCAGCGTGGTATTTTTCAGCCAAGTTTTTGATATCATCTTTAAAAGATTTTGCCTGTGGGTGCATTTCAGGGTAAGCGGCAACCTTGATGGTAAAGTGTTCACCTGAATGCTCACGAATGTATTTGACTAAATCCAGAGCAAAAGGCAGTTCCCCATAACCCACCTGACCTGATGGTAAATCGCCACGCAAAGCAACAACACGATTAACCCCAAGCGATTTATAGTAGTCCAACAGTTCACCAATTTCTTTTTTGCTGTCACCAATACATGACATGTGTGGCACGATTGGCGTGGTGGATTTTTTACTAAGCGTTTCTACAATTTTTAACGTGCGTTCTCGCGTAGAACCGCCAGCGCCATAAGTTACGCTAAAATATTGGGGGTTTAGACTGTTTAATGTGTCAAACGTTTGTAAAAGTTTATGCTGTCCGTCATCGGTTTTTGTGGGAAAAAATTCAAAGGAAAACAGCGCTTTATCTTTGGGTTTATTGAACACCTTAGGCGTTTGCAATTGATTTTTAAGTCCATTAAGCAGATTTTGTATTTGTTCTATATTGTGTAAAGCAGAATTATTCATAAAAATCCAATATTATCAAAAAGTTATATTATTTTAAAGTGTATTTTCTACATTCATACAGCTATTCGGTTAAGCGGTCGTATGACTTGCTTTTTGATGTTCTTCGGCGCTAAAGGGCGGAGAATCTAGCCACGAACCCATGCCACCAAAAACTTGTGTATGAGTTAAACTTTAGTTAACTTTTGTTTATTGCTGAATGCATTTAAATCGTCCGTTTGCAACTTAGTCAAGTTCGGCACGTGAAAAAATATCTAAAATCAAAGGTTTATCGTCAAGCGCTTTTTTAAAGGCGATGATAAATTCTTGTAAGGCAGGTGCGTCTTCTTTACGAGTGTATGCGCAAAACATACTACTTTCGCTATCAAAATTGATTTTTTCTGCTAGATGAAACTTTTTTTCTGCCAAAAATACCACCGCTAATGACTGCCAATCATAACCGCCACCTTCAAAACCTTCTTCAGCTCGACTGTCAAAGATATCTTGTTGGAATGAACCTACTTCAGTCATGATAACAGAAACACTGTTTTCACCATCAATCCAAGAAAAAGGCGCGATATCAAGCACATTATTCATAAAATAATCCTAATTTACCTATATTTAAATCGCTTCATATATCAAGCCTAAATCGTCAATGAATTAGGCTTGATTTTAGTGTTTGCAATCAGTATTTGTAACTGTCGTTTTTATAAGGACCTTCAATGGCGACATTTAAATAATCAGCTTGCTCTTGGGTCAGTTGAGTAAGCACGCCACCAAAACCGACCACCATGGCTGCCGCAACCTCTTCATCAAGTTTTTTGGGCAAAACTTTAACATAGATGTTTTGAGATTTTTTATCGTTGGGTAAATCTGCAAATTTTTCAGCAAATAAATGCATTTGTGCCAAGACTTGGTTGGCAAAAGAACCGTCCATTACTCGTGATGGATGACCTGTGGCATTGCCTAAATTTACCAGACGACCTTCAGATAATAAAATTAAATAATCTTTGTCATCGTCAGAACGATACACTTGATGAACTTGTGGTTTGACTTCTTCCCAGCGGTATTTGCGTAGGTGATTGGTATCAATTTCAGTATCAAAATGTCCAATATTACAAACCACCGCTCCTGCCTTTAGGTTATCCAACATAACCGCATCACAAACATGGTAATTACCCGTCGTGGTTACCAGTAAATCGGTATTTTGCAGTAATTGTAGGTTTAAATCTTCTGCTTTACCTGTTTGCACTCCATTTTTATAGGCAGATACCACTTCAAAACCATCCATGCACGCCTGCATCGCACAAATAGGGTCAATTTCAGTAACACGTACAATCATGCCTTCTTGGCGTAAAGATTGAGCAGAACCTTTACCAACATCGCCATAGCCAATAACCAAAGCACGTCTACCAGATAGTAACATGTCTGTAGCGCGTTTAATGGCGTCATTTAAAGAGTGGCGACAACCGTATTTGTTATCATTTTTGGATTTGGTAACAGAGTCATTGACATTAATGGCAGGTACTTTTAAAGTGCCAGCTTCTAGCATTTCAATCAGTCTTGCTACACCTGTGGTGGTTTCTTCAGAAATACCATGAATGTTTTCAAGCAGTTGTGGGTATTTTTCATGAATTAAAGCGGTCAAATCTCCGCCATCATCCAAAATCAAATTGGCATCCCAAAGTTTGCCATCTTTATGAATTTGCTGGTTTAGACACCAAACATATTCTTCTTCAGTTTCGCCTTTCCAAGCAAATACAGCAATTCCGCGTTTAGCGATTGCAGCAGCAGCATGGTCTTGAGTGGAAAAAATATTGCATGATGTCCAGCGAACTTCAGCGCCTAATTCAACCAAAGTTTCAATTAAAACTGCTGTTTGAATGGTCATATGAATGCAGCCTAAAATTTTAGCACCTTTTAATGGCTGCTTGTCTTTATAACGCTGACGAAGCCCCATTAACGCAGGCATCTCAGCTTCGGCAAGACTGATTTCTTTACGTCCAAAATCAGCAAGATGAATATCGGCAACTTTATAATCAGTAAATTCGCTCATGGTTTTTCCTATATTAGTGTACATATGTTTAATGGTGTACTTGATAAACATCAAATACACCATTAGGTTTTGTGTCATTGTAGCATAAAAATAACGTGATAAAAATTATCCCACGCTCAACATTTATTTAGTAACTAAACGTCACCCCAACATTTGCTTGGTGGCCATCGTTAATATACCAGTTTACAGCAGGGTAGGTATTGTAAACCAATTTTTGAGTTTTGTTACCAACGTTTTGAATGTTGGTAAATAGTTTGATGTTGGGGGTTGCCTGCCAATGAGCATTCAAATCCACTGTGGTGTAGTTTGGAATATTGCTTAATAATGTTCCAGAACTGCTGTAATGTTTAGCTTTTGAGCGCGCAATCGCCGAAACGCTCAGTCCGTAAACGCCATCATCATAACCTACAGTAAGCGTTCCTGTATTTTTTGGACGGTAGGATAACTCAAGTCCTGTAGTTTTGTTTTTGGTCTTAACATGGGCATAACTTGCTGCAACAAAAAAGGCGTCTTTTTTCCACGATAGGGTTGCTTCACCACCTTGAAATGTTGCTTTGTCAATGTTTTTATAACCCGCCCAATTAGGATTTTCAATCAGTTTATCAACTTTAGTATGATAGGCTGATAAACCAGCCTTGGCATAATTACCAATCTTTTGGTCCAGCCCAATCTCATAAGATAAGCTTTCTTCTGGTTTTAGTTTATCATTGCCGCCCCAAGAAGTGTACAATTCATTTAGGCTTGGAGCTCTAAAGGCTGTTCCAATATTGCTGTACACGCTTGTGCTTGGTGTAACATGATAGCGACCTGCAATTTGTCCAACGGTATGTGTACCAAAACGACTGTTATCCTCTAAACGCAGACCTGCTTGAGTATTGATTTTATCTGTATTATATTGGTGCTGAATATAGTAACCAGTGCCGGTTACCTTTTGTTTGTTGTTTGTGATGGTATTACTGTCATATTCAGCTTTATTATGGCTAACACCAAATAAAATATTTTGATTTGGGGCAAAACTCCAACGAGCGTTAACATCCCCTTCATCACTTTGGGTGTTGTAATGGTTATTATAGCCATCAACAGGAGTTTGTTTATCTTTGATGTTGGAATAACGAGCAGATACGGTTAAATTGTTAAGCACATCGTAAGAGCCCAGTACATTAATTAAACGGTTTTCAAATTGACGTTGAGCGGTGTTAGGCAGTGCGCCATTGGTTGTGCCACTATAAATATTAACCCCTTCATTTTGGCTGATAGCAGCACTGGCAGAAAACCGCTGTTGATTCGTACCAATTTTGGCATGATAACCTTTTTGGTCGTAACTGGCTTTGTCATGTTTGTTTTGATTGTCAAAAATACGCGTGCCATCGCTCTCTAAACGCTGACCACCAAGACTGGCGTAAAACCCATTATCGCTGACAAGATTGCCATGAACGCTGGCTTTATAAGTATTATTTTCACCCCACAAACCTGTTACATTTACCCCAGTTTTTTCAGGTGCTTTAGAAATCATTTGCACCACGCCACCAATGGCATCTGAGCCATATTGAACCGATGCTGGACCTTTTAAAATCTCTACTTTATCAATATTGGTTAAATCGTAAAACCCTGAAAAAACAGGTGAAAGATTATTTTGATTGTTTAATCGCGCTCCGTCTGATAAAAATAATGTATGTATATTTTTTGTACCACGTAAAGACACTTCAGGTACCTGACCAACACCACCATATTGTTTGACTGAAATACTGGCATCTTTTTGAACGACGTCTGAAAGATTGGATACTGGGTTTTGTTCAATGGTTTGTTTATTAATGACAGTGGTGCGAGCGGCAACATGATTTTGGTTGGTAGGTACGCGTGTTACTGTAATTACCATATCATCTAAAACCACATGGGGCTGATGGTCATGAGCAAATGTCATAGGGGCAGCATACATCCCTAAAACCAGTGCAATTGAGTTACGTAGAGTAATATTTGACATAAAAAGTTCCAAAAATACAACAATTTGAGATTAAAGTGTTCCATTATAGCTAAAAAATTTTTTATTTTTTTATAAATTTAATGAAATATTTTCATGATAATATGAATTATTTTTAAGTTGATTTATTTATAAAGTAAAAAACCATCGCCTTTAAGGCGGTGGTTTTACGAAGATTGCAATTACAAACAGTGCGGTTTATGGCAATAAACGCACTCTTTGCCAAGAATTTTGTTGTTTGGTGTATAAAATACGGTCATGCATGCGATTGGCTCGCCCTTGCCAAAATTCAATGCTGTCCACAATTAATTTATACCCACCCCAATAGTCAGGTAAATCAACAGTTTCAATATTTTCCTTGCTTAGGCTGGCAAATTTACTGTCCATAATTTCACGGCTTTGAACAACGCCACTTTGAGGATTGCTAACCCAAGCAGCAAGCTGACTGTCTTTTGGGCGGCTGTGAAAATATGTTTTGGATTGTTCAATGGATAATTTTTCGACACGACCCGAAGCTCGTATTTGTCGCTCCAAATCATCCCAAAAAAACAAGGCTTCAGCAAATGGATTTTCAGACAAATCCTGTCCTTTTTGGCTGTGATAATTACTATAAAAAATCATCATAATTTCGCCATTTTGTTCGCTGATTTCACGCATTAGCAGCGTTCTAACGCTTGGGCGCATATCACGCCCACACGTTGCCAAGCTAAAGGCGTAAGCCTCACCAATTTGTTCATCAACTGCCTCTTTAATCCATTTTTCTAGCAATGGATAGGGGGTGTTTGGAATGTTACTTTCAATCAGCTCGTCTTTTTCATATGATTGTCGATTGGCGCTAAAATCAATTGCCATGACTGCCTCCAATGTATTAATGGGTAATTTATGCTAAAACAGTGGTTATTTTTTCAGCAAGCTGCTCGGCTAAATTTTTGGCAAGCTCACCATCTTGAACTTCTACCATCACACGAATGACAGGTTCAGTACCTGATTTGCGAATTAAGATTCTGCCTGTATTGCCCAGCTGATTTTGAGCGTCATCAAACGCTTTTACCAGCTCACTATTTTCATATGGGTCACTAATTTTGGGTAATCGTACATTAATTAGGGTTTGTGGAAACGGTGTGTAACCTGACAAAAGTTCAGATAATGATTTGCCTGATTGTACTAAAATAGACAACACTTGTAAACCTGCTACAATGGCATCGCCAGTGCGAGATTTATCTAGGCATAAAATATGCCCTGATGATTCACCACCAATGCTAAATCCATGTTTTTCAAGCTGCTGCATGACATAACGGTCACCAACTTTAGCACGGATAAAATCGATGTCTTGATTTTTCATGGCAAGTTCTAGTGCCATATTGGACATTAATGTTCCAACAACTCCTTTGGGTTTTTTTGTTTGTCCATGAGCTAAAATGTATAAAATACCATCACCATCAACAACATTGCCTAACTCATCCACCATAATAATCCGATCGCCATCACCATCTAAAGCGATGCCTAGATTGGCTTTATGTTCCAAGACTAATTTTTGTAAATTTTCTGGATGAGTAGAGCCGCAGTTATGGTTAATATTAATACCATCAGGTTTATTAGCGTAGGTGATGACGTTAGCGCCCAATTCCCGTAAAACTCTAGGGGCAACACTATAACCTGCGCCATTAGCACAGTCTACAACAATGGTTAAACCTTTTAAATCATACTGATAAGGAAAACTGCCTTTGCAGTATTCAATATAACGACCTTTAGCATCATCAATCCGATAACTTTTTCCCAGTTGGCCGGCATTAATGTCAGTCAATCGGGCGAACGTATCGCCAACCAATTCATCTAATTTTTGATTGATGGCAGTTTGCAATTCATCAGGGATTTTTTTGCCTTCGGTAGAAAAAAATTTGATGCCGTTATCCTGATAGGGGTTGTGTGAAGCTGAAATAACCACACCCAAATCAGCATGAAAACTGCGTGTTAAATGAGCAATGGCAGGCGTGGGTAAGGGTCCAAGTAAATGCACATCAACGCCTGATGCGTTAAAACCTGCTTGTAAAGCAGATTCAATCACATAACCCGATAGCCGAGTATCCTTACCAATCACCACGCTATATCGTCTGTTAAGATTTTGGCTGGCTAAAACTTTACCAACTGCAAACCCTAAACGCAGTAAAAAATCAGGAGTAATCGGAAAAGTACCAAATTGTCCACGAATGCCGTCAGTGCCAAAATAACTCATGTCTCTACCTTTTTTAAATTAAAGAATCTTATTATTTATTTAAATGCGTTTTTAAATACACCCGTTCAGTATAACGCTAAGATTTTAACTGTACAAGGGTAAATTTAGTGCCTTTTGTTGTGTTTTTGCGATTGTGTTTTTTTGAAGTTGTGTGAATTTCTAAGCAAAGGCTTGTTTAAAAATTGCTTTCTTGCCACAATATAATGTTTTTTATTTTTGGAAAAAATACATGACAATATTACATCCAGCTTTTAAATTGATTCATCGTCATCAAATTGACGCATTGGGCATCACCGTACTTATTAGTGAACATATAAAAACCAAAGCCAAACATTATCATTTGGCGTGCAACAACAGCGAAAATGCTTTTTTGATTGGTTTTGCCACTCAGCCAATGACTTCACGTGGCGAGGCTCATATTTTGGAACACACGGTATTATGTGGTTCGCAAAAATATCCTGTTCGCGACCCGTTTTTTAGCATGATTAAGCGTTCATTAAATACTTTTATGAATGCGATGACCGCGGCAGATTGGACAGTTTATCCATTTGCCACCCAAAATAAAAATGATTTTTTTAATTTATTATCTGTTTATACCGATGCGGTATTTTTTCCCAATATTAATGAACTGGATTTTGCACAAGAGGGCATTCGTGTTGAATTAAATGAGAAAGATGAGCCTGAATACCATGGTGTGGTATTTAATGAAATGAAAGGAGCGATGAGCGGTGAAATTGACCAGCTTTATTATGCGCTTATGCCTCATGTTTTTAAAAAAACAACATATCATTACAATTCAGGCGGCGACCCAAAACAAATTCCCAAATTAACCCATCAAGATTTGGTTGATTTTCATAAAGCCCATTATCATCCTAGTAACGCCATTATTATGAGTTTTGGGAACATTCCTGTCGCTCAGATTCAAGAAAAATTACATGAAGAAGCGCTGGTGCGTTTTGATGATGTTCAGTATCCAGCATTGGGCAAAAAATTTGCATCCATGAAAGAGCCAAGTTTAACCAAACCTTTACAAGTATTTGATACATATACCAGTGATGATAATGGTAAACAAAAAACTCATCAGGTTTTGGCATGGCTTTTACCAACCATTACTGACCCAAAACAGCGTTTGGCAATGCGCTTGATGGAAGGTGTTTTAACTGAACACGCAGGCTCACCACTGCGAGCGTATTTGGATAGTCATGAACTTGGTACGTCGGCAAACCCACTTTTAGGACTTGATGACAGTCATTTTCAAATGGTCTTTTATGCTGGACTTCGTGGCTCTGAAAAAAATCATGCCGATGATATTGAACAAGGTATTTTGGCATTATTAACCCAAGTGGCAAATAACCCCATCAGTGAAGAAACCATTCAAACCATTTTACATCAAATGGAACTCGACCAGCGCCATATTGGTGGCGATAGCATGCCATATGGTTTAACTTTAATGCTTGAGGCATTTAGCACAGCACTCCACGGCGGCGATGTGATGGATGTTTGGCAAATTGATGAGCATTTGACATGGCTAAGAAAACAAGCTCAACAACCAAACTGGGTGCAGTCACTTATCAAAACCTATTTGATTGACAATCCACATCGTGTTCGCCTGACTTTAAGCCCTGATAAGGATAAAGCTCAAAGATTGGTGGACGAAGAACAAGCCCAATTACGTGAACTTGCTGAAAAATTAAGTGAGGAAGACAAACAAATTTTACGCCAAAAAGCTAAGGATTTAGCAATTCGTCAGGCAACCCCTGATGATGTTAATCTGTTGCCAAAGGTCGGACTTGAAGACATTCCTAGCGAAGTGGCATTTACACAAGGGCAAATTACCCCAATCACCATTCAAGGTGAACAACGTAATTTATATGAATATCATGCAGGTACTAATGGCTTGTATTATTATCAAGTATTGATTAATTTAGACAAAAAATACGATGAAATTTTAACCAATCCTTTGCTGCCAACGTATCTTACTTTGTTGTCAGAGCTGGGTACAAACCAATACGATGCGCGCGCATTCCAGGCTTATCAGGCGGCTCACTCATCAGGAGTGACTGCTCGCATTTCTCAAAGAACTGATTTATCAGATAAAGATAAGATGAGCAGTTATTTTATTTTGGCAACTCGAGCTTTAAATCGCAAATTAGAAGCCATTGATATTATTGGCGAAGTGTTAAATGACAGTGTTTTTAACGAAGTTGAGCGTATGCGTGAATTGTTGTCGCAAAAACAAGCCAGTTGGCAATCGCATCTGGCATCGCAAGGGCACGCTTATGCGATGCAAACGGCTAGTCGTGGTATGAGTAAACTTTCAGCGATTGAATACGCGTTTTCTGGACTGCCTGCACTGACAAGTTTAAAAGTTTTTTTAAGCCAAGCCGATGATGCAATGTGGCAAACACTGACTAAACGCTTAACAGATTTGCATCAAAAAATCATAAATCTACCCAAAGATGTAATTTTGGTTTGTGAAAAAGAAGTTGCGCCAAAGCTGATTGAGAAGATTGAAAAAACTTTTGATTATCAAACATCCAATTACGCTTTATCAAAAGCAGATAAACTGCCTTTTGATGATTTAACTGCATTATTAACAAACAATCATTCAGATACAGCATGGCTTATTGCAACAAATGTTTATCATAACGCCAGCGCGTACCCTGCGGTAACCGCCAATCATCCCGATGCACCAGCACTGATGGTTTTGGCACCATTTTTGAGAAATGGCTATCTGCACAGCAATATTCGTGAAAAAGGTGGGGCTTATGGTGGTGGAGCAAGTTTTGATAGTAATGTTGCAGCATTTAAGTTTTTTAGTTATCGCGACCCTAATTGCCAAGCAACGTTTGAGCATTTTAAAAACAGCATTGATTGGCTGTTAGAAAACAACCATGATGATGAAAAATTAACAGAAGCTATTATGGGCATCATTTCGGGTATGGATAAACCAGGTTCGCCTGCTGGTGAAGCGGTTAAATCATGTTTTGCTAATTTACATGGGCGCACCAAAGCATGGCAACAAAGCTTACGTGAACAGATTTTGTCAGTCACCATTGACGATTTAAAACGAGTAGCAAACTTGTATTTAAAGGATAAAACTCCTGCTAGAGCAGTAATTGCACCAATTGAGCAAGAACAAGCGATTGCAGAACTTGGATTTGATATTAAAAAATTGACTTAATTGCATCATCCTTTGTGATCATTACCTGTTTAAAAACCCCTGTCAAAATTGGCAGGGGTTTGTTGTTACATTTGTGATATAAAATAAACAAATCGTAAAATATTTCCCATTAAAATCTAAAATTACTGCAATCATCGGAAACCTTTAAAAACAAAATCTAGGGGGTATAAATTTTGCATTTTGGGCTTAACTCAAAACTGATAGTATTTTGGCTATAAATAGATAAAACTAAGATTCTTGGTGATTTTATTTATAGCGAAGATTTTATTTATTTGGGTTTTTATCGTCTAAATGTTATTTTAATAGTTGATTGTAAAGATATGAAACGCCCACTTTTTAAACCCAAGTCATCCTTTAAACCCAAGTTTTTTGTTTTTAAACCAAAATTACTCACTTTGCTGATTTCAAGCATTTTAAGTTCTTCTGCCTTCGCCGGACAAGTTTATTCCGGCGTGGATTATCAATATTTCCGTGATTTTGCTGAGAATAAAGGCAAATTTACTCCCGGTGCGCAAAATATTGCGGTAGTGAATAAAAAAGGCGAATCTATCGGCACCATGATGCAAAATGTGCCGATGATGGATTTTTCGGTGGTCAGTCGTAATGGTGTGGCGGCGCTTGTAGGCGATCAATATATCGTCAGTGTGGCACATAACGTAGGTTATCGAAATGTTGATTTCGGCATGGAAGGCAGTAACCCCGATCAGCACCGATTCGGTTATAACATCGTTAAACGAAATAATTATAAAAACGACCGTACTCACCCTTACATGACGGACTACCATAATCCTCGATTAGCCAAATTCGTCACAGAAGCTGCGCCGATAGAAATGGTGTCAAATATGCAGGGTAGCACCTATGGCGATTTAGAAAAGTATCCAATGCGGGTGCGAATTGGTAGCGGTTGGCAATTTTTGCGTGATGATAATGACAATGGCAATCATATTGCCATGGCGTATAACTACCTTACGGCAGGCAATACCTTTATGCAAGGTTGGGCGAACAATGGTGAGGTCAGTTTAAGCGGCGATGTGCGTCATCCGAATCAATATGGCCCGTTACCGATTTCAGGTTCTAGCGGTGACAGTGGTTCACCGATGTTTATTTATGATAAAACGGCAGGAAAATGGCTGATAAACGGCGTATTGCGTAGCGGACACCCTTATCAAGGAAAAGAAAATACCTATCAAATTGCACGTAAGAATTATTTGGATGAGATCATTGCCGGTGATTTGCTGACGGTATTTGACTTTACAGCAGCTTCTTATGACTGGACGGCAGACGATAACGGCAGCGGTAAATTAACCAAAGGTAGCAGAGTTGTCACAAACACTCCACTTGCCAATTACAGCCTGCCTTCTTCCGGCAGAGATGAATTTTTTGGATATGGTGGCCCAAACCCTTATATGCCGGCACTTCATCACGGTAAGAATATTTACTTTGGGAATATGGAAAACGGCACAGTAACCCTGAAAAATAATATTGATCAGGGGGCTGGCGGGCTGACCTTTGAAGGGGATTTTGTGGTACAGCCTACCACCGATGAAACTTGGAAAGGTGCTGGTGTTTCAGTAAGTGAAGGCAGTACGGTGACGTGGAAAGTCAAAAATCCGGCAGGCGATCGTTTGTCTAAAATTGGGCAAGGCACGTTATTGGTCAACGGTAAAGGCGAAAACCTAGGCGATATCAGCGTGGGGGACGGCGTTGTCGTTTTAAATCAACAAGCGGACGAGCAAGGCAAAAAACAAGCCTTTAATCAATTAGGTATTGTGAGCGGTCGCCCTACGGTGAAATTGGAAAGTGCCGACCAAGTTAATCCAAACAATATTTATTTCGGCTTCCGTGGCGGTCGTTTAGATCTTAACGGACATTCACTTACCTTTAATCGCATTCAAAATACCGATGAAGGCGCACAAATTGTCAACCATAACAAAGACACGGCAGCAACCGTCACGCTTCTTGGCAATGCACAAATTGATAATGAAAGCAAAATTAACCAATCCAAAGCGGCGGCATTTAACGGTTGGTTTGGTGAAACCAATACCGGGCTTCATAATGGTCGATTAGATGTGGTTTATCGACCTACGCACGCAGACAGCGTTTTTCTATTGTCAGGCGGAACCAACTTAAACGGCAATATTACGCAAGAAAACGGTATGTTGGTCTTTAGTGGTCGCCCAACGCCTCATGCCTATAACCACCAAAACCGACCGGCATTAATTGGCCGTCCGCAAGGGGAAGTAGTGATTGACGATGACTGGCTAAGTCGTACCTTTAAAGCGGAAAAATTCATCATTAAGGGCGGAAGTGCGGTCGTTTCTAGAAACGTTTCTGTGATAAACGGCGATTGGCAATTAAGCAATAACGCTAATGCCACATTAGGTGTTACCGACAAACAGGCGAATTTCATTTGTGCCCGTTCTGACTGGACGGGGTTAACCAAATGCGCGAGCCAAACCTTATCTGATAAAGTCTTTGCGAGCATTGAACGCAGCAAAATCAATGGTAATTTTACCCTGAATGACAATGCCAAATTATCGGTGCTGGGACTTGCTGATGTTACGGGCAATGTGGCATTACAAGGGCAAAGCCAATATCGCTTAGCGCATAACGCCACTCAAACTGGCACACTTGTGCTGAATAACCAAACTGTGGCAACGGTTGAAAATGCTACGTTGGCGGGCGATGCGACGCTTTCTGATCAGGCAAAATTAAATTTCGTTAACGCCCGTTTTGATCATCAAATTCAAGGAAGTAAAGATACCTTGGTTTCCTTGTCAGACAATGCAAACTGGACGTTACCAAGCAGCACAACAATTGGCAATTTAACCCTTAATAACAGCCAAATTACGCTTAATCCGGATTTTGCGACTCAAACGAATAATCAAACATTTAATCAACTCACCGTACTAGGCGATTTAAGCGGAAACGGCACTTTTAATTACCGCACTTATTTGCAGGAAAACAAAGGCGATCATGTGGCAGTGCATGGTTTGGCAACAGGGAATTTTGTATTAAATGTACGCAACACCGGTGCTGAACCACAAACCTTGCAACAACTCAGCCTGTTGACCCTTAAAAACACTGCTCAGACTGACAACGTCAATGTTGCTTTGGCGAATGGCACAGTGGATGTAGGGACCTACCGCTATGAGTTGAAAAATGATAATCACGATTACCGCTTATACAACCCAAGAAAAGAGCAAGAACTTGCGGATCAGGCACGTTTAGCAGAAGAAAAACGCAAGGCGGAAGAAGCCGCACGTTTAGCAGAAGAAAAACGCAAAGCCGACGAAGCTCAAATTGCTGAAGCTAAGGCAAAAGCTGAAGAATTACGTTTAGCAGAAGAGCAGCAAAAAGAAGAATTGCGTCTCGCCGAAGAAAAACGTAAAGCGGAAGAGGCAGCTCGTCTCGCCGAAGAAAAACGCAAAGCGGACGAAGCCGCTCGCTTAGCAGAGGAAAAACGTAAAGCGGAAGAGGCAGCTCGTCTCGCCGAAGAAAAACGTAAAGCCGATGAAGTTGCTCGCTTAGCAGAGGAAGCCCGAATCGCTGAAGCTCAAGAAGCCGCACGTCTCGCTGAAGAAAAACGCAAAGCCGAAGAAGCTCAAATTGCTGAAGCTAAGGCAAAAGCTGAAGAATTACGTTTAGCAGAAGAACAGCAAAAAGAAGAATTGCGTCTAGCCGAAGAAAAACGTAAAGCTGATGA